>RFGR01000095.1 GCA_003696625.1 Planctomycetota bacterium
CGGGCCGGCGGCCGGCGGCCCGATCCGGTCCTTGCCCAGGTAGCCGCGCAGCGCCTCCGGAATCCGGACGCTGCCGTCCTCCTGCTGGTAGTTCTCGAGCAGGGCGATCAGCACCCGCGGCGAGGCGACGACGGTGTTGTTCAGGGTGTGGCAGAAGCGCGGCTTGCCGCCCCCGGCCGGCCGGTAGCGGAGCCCGAGGCGTCGGGCCTGGAAGTCGTGGAAGCGGGAGGCGGAGTGGGTCTCGCCGTAGCCGCCGCGGCTCGGCATCCAGGTCTCGATGTCGAACTTCTGGACCTGGCCTTGGCCGAGATCGCCGGTGCAGACGTTCACCACCCGGTAGGGCAGGCCGAGCAAGTCCATGAAGTCGGCGGCGTGGCCCAGCATCCGTTCGTGCTCCCGGCGCGACCACTCTTCGTCGGCCGGGCCGACGACGACCTGCTCGACCTTCCAGAACTGGTGGACCCGATAGAGGCCCTTGGTGTCCTTGCCGTAGGTGCCGGCCTCGCGCCGGTAGCAGGGCGAGAGCGCGATCCGCCGCAGCGGCAGGTCGGCCTCGGCCAACACCTCGCCGGCGTGGATCGAGGTCAGCGACACCTCGCTGGTGCCGACCAAGTTGAGGCCGTCGCGCTCGCAGCGGTAGGCCTGCTCCTCGCCGCCGGGGAAGTAGCCGGTGCCGATCATGCAGGCGTCGTTGACCAGGGTCGGGACCGAGACCGGCTCGAAGCCGCGCTCCTCCATGTGCCGGAGGGCGAGCTGCAGGACCGCCTGCTCGAGGCGGGCGCCGTCGCCGAGCAGCAGGTAGTTGCGGGTACCGGCGAGGCGGACGCCGCGGGGGATGTCGACGATCCCCAGGGCCTCGCCGAGCTCGACGTGCGAGCGCGGCGGGAAGGAGAACACGGGCGGCTCGCCGGACCGGCGCAGCTCGACGTTGTCGCCGTCGTCCGCCCCGTCCGGCACCTCCGGCGCCGGCGGCATCGGCAGCCACAGGGCGAGTTCCTCGACCCGCCGCCGCAGCTCCTGCTCGCGCCGCTCGAGTTCCTTCAGCTCGGCCTTGCGCTCCTTCTGGCCGGCCAGGGCCGCCTGGCGCGCCGCCGGCTCCATCCGCCCGAGCTCCTTGGCCGCCGCCTTGAGGCCGGCGCGCAGCTCCTCGACCCGCGCCAGGAGCCGGCGGTGTTCGCGATCGGCCGCCAGAAAGGCGTCGACGTCGACGGGGATCCGCTTGCGCCGGGCGGCGTCACGGACGATCTCCGGGTGCTCCCGGACCCATTTCAAGTCCAACAAGGCTCTTGCTCCTCTGGGCCGGCCGCGGCGGCCGGCTGCTCACTCCATCCAACCGGTGTCGATCTTCCCGAACCAGGGGTGCTTCTTCAGGAACAGGCGCACCGGCGGCATCTCGGCCTTCTTCAGCTCCAGCTCCAGGCTCTGCGGCAGGTAGGCGTAGGGCCAATGAGCCATCACCTCCTCGGCGGTCGAGCCGCGCAGCACGCCCTCGGCCTTCTCGCCCTTGAGCGAGACCTCGATCCCGAAGGGCGGCGCCCCGACCATGCGGACGTAGCGCTCGCCGGCGGCGCCGAGGACGCAGAGAGTCTCGCCGTCGAGGACCAGACGCCTGCCCTCGAGGCGCCGCTCGATGCTGAAGGTGAAGGGGGCGCCGAGCTTGATCTCGACCGTCTCCCCCTCCTCGAGGTCGAAGGTCATCGGCACCCCGGTGCCGGGCAGGATGATCGCCTCGGCGCCTTTGGCCCCGCGCACCAGGCCCTGCTGGAAGGTGTAGCGGCCGATCGGAACCTGGAGGGAGCCGCCGCGGCCGCACATCAGATCGACCCAGGTGCCCTTGATCTGGGAGGTCTCGGCGACCAGGACCAGGCTGGTCAGCTTGACCCCCTTGAGCCCGTTCATCTTGACCTTGAAGGTGCCGAGCTTCGGGGCCATCCGGCGCAGGCGAACCTTGCTCGGCAGCTCGTGGTCGTCGACCTGGAACTCGTACCAACCGCCCTTGCCGTCGGTGAGAAAGCGGGAGAAGGGCTGGGAATGCTTGTTGCGGCCGAGCAGGACCGCGTCGTAGCGATACAGCCAGGTATCCTTCGGGGTGCCGTGGGCGCCGGTCAGCTTGAGTTCGTCGGCGCCGTAGGCGCCGTCGACGTTCAGGTCGTAGAGAACGATCCGGCCGAAAGGGCTGTCGCCGACCATGGTCGAGACCGAGCGATAGAACATGGTCGAACTGACGTCGTTGACCGACAGGTTCAGCTCGGCGCCGTGGTACATGTCGCGGTCGATGCCGCCGGCGACCCGCAAGGCGCAGTCGGCCTCGCGGCCGTCGGCCAGGCGCCGGCGGAAGGTGACCGTCACCGGCTTGGTCGTCAGCTTGAAGGGCTCGCTCGGCCCGAGGCCGCCGTCGAGGACGAACTTGCCGAACTCGATCCGACGCACCACCACCTTCGGCTCGAAGGGATAGACCGAGCCCTCGGTCCCGACCTCGTGGGTGCCGGTCAACATCCAGCTCAGGCGGTGGTCATCGGCCAGGTCGCAGGGATGTTCGATCGCACCCGGCTTCGGGTCGGCGGCGAAGGCCAGCGGCACCTCCACCCAATCGGCGCCCTCGGCCGGTTGGATCTCGAAACGGGAGACCTTGCGCGGGCCGACTTTGCCGGTCTCCGGGTCGGGAATGCCGAGCTTGGCCCGCATCTCGGCCGCCAGGCTCTTGACCGTGTCGTAGTCCTTGTCGCTGGTCAGGTCGAGCCGCTGACGAACGGTCAGGTATTCCTCGTAGAACTCGAGCGCCTTCTGGTCGTCGCCGCCGTCCTCGTTCAGGTCGCTGTTGTAGGCGTTGCCGAGGCAGTAGAGAACGATGGCCAAGTAGTAGTCGTCGCCGATCGTCCGTAGGGCCGCGGCCACCGGCGCCCCCTCGACCCGGACCGGCTCCCAGGCCTCCTCGGTCTTCTTCTGCAGCGCTTCGGCGTGGAGCCGGGTGACCATCGGAAAGTGGCTGCGCAGAATCTCGTCCCGATTGCGCCGGGTCGAGGAACTCATCAGGCCGAGAAAGCGGGAGTACTTGCGGGCGAAGGACGAGTGGGCGACCCGCTGCCAGCCCTCGACGAAGGCGTCGACCCAGGCGATGTCGGCCGGGTCGCCGGCGGCCGCGGCCAGGTCGGCCTTGCTCACGAACTCAGTCACGGCCAGATCGCGGTGCTTGCGCAGCAGGGAGTCGATGGCCTTCTGGTCGTTGAGTTCGACCGCGGTCTGGAACTTGCTGCGGAACTCCTCGGCCGGATCCTGGAAGGTCGGCGCCGGAGCCGGGAACGGGAGAGCGAGGAGCAGGCAGGCCAGCATCAGCGGCAATTCTATCGGTCCCGCCTGGCCCGCGAGCGGCGCTCCAGGAAGCGCCGCTCGCCGCGGCTGAGGGCGTTCAGCCCTTCGGACGAGATCTTAGCCAGGATCCGGTCGAGTTCGGCCTCGTCGGCCGCTTCGCGCCGGGCCTGGCGCCGCCGCCGGGCCTGGCGCCGCCGCCGAAGCCAACCGGCCCAGGGTGCGTCGAAGCGCTGGCAACCGCCCGCCCACCACCAGCCGAGGGCGGCGCCTGCCAGGTGGACGTCGACCGCGACGCCGTCCGGACGACCGGAAAGGGCGAAGAGCAAGCCGAGGCCGTCCAGGACCAGGTAAGCCAGGAAAAAGCTGAGCATCCGCAGCCGGAACAGGCCGAAGAAGCTCAGGATCCGCCCCGGATAGACCGCCGCGTTCACGGCCAGGACGGCGCTGACGATGCCGGAGCCGCCGATCACCGGCGCCCGGAACGGACCGCCGACGGCGAGATGGAGGAATAGGTGCAAGCCGGCGCCGGCCGCGATCGTGGCCGCGACCAGGCGCCAGAAACGGCGGCCGCGGTAGAGGGCCTCGACCTCGGGCCCGAACAGCCAGAGCAGCAGACCGTTGAAAAAGAGGTGGGCCAGGCCGGGGAAGGGCTGGTGGCCGAAGGCGTAGCCGGCGACGCCGGGGAGGCGCCACCACTCGCCGGCGAAGAGGGCGCCGTAGTCGAGGACGAACAGGGCCGAACCCAGGCTCGGGGCCAGGAGTTCGCCAAGCGAGAGCAACAGCCAACCGCCGATCCAGAGGATCAGGAGACGGCGGGTCTCGGGCGCGGGACTGGGCATCGGCACCGGGAGCCGGCATTCTAGGCGCGGGCGGACCGCCGCCCCACCGCAGTCATGAGCGCCCGCATCCTCGACGGCAAAGCCCTGGCGGCGCGGATCCGCGCCGGCATCCGAGACGAAGTCGCGGCCGGCGTCGCCGCCGGCCGGCCCCGGCCCGGCCTGGCCACGGTCCTGGTCGGCGACGATCCGGCCAGCCACATCTACGTCCGCAACAAGCGGCGCGCCTGCGAGGAGGTCGGTTTCACCAACTTCCACTTCGAGCTTCCGGCCGCCACCGAACGGGCGGAACTCCTGGCCCGGATCGCGGAACTGAACCGTGATCCGGCGGTGCACGGCATCCTGGTCCAGCTGCCGCTGCCGGCGGCGATCGACGAGCAAGAGGTTCTGCTCGCGGTCGACCCGGCCAAGGACGCCGACGGCTTCCACCCGCGGAACCAAGGCGCGCTGCTCCAGGGTGCGGCCGGTCTCCGCCCCTGCACCCCGCGCGGGGTGATGGCCCTGATCGACGAGACCGGGATCGAACTGCGCGGCCGGCGGGCGGTGGTGGTCGGGCGCTCGAACATCGTCGGCAAGCCGGTGGCCTTGATGCTGCTCGAGCGTCACGCCACGGTCACGATCTGCCATTCGCGGACGGCCGACCTGGCGGCCGAGGTGGCGGCCGCCGACGTCGTCGTCGCCGCGGTCGGGGTGGCGAAGCTGATCCAGGGCGACTGGATCCGGCCGGGAGCGGTGGTGATCGACGTCGGCATGAACCGCGACGAGGCCGGTCGGCTGTGCGGGGACGTCGACTACGCGGCCGCCGCCGAGCGGGCCGGCTGGATCACCCCGGTCCCCGGCGGGGTCGGGCCGATGACGATCGCGATGCTGCTCCGGAACACCCTCGACGCGGCCTGGAGCGGCTACCAGCCGTAGTTCCCCCGCCAGGGCGGCGGCGGCGGAGGCGGCTGCGGCCGCCGTGACCGCCGGCGGACCACCGCCCAGCCTCCGGCCCGGGCCAGGTCGAGGCCGAGCCGCTCGGCCCGCTCGGCCAGCAGGCGGCCCTGGCCGGCGGCGCACAGCATCGGGCTGAAGAAGCGGAGCTGGGCGACCTCCGGCTCGGCCACGGCCTCCAGGCAGGCCTGCCAGCCGGCGCCCTCCAGCCGCAGCGGACCGGGACCGGCCTGGCCGGGACGGATCAGCCAGAACTCGGCCCGCTCCTCCCGCTCCGGGCCGATCGCCTGCTTGACCAGGGCCCCGAAGGTCCGAAACGGCACCCGCTCGCCGGCCCGGGCCCGGATCCGCACCCGGACCAGGGCTTCGGTCTCCGGCTCGGCCTCGACCAGCAGCCGTCGCTCGCCCAGGCGGCGGACGCGGCTGCGCCAGGAGCGCTCGCATTCGGCGGCTTCCCGGCCGAGATAGGCGGCTCCGAACAGCAAGGCCATGCTTCCAGCATACGACGTCGGAATCCGGTCCGTTTGCCTGGACCCGAATCGGCGCCGGGGCCGTAACCTCGACCCGCCGTGAATCCGACCGGCGGTCTCGTCCTCCTCCTCCTCGCCGTCCCGGCCTGCGCCAACGCCTGGCGCTCCCGGGTCCACGACCACGACGCCATCGGCCTCCGCGGCCTGGCCGCCGACACCCTGGTCACCGACCGCCCCGACCCCCGCCGGACCGACCGGCGGCTGCAGGGCGTCTCGGCCTCGGGCTGGGAAGTCGGATTCGAGCACTGGCTGGACGCCGGCACCTCGGCCGGATTCGGCCTGGCCCGCCGCTCCTACCCCACCGCCGCCGCCGGGGCGCGCTCCCTCGAGCTGCGCACCCGCCTGCGCGAGTCCTTCCTGGAGGAAGCCCGGACCCAGCCCTATCTCGAGGCCGGCACCGTCGTCGCCGCCCTCGACCTGGCCGGGACGGACGGCCTCTCCTTCGGCCTCGGCCTGCTCGCCGGCGCCGGCCTGCGCCACTTCCCGAGCCGCTCGGTCGCCCTCGAAGCCGGCGCCACCTTCCTGGCCCTGACCGTCGACCCGCGCACGGTCGAAGGGCCGAAGGGCACCCGCTTCCGCAGCGAGGAGGAACTCTACGGCTGGGAATTCGCCCTCCAGCTCGCCTTCCTGTTCTAGCCGCGGCGGCGGACCACGGTCGCGGCGGCCTGATCGGTGGGCAGGAGGAGGATCTCGGCGACGTTGACGTGGGCCGGCCGCGTCGCGGCCCAGAGCACGGCGTCGGCGACGTCCTCGGCCGTCAGCGGCGTCATGCCGGCGTAGGTGGCGTCGGCCCGGGTCCGGTCGCCGCGGAAGCGGACGGTGCTGAACTCGGTGTTGACCAGCCCCGGATCGACGGTCGAGACCCGGATGCCGGCCTGGTTCAGGTCGAGGCGCAGGCCGCGGGTGATCGCCGCCACCGCGTGCTTGCTGGCGCAGTACACCGCCCCGCCCGGGTAGACCTCGCGGCCGGCGATCGAACCGATGTTGATCACGTGGCCGCGGCCGCGCGCGACCATCCCCGGCACCACGGCTCGGGTCACCCAGAGCAGGCCCTTGACGTTGGTCTCGATCATCTCCTCCCAGTCCCGCCACTCGCCGTCCTGGATCGGGTCCAGGCCGCGGGACAAGCCGGCGTTGTTGACCAGGATCCCGGGCGCAGAGAAGGGCTCCGGCAGGCCGGCCAGGGCGGCTGCGACCTCCTGCCGCCGGCGGACGTCGAGGACGAAGGGGTGGACCTCGGCGCCGGCCGCCGCCAGCTCTTCGGCCAGCGCCTCGAGCCGGTCCCGGCGCCGGCCGCAGAAGGCGACCCGGGCGCCGGCGGCGGCGAAGGCGCGAACGCAGGCCCGGCCGATGCCGGCGCTGGCGCCGGTGACGAGGACGACCTGATCGCGCAGATCCATCGCCGCCTCAGTAGTCGAGATCGCGCCGATCCCGCTTCTCGCGCAGGAAGCCGAGGAACTCGTCCACGGTCAGGGAGCGCTGCTCCTTGACCCCGTGGACGCGGAGGTTGAGCCGCCCCTCGTCGACCTCGCGGGCGCCGAGGACCACCATGTAGGGGATCTTCTCGACCTCGGCTTCCCGCACCCGCCGGCGCAGCGGTCCGCCGCTGCGCAGGACAGCCGGGAAGCCGGCCGCCCGGACCCGTTCGAGCACGGCGGCGGCGGCCTCCTCCTGCTCTTCGGTGATCGGCAGCACCGCCACCGGGCAGGGGTGGAGCCAGACCGGGAACCAGCCGGCGAAGTGCTCGATCAGGCCGCCGACGAAGCGCTCCATCGAGCCGAAGATCGCCCGGTGGACCATCACCGGCCGCTTCAGGGTGTTGTCGGCGTCGTTGTACTGGATGTCGAAGCGCTCGGGCAGGTTGAAGTCGACCTGGACGGTCGGCCCCTGCCATTCACGGCCGAGGGCGTCCCGGATCTTGAAATCGATCTTCGGCCCGTAGAAGACGCCGCCGCCGGGGTCGTCGGCCAGGTCGAGGCCGCGGCGGTCGGCCGCCGCCCGCAGGGCGGCCATCGCGTGCTCCCAGATCGCGTCGTCGCCGAGGGATTTCTCCGGTCGGGTCGCCAGGTAGGCGGTGTACTCGTAGCCGAAGGTGCGGAGGATCACGTCGACCAGGTCGAGAACGCCGACGATCTCGTCCTCGAGCTGGGCGGGGGTGCAGAAGATGTGGGCGTCGTCCTGGGTGAAGCCCCGCACCCGCAGCATCCCGTGCAGGGTGCCGCTCGGCTCGTAGCGGTAGACCGTGCCGAGTTCGGCGAACCGCAGCGGCAGGTCGCGGTAGCTGTGCCGGCGGGAGTTGAAGATCGTCACGTGCCCCGGACAGTTCATCGGCTTGACCCGGTGCGGCCGGCCGTCGACGTCCATCGGCGCCCAGATCATGTCGGCGTAGTTCTGGAGGTGCCCGGACCGCTCGAAGACCGGTTCCCCGGCCACGTGTGGGGTGTACACCGGCCAGTAGCCGCGCTCCTCGTGCAGCCGCCACCACCACTCCTCGAGCCGCCGGCGGACGTGGGCCAGCTTCGGATGCCAAAAGACCAGGCCGGCGCCGAACTCGGGGTGGAGGCTGAACAGGTCGAGTTCGCGCCCGAGCCGGCGGTGGTCGCGGGCCTGGACCTCCTCCAGGTAGGCGAGGTACTTCTTGAGATCCTTCTTCGACCACCAAGCGGTGCCGTAGATCCGCTGCAGCATCGGCTGCGAGGCGTCGCCGCGCCAGTAGGCGCCGGCGACGCTGAGCAGCCGGAAACCATCGGCCGGAATCTGGTCGGCGCGGGCGACGTGCGGCCCCTCACAGAGGTCGCCCCAGGTGCCGTGCTCGTAGAAGCTGATCTCCTCCCCCTCGGGAATGTCGGCCAGCAGCTCGAGCTTGTAGGGCTGGCCGGCGGCCCGGAGCCGCTCCTCGGCCTCGGCCCGGCTCAGCGTGAGGCGGCGGAACTCGCCGGCCTCGGCCAGGATCCGGCGCATCTCGGCCTCGATCCTCGGCAGGTCCTCCTCGGTCAGGGGCCGGGGCAACTCGAAGTCGTAGTAGAAGCCGTGCTCGATCGGCGGGCCGATCGCCACCTTGCCCTCCGGGAAGAGCCGGAGGACGGCGTCGGCCATGACGTGGGAGACGGAGTGGCGGAGGGCGGCCAGGGGGGCCGGCCCGGACTGGGGTTCGAAGGGGAGGCTCATCTCGTTCTGCCGGCCGGACGGGGGCCGCGCGGAAGGGAGGATTCTAGCCCGGCTGCGGCTCCGGCCGAGAAAGGAGCCGCCCGGGCGGACCCGGGCGGCTCGAGCGGGGCGACCGACGGCTGCGGCGGACGCCGTCGCCGCCTAGCCGATCGCGCCGGAGAAGCCGTTCGTGAAGGTCAGCGATCCGATATCGAAGGCGTGCACCCAGACCATGATGCCGGTGGTGCCGGCCGGCACGGGGCTGCTGAGCTGGGCGTGGCCGACCGAGTCGGCGACCATGACGGGCAGTTCCCGGTAGGGCGGACTGAGGAGCAGGTCGCCGTACGGGGTGCTGATCGGACCACCGCCGTAGAGCGAGAAGCCGGAACGGACCTGCCCGCCCGGCGTGGCGCCGTCCACCGCCACGGTGGCCACCGCGCCGGCGACCAGATTGGACACGGTCAGGGTCGGGCCGCCGCCGCCGCAGCCGTCGTTGACCTCCCAGTTGTCGGAGAACTCGGGGCCGTAGCCGGCGTAGCCGAAGCCGGTGCCGAGCAGGCCGGCGAGACCGGAGCTGATCAGGCCGGGGGCGGTGTCGACGAAGTCGTAGGTGCCGTTGAAGTCGGTGTCGATCTCGAGGGTGACGACGTCACCGGTGGCGTCGACCGAGACGCGGACGTGGCCGCCCGGAATCGGGCTGGTGAAGGCGTGGAATCCGCCCCAGACGCCGTAGCCGCCGCCGTTGTTCGCGTGGTAGAAGCCGTAGGTGTCGTAGCCGGGCAGACCGGACTGGTTCTGGACCTTGACGAAGACGTCCTCGCCGGTGACCGGGTCGTAGCCGATGACGGCGGCCGCGTAGACCAGCGAGGTCGAGGTGCCGTCGAGGTCGAACTCGACCGAGCTGCCGGCGTAGGGAGCCGCAGCGCTGTTGTGGATCATCCGGCTCATGTTGACCAGAGTGTGAACCATGTTGTTGTTCACCTCGAAGTCGCCGTCGACCTCGGTCCAGTCCGGGCCCATGTTCGTGCTGTTGGCCCGGTTGAAGTCGTCGCAGGCCGAGGCCGCGCGGGTACCGCCGCCGGGGGCGTAGACCTGGGCGTTCCGGGCGTTCTGGTTGCCGTCGAGCCGAGTGAGGTCGACCAGATCCTGGGCTTGGAGGGCGCCGGCGAGGAGGCCGGCGGCGAGCAGGGAGAGAAGGCGCATGGAGGATCCTCCGGGTGGTTTCGTGGTTGGGAAAGGGAAGAGAAGCGGCCGGCGCCGCGTTCGGATCGAAGATCCGCTGCATCCAACCTACCCGAGAGGGGGTCTGGGCGAAGCCAGAAACCGAGGATTTCCAGGCAACCGAGGGTACGGATCCCGTCCTTCCTTCGGACGATTCCGGTCGTTCCGAGCGGGAACCTCAGACGGGGGCCGGCTCCCCCCCGCCGCGGCCAGCGCCGAGTGCCTCGGCCAGGTCCCAACCCAGGCTGAGGAGCGCCGGAACCACGGCCAGGGTGAAGACCGTGCTGACGACCAGGCCGCCGACCACCACCGCCGCCAGTCCCTGGTAGAGCTCGGCCCCGGCGCCCGGCAGCGCCGCCAGCGGCAACATCCCGAACACCGAGGTCGTCACCGACATCAGGATCGGTCGGAGCCGGCTCTCCGCCGCCTCGGCCAGCGCCCGCCGGCGCTCCATCCCCCGTTGGCGCAGGTTGTTCGCCTGGTGCACGATCAGGATCGCGTTGTTGACGACGATCCCGGCCAAGATCACGAAACCGAGCATGGCCAGTAGGTCGTAGCTGGCGCGGGTGCCGAGGGCGTGCGACACGGCCATCCCGAACAAGCCGCCGGAGAGGGCCAGCGGCACGCTGACCAGGATGACCAGCGGCGACAGCCAGGAGCGGAACAAGGCCACGAGCAGCAGGTAGCAGATCAACACCGCCAGCCAGAAGGAGCCGGTCAGCGCCGACAGGGTGGCGGAGAACTTGTCGGCGCTGCCGCCGAAACGGACGCCGTACTCCGGCGGCAGCTCGGCCAGGATCGGGCGCACGACCTGCTCGCGAACCCGGTCGAGGACCGACTCGAGGACCGCCCCTTCGGCCAGGTGGACGGTCAGAGTGATCGCCCGCTGGCGCTCCGAGCGGTTGACGCTGACCGGACCGGAGCCGACCTCGATCCGGGCCAGGTCGCCGATCGTGGTCCGCCGGCCGTTCGGGGTGACCAAGGGCAGCGCGGCCAGGTCGGCCGCGCTCGCCACCCGCTCGGCCGGCGCCACCAAGACCAGGTCGTAGTCGCGGCCGCCGGCGGCGAAGGTGCCGACCCGCCGCCCGGCGACCGCCGCCTCGACCACCGCCGCGACCTGCGCCACCCCCATGCCGGCTTCGGCCGCCCGCTCCTCGTCCACCCGTACCTTGAGTTCGGGGCGGCCCTCGACGTAGTCCGAGGAGGCGTACTGGACCCCTTCGACGCCGTAGAGCATGCCCTCGATCCGCTTGGCCGCGGCCGCCAGTTGGTCGAACTCCGGCCCCTCCACCTCGATCGTGAACTGGGCGCCGGCGTCCTGGAACAGCGGCGCCTGGAACGGGTACATGGACAGGAATCCGGGCAGCCCGACCACCAGCGGCGCGAAGCGGGCGCGGAATGCCGCCTGGGACTCCGGCGAGGTCGCCTCCGGCTTCAGCATCACGCCGCCGCCGTTGAAGGCCGGCGCCAGGACGAAGAAGTAGCGATCGACGTCCGGATCGGCCTGGAGCCAGCGCTCCATCGGCGCCGCCGCCGCCTCGAGCGCCTCCGGCCGGGTGCCGGGAATCGGCTGGCCGAAGAAGAAGGTCAAGTTGACGTTGCCGGCCGGCAGGTAACCGGCCGGCGGCACCAACCGGCTGCTGGCCAAGGCGGCGGTCAGCGCGAAAGCGAGCAGGCCGAGCTTGAGCAGGACGCTGCCGCGGCCGCGGCCGGTCAGGGCGGCGACGGTGGCCCCGTAGGCCCCCTGGAGCGGCCCCCGGCGCCGGCCGGCGGCGGCGCCGTCGGCAATCCGCACCACCCGGGCGGAGGGGCCGAGGCCGCGCCGATAGAGCAGGGCGGCGAGGGCCGGGATGACGGTCAGGGCCACGACCAGGGACAGCGCCACCGCGGCGGCGATGGCCAGGGACAGATCGGCGAAGAGCTGGCCCGCCTCCTCCTTGATGCCGAGGATCGGCACGAACACCGCCACGGTGGTCAGGGTCGAGGCGAGCACCCCGCCCCAGACCTCGCGTCCGCCCTCGGCGGCGGCGGTGCGGGAGTCGGCGCCCTTCTCGACGTGGCGGAAGATGTTCTCGAGGACGACGATGGCGTTGTCCACGACCATGCCGGCGGCGAAGGCCAGGCCGGCCAGGCTGATCACGTTCAAGGTCCGTCCGAGGGCGTCCAGGACCAAGAAGACGGTCAGCAGCGAGATCGGGATCGCCACCGCCACGACCAGGACGCTGCGCAGACTGCGCAGGAACAGGACCAGCACGAACACCGCCAGCAGCGAGCCGAGGGCCAGGTTGTCGCCGACGAAGGCCAACGCCTGGTCGAGATAGGTCGTGTCCCGATAGACCGGCTCGAGCACGACGTCGAGGCCGCGGCCGGCGAAGGAGTCGTTCAGCTCGGCCAGGGCCCGGTCGACCCCGGCGGTCATCTCGACGACGTTGGCGCCGACCTCGAGGCCGACGCCGATCACCACCGTCCTGCGGCCGTCGTTACGGACGATGCCGGTGAGTTCCTTGTGGCCGTCCACCACCCGGGCCAGGTCGCCGACCCGGACGGTTCCGGCCGGGCCGCGCCGGACCGCGATTTCCTCGATCCGGGCGATCTCAGGACGCCGGCCCTCGGTGCGCACGGTCAAGCGCCGGCTGCCGGCCTCGACCGTACCGCCGCGCAGGTCGAGGAAGCCGCGTTGCAGAGCCGCCGCCAGCTCGTCCCAGCGGACACCGAAGCCGGCCAGCCGCTCGGGGTCGGCCAGGACCCGGATCTCGCGTTCCTCGCCCCCGACCACCAGCAGATCGGCGACGCCGCCGATCCGCTCGAGGCGCGGTTCGACTTCCTCGACCACGAGCTGGCGCAGGCGGTCGACGGCCATCCCCGAGCGGGCGACCAGCCACATCGAGCGCTCGGCCATCTCGCCGACCAGGCTGACGACCGGCTCCTCGGCGTCGGGCGGCAGCGGCGGCAGCTGGTTCATCTTGGTCACCACGTCGACCACCGCCCGGTCCTTGTCGATGCCCCAGCGGTACTCGAGCCGGACCGTGCTCATGCCCTCGATCGAGGACGAGGTCAGCTTCTCGAGCCCGTCCACCCCCTGAACGACCTCCTCGATCTTCCGCGTCACCTGCTCCTCGACCTCGACCGGGCCGGCGCCCGGATAGAGGGTCATGATCGTGATCACGGGCCGGTCGACGCTCGGCTTGAGCTGGACCGGGATCCGGCGGAAGGCGAGGAAGCTGAAGACGAGGGCCAGGACGACCCCGACCGCGACCGTGTGCGGCCGCTCGACCGCGAAGCGGACCGGGTTCACCGGCCGGCCTCCGACGCCGGACCGCCGCCGGTCGGACTCCCGCCCGCGGGCGCGAGAACCGACCCGGGACCGACCAGGTCGAGGCCGAGGAGCACCACCGGCGCGCCGACCGCCAGCTCGCCCTCGCGCCGCGGCCGGATCGCCGCCCGGCCGTCGCCGCGGGCCAGGACCTCGACCGCCACCGGCCGCGCCGGCGGCGGTCCGGGGCCGGCGCCCTCACCCAGGGTCACGACCTCGAAACCGTCTTCGGTCGGCCGAACCGCGTCGGCCGGCACGACCAGCCCCTCGCCGCTCTCGGCCAGGGTCAGGCGGGCGCGGACGAACATACCGGGCAACAGGCCGCCGGTGTCCTCGCCGAGCGGCACCACGGCGGTGAAGCTGCGCCCGCGCGGGTCGGCCGGCGGCGCCAGCCGGGCCAGCCGGCGCTCGAGCACCCGCCCCGGCAGGGCGTCGCAGCGGATCGCCACCGAGGCGCCCTCGACGATCCGGGCGGCGTAGAGGGCCGGCACCTCCAGGTGGACCTCGAGTCGGCCGAGGTCGAGCAGCTCGACCACGGCGCTGCCCGGCGCGGCGTAAGCGCCCGCCGACAGGTGGCGGGCGGTGACCACCCCGGCGAAGGGGGCGGTCAGCCGACCGTTGGCCCGCTCGGCCTGGATCCGGCGCAGTTCGGCTCGACGCTGCTCGACCAGGGCGGCGGCGGCGGCGGCGCGCCAGCGTTTCTCATCCCGCTCGGCCTCGGAGACCGCGTCCTCCCCGACTCGGCCGGCCCGTTCGGCCTCGCGCGCGGCGAAGGCCGCGTCGGCCTCGGCGGCGGCCAGGGCGGCGGCGGCGGCGGCCTCC
>RFGR01000096.1 GCA_003696625.1 Planctomycetota bacterium
GCCCGTGGCAAGGCCCGAGGTTGCGGTCGTCACAAGGCCCGATGCAGCGGTCGTAGCGGGGGCGTGGTGCGGTTGCGGCGGGGTCGTGGCAGGTCCCGCAGCTGTTCGTGTACGGAATGGGCATGGCGCTGCCGGGCTTGACCCCCGCCACGCCGGGGTTGGTCTTGTGCGGCACGTCGAAGACGTGCGAGGTGATGTCGTTCTCGAAGTAGGTGATGTCCGGGTCGCTGCTGGTGCCGGTTGGGACGCCAAGCAGGTAGCCGTAGCGGCCGGCGCCGGTCTTGGCCGTCTGCACCATGTGGCACTTGATGCAGGTGGCGACCGCCTTGCCATGTTGCTGACCGGTCATCTCCAGGGTGTGGGTGCCGACGTCGCCGAGGAAGGGCTCGTGGCAGGTCTGGCACAGCGGTTGATCCGGATCGTCCGGATCGGCGACCAGCGCCCGTTCGTAGCCGGTGCCGCCGTGCATGTCGTGGCAGTCGTCACAGGTCAGCAGTTCGAACGGATTCCGATAGTGCTTCGACTTGAGGAAGTCCGGTCCCTGCTGGTGGTGGCTCTTGGCGTGGATGTCGTCCGGCCAGTTCTTCGACAGCGCCGGCCCCTTGGTGGTCGTGTAGGTCGAGAGGTACTCGGCGCGCCGGATTCCGGGCGGCGCAAAGACGCCGTCGGCGCTCATCGGATGATCGTTCATGGCCAGGGTGCTGGCACCCTCCAACCGATCGTGGCAGCGCTGGCAGATCATCACCGCCCGGTTCGGCGACAGGTTCTGCGGGGTGATGATGTAGCGCGCCTCCTGGGCGCCGACGTGCTGCGACCCCGGCCCGTGGCAGGTCTCGCAGCCGATGTTCAGGTCGTTGAGCAGGCCGTCGCCGTCGATGTCGAACTCGCCGTTGACGTCCTCGACAGAGTCACAGACCACTTCGCCGGTGACCGGGTCGAGCGACTGGCTGAAGCCGGTGGCGTGGCAGCCGAGGCAGTTGCGCTCGATGTTCTTGGTCGGGTCCGGATCCTTGAGAACGTCGTCGGCGCCGGTGCCGGTGGTGCCGTTGTTGTCCCAGTAGAAGTCGAAGTGGTAGTCGCGATACTGCTTGCGGGTCCGGTCGTAGCGGGCGTCGTCACCCTCGGTCTGGTACTGGAGAACCGGGTAGAACGCGTTCCGGCCCGGCCACTCCAGGCAGTAGCGCTGTTTGTTGACAGCGCCGCCGTAGAGGAGCCGGACCACCCGGGTCATCGGGCTGTTCGGGTCCGCCGGGTTGATCTTGTTCTCGAAGGTGATCTTGTACTCCCCGCTGCCGGTGTCGTGCCAGAGCCAGAGAACGGCGTAGACGGTGCCACCGCTCGCGGTCGGGTCGCTCAAGCTGGTCTGGAACTTGTCGAAGCCGCGACTCCAATCCGGGTCGTAGAGATAGACCGGGGTGCCGCCGGTGTAGGCCGTGGCGTCGAGGAAGTTGTCCAGACCGTCGAACAGCTCGGGGTGCTCGTCGAGGCTCTGGAGCCCGCTGAGTCGGCCGGGCACGGTGAAGCCGAGCCGGTGGGCCAGCCCCTTCTCGGTCGCGTACTCGCCGTGGCAGCCGAGGCAGGTGCTCATGCCGACATAGGTGGCCGTCGCCGAGGGCGAGGAACTGACGACCAGGGTCACGTCCCGGCCGCGCAGACCGCTGGCGTCGACCGATTCCCGGCACCAACTGCCGCCGGGCAGGTACTCGCCGCCGGCGGCCGGAACGACGAAGACGTAGAACTGGCCGTCCGGCACCGAATCGATCCGGAAGCGCCCGTTGGCGCCGGTCACGGCCTGGGTGAAGGTGGCGCCCATGGCCTCGACCAGGTCCTCGAGCGGTTCGTCATAGCCCTCGGAGGTCCCGGTGCGGATGGATTCAGCGGTGATCTCGCCCTGAGCCGGGATCAGGAAGGCCGGCACCAGGTAGACCGTGGCTCCGGCCACGGGCTCGCCGGCGGTCCCGACCACCGCGCCCTGGAACCAGGCCTTGACCACGGTGGTCGTGCTGCCGGAGTCGTTGAAGCAGCCGGCCGCGAACAGAAGCGCCGGCGCCAGGAGGAAAGACAGGAAGCGGAGGGACCTCATGGTGGGTTCGGGGGGCGGGGTTCTCAGCGATGGCACAGGACGCAGTCCTGGCCGTTGTCGAAGTGGTCGAGCGGCACGTGGCAGGAACGGCAGTCGGCGCCCGCCCCGGGGTGGGTTCCACCCGGGATCGCGGGGGCCCGCCGGTGGCTCGGCGTTCCCCGGTGGCAGACCGCGCAGCCGGTGTCCGAGCCGAGCGGCAGGTGACAGCTGCCGCAGTGGGCGCTGGTCGCACCGCCCCAGATGCCGCCGTGGGTGACCGGAGTAGCGGTGCGATGGCAGCGGACGCAGGAGTTCTCCTTGTGGCAGGTCGCACAGCGATCTCGGTCGATCGCCGCGGCGAAGCCGTGCCCGCGCTGGCGCCAGGGCTCGCTGTGGTCGGCGGGCGGAGTCGAGGCGTGGCAGGCGTCGCAGGAGGACTCCCGATGACAGAGCGAACAGTCTCGGGCCGGATCCTCGGACCAACTCAGGCGGTCTCCGCCCAGGCCGCCGTGGGCCCGCAGCCAGGCGGGAGAGCCGTGGCTGGCGGGCGGCGTGTTCGAGTCCAGGCCCGGGTGGCAACCGGCGCAGGCGGCAGGATCCTCGTCGCCGCCGGGATGGCAGTCCAGGCACTCCGCCATGGACATGTGCCATTCCGGGTCGACCGCCTCGCTCTCCGCCACTCCCGGGTGGCAGAAGTCGCAGTCCGCGCCGAGTTCGAGGTGCCGGGCGTGGGAGAAGGCGGTGGCGACGGAGGTGGCGGTCACCGAGGACCAGGTCGCCTCCTGGTCGCCCGGCAGGACGAAACCGGCCGGTTGGGCGGACAACGGCAGGTCCGGATCGAGGCCGGTGTCGTGGCACTGGCCGCAGACCTCGAGATCGGGCATGCCGGCCCGATCCTCGTCCGGGATGCCGGGGTGGCAGTCCGCGCATTCCAGGCCGACCTCGAGATGCGGAGCGTGCGGGAACACGCCGGCCCGCCCCGGAACCGGCGGACGGCGGTCCGGTACGACCAGGGAGCAGGCGACGACCAGGGCCGGAACGGCCAGGAACAGCAGGAGTTGGCGGACTCGGGCGGGCATGATCAGAACTCCAGCGCCACCGCGCCTTCGATCAGGGTGTCGGCGCCGAACTGGGAATGGTCCCGGGCCAGGCGCAGGCGAAGGCTGTACCGATCGCCGAGGCGCTGCCGGAACCGCAGGGAGTACTGGCGGTCATCGAGGTACTCGCGGCCGGTGAAGGCGTCGTAGCGGTACTTCGTGAACTCGGTGCCCGCCTCGAGGCGGGTGGCTTCGGCCGGTTTCCAGGCGACATAGAAACCGCCGGCGGCCACGGCGGCCCCGGTGGCGTCCCAGAGGTCGCCGCGCAGGCCGGTCTCCATCTGCGGGCCGGGGATCCCGTCCAGGCGGAGGAGGGCATACCAGCGGGTGTATTCCCGGTCATAGGTGCCCTCGTCGGCGTCCCGGTCGAGCCAGCGGCCGGCGTAGCCCAGGGCGAGGTCGGCCGAGGCGGTCAGTCGGCGGCGGATCTCGGCCAGGCCGGTCCAGTAGGGCGCGACGTCGCCGACGACGGCCGCGAACGGCGACAGGTCGGTGACCACCGCCTCGCCGTAGTCGCTCTGGTGTCGGAGCCGGATCCGGGTCCACCAGCCCTCACGCGGATGGTTCCACAGGATGGAGAGTTCCTGCCGGCGGGGATCCTCCCCGATCCAGGAGGAAGTCGCGTGGACGGCGGTGTTGCCGTCCCGGTACCAGTCGGCGGCGAGGACGGTGAGGTTGTTGTTCAGGGTCCGGTCCGGCGCCCAGGCCGGAGCCCGATCCCGGAAGAAGACCTCGTCGCCGGCCAGGGAGAGCCCACGGCTCGGCGCCCAACGCAGCCCGAAGCCGCCCAGGAAGTCGCCGCTGCGGTCGGATTCGGAGAAGCGGACGGGAGCGCCGGCGTAGACGAGGCCGGTGACCGGTCCGTCGGCCTCGGTCGCCAGTCGCAGGCCGTCGAACCAGAGGGCCTCCTCGCGGTGGATCTCCTGGCGTCCGGCTCGGAGCCGAAGCCCTTCCACGACGGCGGCGGATTCGACCCAAGCCCCATAAAGGAAAGCGCGGGTCCGGTCGTTGCGGGTGTCCCCAAGGCCGTAGAAGGACTCGGCAGGCCGCTCGAGGCCGTCCAGATCGGCCAGGAAGAGGCCGTCGAGGCTGAAACGAAGCTTTTCCCGGCCGTCGACCGAGTACAGCGTGCCGTCCGCCCAGGCCGAGAGGGCGCCGGAGAGGTCGTCTTCGCTCCGCCGTTCCTGGGAGCGGTAGCGGAGGCTGGCCTCGATCCGTCCAGAGAGATCCCAACCCGCCGGATCCGTCGGTTCGGCCTGGGCAGAGGCCGGGGGCGCGACCAAACCGGCGAGCAGGAACACCAGGAGCGGTCGGACGAAAGCGCCCGGGGGAGAGGGCCGAGAAGGCGGGTCGGGATGCATCAGAACTCCAGGCGGGGGGTTGAGGCGCCCGATTTCTCTCCCTAACCCAGCTGCCGGGACCCCCAAGACCGGATTTCACTATTCTCCTAAGTTTTTTGTATAGTGAACCTCAGATACAAATACCGGACTTTGTCTCCCTGCTGGATCCGCGACTTCGTTTCCCCGCGGTTCCCGATTCCGCCGAGTTCGGAAACCTTGATGCCCAGAGGGCATGGGCTAACCATGTCCTGTGCCATCGGTCGGGCACCTGCGTGGCCGGTCCGTCACGGGACCGCGCCGACCGAGCCACCGCAACCATCAAACCCAACCTGGAAATGGGAGTCACCCGCAAGCATTCGCTCCTCGCCGGCTTCGCCGGCCTCGCCATCCTCGCCGCCTCGCCGCTCCTCAGCCAGGACCCGGCCGCGGCCAAGCCGAAGGAGTCGGCCGCCCTGAAGGCCATCGCCGCCCAGAGCGGGAAGTACGTCGGCGCCAAGAAGTGCAAGATGTGCCACAGCAAGGTCGGCAACACTTACGGCATCTGGGAGAAGAGCAAGCACGCTCAGGCCTACAAGACCCTCCAAGGCGACGAGGCCAAGGCGATCGCCAAGGAGCGGGGCATCGAGGATCCGGCCAAGGCGCCCGAGTGTCTGAAGTGCCACGTCACCGCCTTCGCCCATCTCAAGGACGAGAAGAAGGTCGACAAGAGGTTCGACATCACCGCCGGTGTCCAGTGCGAGACCTGCCACGGTCCCGGCGGCGACCACATGAAGGCCCGGATGAAGGCCAAGTCCAAGCTCTCCGCCGACAAGCTGCCGGAGGGCCTGGGCGGCGAGATGACCTTGCCGGACGAGCAGCTCTGCCGGAGCTGCCACAACGAGGAGTCGCCGAGCTACAAGGAGTTCAAGTTCGCCGAACGCCTGAAGGCCATCGCCCACCTCCACCCGCTGCGCAAGGAGCCGCGGGTCGCCCCGCCCAAGAAGGAGGCCGAGGCCAAGTAGGGCCCGCTCCTCGCCTCCACCGTTTCCCGGCGCCCCGGCCGCCGGCTGGGGCGCTCGACGGGGGCTCTTCCACCACCGCCCGCCCATGCGCCACACCGCCTGCCTCCTGGTCCTGGTCTTCTTTCTCCTGCCGGCCTGCCGCGAGGGGAGACATGAATCCTCTCACTTCCCGGGCGAGGTGCCCTACTCCTTCCCGGAACCGGATCTGAGCCACATCGGGCCGCCCGAGATGGAGATGTTCCCGTGCTCGGATTGTCACGATCCGGAGACCGCCGATCCGGAACGGCGCCAGCTCGAGATGGCCCACGAGGACATCGTCCTCGAGCACGACGAGGAACACCGTTGGTGTCTCGATTGCCACGACCTCGAGAACCGCGACATGCTGCATCTGGCCAGCGGCGAGCTGATCCCCTTCGAGAAGTCCTACCGGCTCTGCGGTCAGTGCCACGGTGACAAATACCGGGACTGGAAGGCCGGCGTCCACGGCCGTCGCACCGGCCACTGGGACGATCCCGAACAGCAGCAATACCTGCTGTGCGCCAACTGCCACTCCCCCCACTCGCCGGCCTTCAAGCCGATCCAGCCGAAGCCCGTCCCCCACGCCCCGGAGGTCACGAAATGAGTCAGACCGCCACCACCCGCCGGGATTTCCTCTGCGTCGTGGCCGGCTGCGCCGCGGCGGCCACCGCCGCCGGCTGCTCCGACCTCACCCACACCCGCTGGTTCCGCAGCCGCTTCATCGAGCTGTCGCCCGACCAGAAGGAGAGGATCCTGGCCGAGCTGCTCGAGGAGAACCGCAAGAAGTTCCCTCCCGACAAGCAGGACCAGGTCGTCCTGAGCGGCAAGGATGCGCTGCCGGGGGTCGAGTTCGGTTACGCCCTCGACATCTCCCGCTGCGTCGGCTGCCGCCGCTGCGTCTACGCCTGCGTCGACGAGAACAACCAGAGCCGCGATCCGCAAATCCACTGGATCCGGGTGCTGGAGATGGACAAGGAGCGAGGGATCGACTTCGCCCATGCCAACCCCTACTACGACACAGATCAGGTTCCGCGCGAGGACCACTTCTACCTGCCGGTGGCCTGCCAGCAGTGCCGCAACGCGCCCTGCGTCAAGAGCTGCCCGGTCGGCGCGACCTGGCACGAGGAGGACGGCATCGTCGTCGTCGACTACGACTGGTGCATCGGCTGCCGCTGCTGCATGGCCGCCTGCCCCTACGGCGCCCGCCACTTCAACTGGGCCGAGCCGAACGTGCCGGCCGAGGATCTGAACCCCAATCTCCACTACCTGGGGAACCGGCCCCGGCCCAAAGGCGTGGTCGAGAAGTGCACCTTCTGCATCCAGCGGACCCGGAACGGCCGCTACCCCGCTTGCGTCGAGATCTGCCCGGTCGGGGCCCGCAAGTTCGGCAACCTGCTCGACCCGAACAGCGAGGTCCGGTACGTGATCGAGCACAAACGGGTCTACGTCCTCAAGGCTGAACTGAACACCAGGCCGCGCTTCTACTACTTCTACGGCGTCTGAGACCGGACCGATGACCACCGCCCGCACCTTCTTCCGATTCGTCGCCGGCAGTCTGCGTCTGATCAGCCGCGGCAACGCCCTCTACTACGCCTGGGTCGCCCTGCTCCTCGTTGGCATGGGCATCGGCGGCGCCGCCTGGTGGAAACAGTTCCATGAAGGACTGATCACCACCAGCATGCGCGACCAGATGTCGTGGGGCTTCTACATCGGGAACTTCACCTTCCTGGTCGGGGTGGCGGCGGCCGCGGTCACCTTGGTCGTGCCGGCCTATATCTACCAGTGGAAGCCGATCAAGGAGATCGTCGTCTTCGGCGAGCTTCTCGCCATCGCCTCGATCGTCGTCTGCGCCTTGTTCGTGATGGTCGACATCGGCCACCCGGAACGGTTCTGGCACCTGATCCCCGGCCTCGGCTTCCTCAACGTGCCCTCCAGCCTCCTCGGCTGGGACGTGATCGCCCTGAACAGCTACCTGCTGCTCAATTTCGTCATCGTCACCTATCTCCTCTTCACCCTGTTCCGGGGCAAGGATCCGAACAAGCGTCTGTTCATGCCCCTGGTCTGGTTGTCGATCCCGGCTGCGATCGGCATCCACACCGTGACCGCCTTCCTCTACAACGGCCTCATCGCCCGGCCGTTCTGGAACTCGGCGATCCTGGCGCCGCGCTTCATCGCTTCGGCCTTCTGCTCCGGGCCGGCGGTGCTGATCATCCTGATGCAGTTGCTGCGCCGCTTCACGAACTTCACTATCCGCAACGAAGCGATCTGGAAGATCGCCGAGCTGATGGCCTACTTCATGGCCTTCAACCTGTTTCTGCTCGGCGCCGAGGTGTTCAAGGAGTATTACTCCGACACCCACCACCTGATTCATATGGAATACATGTTCACCGGCGTCCAAGGGCATACCGCGATCGTCCCCTGGATGTGGACGGCGGTGACCTGCTCGATTGTCGCCTTCTTGCTGTTCCTGCTGCCGAAGACCCGCCGCCACGTCCTCACCCTGAACCTCGGCTGCGTGCTGATCTTCCTCGGGGTCTACCTCGAGAAGGGAATGGGTCTGGTCATCCCCGGGATGACCCCGGACACCCTGGGCGAGATCTACGAATACGTTCCGTCCGGCAATGAGCTTCGGCTGACCCTCGGGGTCCTCTGCACCGGCGCCCTGCTCTTCACCCTGATGGTGAAGGTGGCCACCCCGATCCTGCTCGGGGAATTCCGCGACCGGCCCTGATTCCCTCTAGACCGGGGCGAGCGAGGGTTTAGGCAATCCGCCGACCCGGAGGGGCCGAGGTGGTCTCTCTGGGCGGGCAGGGGCTGCAACCGACGCATCGCCATGATCCTGGTCCTACCCCCCGACCTGTCGGCGGCCACGCTGGAACAAATCCAGTCGCGGCTCGAGGGACTCGGCTGTCGTCTGTTCCTCTCCAGCGGAGAGGAACAGACCGTGGTCTCCTTGAGCGGCGACTTCGACCCGCTGGCGGTTCAGGCCGCCGCCGCCGAATGGCCCGAGGCCGACCTGATTCCGCTTCAGAGCGACCGGGCCTACCGCTTCGAACGGCGGCGGCGGCGCTTCCTGGCCGGGCTGATCCTATCGTTCGGACTCCTGGCCGCCGCCGCCCTGGCCATTCCGGTGCTCGACTTCCTGCGCCCGCCGGAGGTCCGGCTCGAACTCTCCGGTCCGGCCCGCGTGGTTTCGGTCGACCGCTTCCCCGCGGGCACCGCCCGCCGGCTCCGCTTCCGCGGCCGCACGGTGATGGTCGCCCATGATCTCGGCGGGCGCTTCTTCGCCGTCAGCGGCGAATGCACCCTCGCCGACCCCTGCCAGCTCGAGTGGAGCGAGGAACGGCAGCAGTTCCTCTGCCCCTGCCACGGCGGGGTCTTCGACCTGCTCGGCAACGTCCTCGACGGGCCGGCGAACGCTCCGCTGCTTCGTTACGAAACGGCCGTCGTGCACGGCGTCCTCTACGTCCGCCCGGCGCTCTGACCATGGCCCGTCACCAACACGGCTTCCAACACGCCCTCCGCCGCCGCTTCTACCGGCCCTACCCCTACCTGCACTCGCGGCACCTGGCCTTCCGCTGGCTGGTCACCACCTTGCTCGGCATCCTGGCTGTCACCGGCATCATGCTCAGCTTCTACTACCAGCCGAGCTCCGAGACGGCCTACGAGAGCGTCCGCTACATCATGCGCGACGTCGGCCACGGCTGGAGCGGCTGGCTCTGCCGGGGAATCCACTACTGGGCCTCCCAGTGCCTGCTCGTCTTGGGGGCGCTCCAGCTCGTCCGGATCCTGGTCAACGGCCGCTACCGCGGCCGCGGGCGCTCCCACTGGCGGCTGGGCCTGCTCACCCTGGCCCTGCTGTTCGCCTTCGCCTTCACCGGCGACCTCCTGGCCTGGGACGACGCGGCCTTCTGGTCTGCCGACCAGGCTCTCAACTGGCTCGACCAGCTGCCGCTCTTCGGCCACGCCCTGGCCGGGGTCCTGCGCGGCGGCGAGGAGACCGGCCCGGCCACCCTGCGCAACTTCTTCGGCTTCCACGTCTTGCTGCTGCCGGCGGCGGGCGTCCTCCTGGCCTGGCTCTGGTCCTGGCTGCCGGACTGGAATCCGAACCTCCGCCTGCGCGGCGGGAGGAGGCCGCAATCATGATCATCGTCCTCAAGGAAGGCTCGGGCGAGGCCGAGGTCCGCGAGGTCCTCGACCGCCTGGAGGAGGTCGGCCTGCGCGGCCGTGAACTCGAAGGGCGCCCGCGGCGGGTGATCCACGTCCTGAACGGGCCGACCTGGAAGGCCAAGCCGCTGGCCCGCCTCGAGGCGGTCAGCGCCCTGGTCCCGACCAGCGGCCCCCGCCACCGCCGTGAGGGCAGGCGTTTCTTCCCCTATCACTTCCTGGCCTGGGCGGTGCTGCTGCTGCTGGTCCTGAGCGGCCTGGTCCTGCTCTCCGGCTTCTTCCCGCCGGGGCTCGGCCGGCCGGCGGACGTGCTCGGCGAGGCCGGCTCGGCCCAGGCCCTGTGGTTCTTCCGCGGCGTCGCCGGCTTCCTCTCGCTGCTGCCGGAGGATTCGGTGGCGGCCGGCGTGCTGGCCCTGTTCCTGATCTGGCTCGCCTTCTTCTTCCTGCCCGAGATCGATCGAACCACCGGCCCCGCCCGGTTGAAGCGGCTGCCCATCGTCGCTCTGGGTCTGTTCTTCCTGCTCGGCGGCTTCTTCCTCGCCCTCGGAGGTGGCCGGGGATGATTCCCTTCGCCCTGTCCCTGCTCCTCGCCGCCCAGGCCGCGCCCGCCGCCCGGGCCGACCGGAGCGAGATCGGCTGCAACTACTGCCACAGCCAGGAAGCCACGGCGGCCGCCGACGGCATCCACCGCCGCAGCGGCATCGATTGCCTGGCCTGCCACGGCGGCGATGGGCGGGAAACCGGCGACGCCGCCCGCGCCCACGACGGCGACTTCCGCCCCCTGACTTCGCCGCAGGAGGCGGTTCTGGCCTGCGGCGAATGCCACGCCGATCCGGCGCGGATGGCACATTACGGCCTCAAGACCGACCAGCTCAACCTCTATCGCACCAGCTCCCACGGCAGCGCCCTGTTCGAAGAGGGAGCGGAGGACGTCGCCACCTGCCTGACCTGCCACGGCGTCCACCGGATCCTGCCGGTGTCCGACCCGCGTTCCCAAGCCTTCAAACCGCGGCTGACCCGAACCTGTATGGGCTGCCACTCCGACCGGGAGCGGATGTCTCGACACGGCATCGAAACCACCGCCCCCGAGGACTACGCCGGCTCGGTCCACGGCCGCCTCTTGCTCGAGGAGGGCAATCTCGCCAGCCCGGGCTGTGTCGACTGCCACGGCTCGCACGGTGCCGCGCCGCCGCGGGTCGAGGCGGTGGAGATGGTCTGCGGCCATTGCCACACCCCGGAGCGGACCCAGTTCCGGCGCAGCCCTCACTACCAGGCCTCGCTCCGCGGCGAGATGGAGGAGTGCACCTCCTGCCACTCCAACCACGCCGTGGACGATCTCGATTCCTCCGAGCTGACGGCGGCCGACGGCCTCTGCACGGTCTGCCATCCCGACCCGGAAAGCCGGGCCAGGATGGTCGCCCGGCGCATCTCCGAGGATCTCGACCGGCTGCAGGCGAACATCCTGGAAGTTGAGGAGGAGGTCGAGCAGGCAGCCCGCCGCGGCCTCTTCCTGCGCGACCACGAAGGGTTCGTGGAGGAACTCAAGTCCATCCGGCGCAGCTCGGCTCCGGTCAGCCACGCCTCCTCGGTCGAGGTCCTCGACGAAGTCGTCCAGCGCGGCAACGGCATGGTCCACAAGACCCGACGCCGACTCGAGGTGCTGGCCCATCGCTTCCGAGACCTGCGCATCTTCGCGGTCGTCTTCACCTTCGTTTCCCTGCTGTTGGTCGGGTTGATGCTCGCCTACCGGCGCGAGCTCTGAGCGATGGCCGACGACCGCCTCCCGCCGAGCCGGCCGATCTCCCGCTGGCTGCGCCTGCTGCGGGCCCTGTTCGTGCTGATGGCGGCCGGCCTGCTCAGCTTCGGCCTACTCGGTTTCGTCGCCGTCGAGCAGACCGCCCAGCCGGCCTTCTGCGGCACCTGCCACAACATGGTGCCGTACATCCAGACGTGGCAGGCGTCGGCTCACCGGGACGTCGCCTGCATCGAGTGCCACTACGAGCCGGGCTCGCTCGAGACTCTCGAGGGCAAGTTCAAGGCTATCACCCAGGTCGCCAAGTACATCACCAGCACCGAGAGCAAACCCTACGCCGAGGTCGCCGACGAGAGCTGTCTGCGCTCGGGCTGCCACACCGTGCCGGCCCTCGAGGGGCCGATCCGCTTCGGCCGGGTCTCCTTCGAACACCGCGACCACGTCCTCGAGGTTCGGCGTGGACGGGAACTCCAGTGCACTTCCTGCCACTCCCACATCCTCGAAGGCGAGCACTTCACCGTCTCCAAGACGGTCTGCTTCACCTGCCACTTCAAGCCGGAGGCCGACGGATCGCTGCCGGAGCACGCCGACTGCATGATCTGCCACGGACCGCCGGAGGAGGAGATTTTGGTCGCAGGCCGGTCCTTCCGCCACCGGGACTTCACCGACCGCGGCGTCCGTTGCCAGCAGTGCCACACCTCGGTCGTCAAGGGCCGGGGCGAGGTCAGCCGGGAGCGCTGCCACACCTGCCACGAAGAGGAAGGCCACATCAACCGGATCGGCGACGTGGCCTTCATGCACGAGCAGCACGTCACCAACCACAAGGTTGAGTGCTTCCAGTGTCATGACGAGATCCGGCACGGCCTGCTCGAACACGATCCGTTCGAGTCCGGACGCAACGACTGCCGCTCCTGCCACGACCCGGACCATGACCCGTTCCTCGCCCTGCTCGACGGCAAGGGTGCGGCCGGCGTACCGGAAATGCCCAGCAGAATGCGCCAAACCATGGTCGACTGCCTCTCCTGCCACACCGGCCACGCCGGACGGTCGGAGGTGGCGAGTGAAGACGACCCCTTCGCCGGCAGCCATCACGGCGCCCGCAACCAGGCCGGAGAGGCGGATTGTCTGCACTGCCACGGCACCGCCTTCGCCGGCATGCTCGATCGTTGGCAAACCACGCTCACCGCCCAGGTCGAGCGGCTGCGGCCGCTGCTCGAACAGGTGAAGGCGGCAGCGGCGGACGAGGCGCTCGCCGCCGACTGGCGCGACGCCCGGCGCAACCTCGAGCTCGTCCGTCGCGACCCGTCGCACGGCGCCCACAATCCGGCCTACTCGGTGGCCATCCTCGAGAACGTGGCCGAGAGGATCGATCGCCTGAGCGAGGCGCTCGGACTGCCGGCGGCCGGGAACGCCGCCGCCGGGCTGCCGGTGCGCAGCGCCGACGGCTGCACGCAGACCTGCCACCTGGGCATCGAGGCCGCCGCCGAGACCCGCATGGCCGACGGCCGCGCCTTCCCCCATCGCCGTCACCTGCTCGACGGCGGCCTCGACTGCCGCAGCTGCCACTCGGTCCAGGAGCACGGCCGTCCGGCCTTCCCGCGCCGGGAATGCGGCGGCTGCCACCACGAGGCCGCGGCGGAGGAGGATCGCGCCTGCTCCTCCTGCCACCCGGTGGCGGCGGCGATGTTCGCCGGTGAGTACCAGGACTTCGAGCCCTGGCCGGCGGTGATGGAAGGCTTGGAGTGCGCCGACTGCCACGGCGAGCCGCCGGATCTGGTCAGGCCCGACGCCGACAGCTGCGAGATGTGCCACGACGAGGGCTACGGTGAGATCCTGGCCGACTGGCAGCAAGAGATCAGCTCCTCCCTGGCCAGGCTCCGCGCCCTGCTCGCCTCGCCGGCGGCGGCCTCGGCGCCGGCCGCGGCGCGGGACCGCGCCGAGCAGGTCCTACGGGCGATCGAGGCCGACGGTAGCCTGGGGGCGCACAATTCCCTGCTCGCCGGCAGCATGCTGAGCGAGGCGATCGATCTGCTCGGCGGCTGAGCCGCTCCCCCTCCCGCCGGCGCCGGACCGCCCGGGATCGACCGGATCGACTCTTCCTCCCGCCCGTCCGGGGCTTAGGTTCTGGTGCCCGCCGCCGCCAGGACTCGACCGGCCATGAGAGGGATCTTCGCCTCCGCTCTCCTCCTGGGCATCGGCGTCGGCACCGGAGCCGCCTTCGCTCAGGACGCTCCCCAGCCCTGTTTGGACTGTCACGAGGAACCGGGCGCAGCGGCCGCCGGAGTCCACCCGCTCGATGACTGTCTCCTCTGTCACACCGGCCTGGCCGAGGTCGACTTCGCGGCCGGTGAGTTCCACGAACCGGAGCAGGCGGTTCCGGACTGCTCCGGCTGCCACCCGGACGAAACCGAGGAACTGGCCGGCACCCCGCACCAGGAGGTCGGCCTCGAATGCGCCTCCTGCCACGGCGGGCACGAGATCCAGCCGGCCGAGAGCTGGCGCCAGCAGCGCTTCCCGGAGATCTGCCTGGGCTGCCACGAGGACCTGGCCGAAGAGATCCGGGGCTCGGTCCACCACACCTGGTCCGAACACGACTCCCGCCCCTATCCGGGCTGCCTCGACTGCCACCGCTCCGTCCACGCGGCGGGGAATCCGTCGCGCAGCCGGCTGGCCCGAAAGCAGGACCTGGCCGCCGCCTGCGGGGACTGCCACGAGAAGGACGTCCAGGACTATCTCGGCTCGAGCCATCACCAGGCGCTGTTCGATGCCGACGACGAGCGGGCCCCGGCCTGCTCGGACTGCCACGGCTCGCACGCGATCGACGAGCCGCATCACCACCTGCACGAAGTCAGCCGGCAGTGCGAGACCTGCCACCAGTCCTACCGACTGAGCCTGCATCACGAGCCGGGCTCGCCGCCGCCTGACCTCGACTGCACGGTTTGCCACAGCGGCCACCTGACCTCCCGGGAGCACGTGGCCGATCGGCTGTTCCCGGCCGGCGGCCTCCAGAACTGCACCTACTGCCACTCCACCGATCAGCACCAGGGGCCCGAACTGGCCCACGACAGTCGCAGTTGCAGCGAGGCCATGGGCCGGGAGGTCCGCTGCATAGACTGCCACACCTTCCACTGGCGGGTGGAGGACGGTGAGCCGATCCCCGACACCAGCCACCGGGCCTGCGAGAGCTGTCACCAGGTGCAGGGTCGGGCCTACGCGCTCTCGGTCCACGGCCGCTCACGGGCGGCCGGCAACGAGGAATCGCCCTACTGCACCGACTGCCACGGCCCGCGCGGAGGCATCAAGAAGGCGTCGATCGAGTTCGCCGAAGGTTCGGCGGTCGACCACTGCGAGAAGTGCCACGGCGACGAGGAGCTGATGTTCTCGTTCGGGGTCAATCCCTACGTCGTCGGCGGCTTCCGCGAGACCTATCACGGGGAACTTTACGACGTCGGCAACACCGGCAAGGACCGGAACTTCGCCAACTGCACCGACTGCCACGGCCACCACGAGATTCTCGAGCCGGAGGACCCCGAGTCGTCGGTCAATCCCGCCCACATCCTCGACACCTGCCGCAAGTGCCACCAGGACGCGGACGAGAAATTCACCGGCTACGTCACCCACCCGGAACGGCCGACCGCGGCCGAGGCGGCGGCGGCCCTGGCCGCCGCCCCGCCGCGGCAGCCGACCCCGCCCCGCCCCGGCGCCGACTACCTCAACCCGGGCCTGCCGACCGCCGAGGAGGACGCCGCCTTCCAGGTCCTGCACGCGGCCGACGTATTCATGAAGGGCCTGTTCTTCACGGTGATGGCCTTCTTCCTGGTCCACACCCTGCTCTGGTTCCAGAAGGGCATCCGTCAGCGCTACGGACCGCGCCGGATCTACTATCGCCGTTTCGGTCCCTACGAACGGATGCTGCACGTCCTGGTCAACGTCAGCTTCCTCGCCCTGGCCTTCACCGGGCTGCCGCAGACCTTCTCCCACACCTGGCTCGGCCGCTGGGTCCTCGATCACGTCATGAGCATCCAGCAGGCTCAGACCATTCATTACTGGGCGGCGGCGGTGACCGCTCTCTACTTCGCCCTGCACCTGGCCCAGGTCGCCGTGAATCTGAAGCGGAAGGGCTGGCGACGGGTGCTGTGGGGCCCGGACTCGCTGGTGCCCCGGCTGAAGGACCTGAACGACTTCCGCCGCCACCTCGGCTGGTTCCTCGGCCTCTGCGAACGGCCCCGCTTCGACCGCTGGACCTACTGGGAGAAGTTCGACTACCTGGCCGTGTTCTGGGGGGTGGCCGTGATCGGCCTCTCCGGCCTGATCCGTTGGCAGGAGGAGTTCTTCGGCAATCTGCTCGGCGGCGGCGCCGTCTCCTTCGCCACCACGGTGCACAAGGAAGAGGCCCTGCTGGCCACCGCCTTCATCTTCCTGGTCCACTTCTTCAACACCCACCTGCGGAGCGAGAAGTTCCCGATGGACGTATCGATCTACACCGGGGTGATCAGCGAGGACGAGCTGCGCGAGGAACGGCCGGAACAGTTCGAGCGGCTCCTCGCCGCCGGCGAACTCGAGCGCCTGCAGGTCGCCGGCCGCTCCAGTCTCAGCGTCTGGTTGGCCTACTTGTGGGGGGCCGTCGCCCTCTTCCTCGGCCTGTTCCTGCTGGCGATGATCATCCTCGGCTTCCTCTCCTGAGACCGGGCGGCGGCCCGAAGGCCCGCGGCAGCAGTTCGGCCAGGGTGACGGTCTCGGCCCGCTCGCGGCCGAGCAGGTGGACGACAACCGCCCCGGGGTCGGGGGCGAACTCGGCCAGGACCTGACGGCAGCCGCCGCAGGGGCTGACCACTCCGGCGACGTCCGCCCAGACCGCGACGGCGGCGATCCGGCGCCAGCCGCGGCCGACGCCGGCGGCGACGGCGTTGCGTTCGGCGCAGACCGCCAGCGGATGGCTGGCGTTCTCGACGTTGGTACCGGTCGAGACGCCGCCGTCGGCCCAGCGGACGGCGGCGCCGACCGCGAAACCGGAGTAGGGCGAGTAGGAAGCGGCGGCGGCGGCGCGGGCGGCAGCCGCCAGTTCGGGATCGGTTCCGGCGGGATCCATCACGGCTCCGGGCGGCGGCTCAGCTCTCGGGCCGCAGCCGGACCGCCGCCAGCTCTTCATGGTAGGGTCGGGCCCAGGCCAGGAGCGGTTCGAGTTCGGCCGGAAAGGGTTCCTCCTTGGGCCGGTAGGGCTGGAAACCGGTCGAGGCCTCGAGAGTCCGGTACCAGAACGGCGCCCAGACCCCGTAGCTCGGATGGCGGCCGGGAGGCCAGCTCAGCATGGCCGGGTCGAACTCGAGGTCGAGAGCGCGGCAGAGGGCGCGCAGGATCCCCTCCGGCCGATCGAGCAAGTCGCGGGCGGCGACCACCGGCCCCGGCCAGCGCCGCCAGAGCCTCGCCTGCTGGTCGAAGCCGAGATCCTCCGGACCGATCTCTCCCAGGTCGCGGCGCATCGACAGGATCACCTCGGCCGGATCGCGGATCAGATAGGCGTGGCGGCGGGCGGCGAAGAAACCCGGCTCGAGGGAGACCTCGTTCAGGTGGTGGGCCATGTGCTTCTCGAACACCACCGGGGCCTCCACCGCGTCCAGATCCGGGTCGCCGGCGGCCAGGATCTCCTGCCGCATCGGGTGATCCTTGCCGCTGGCCCGCAGGTAGGCGGCGTAGAGCGGCTCGTCGACGCAGACCGTGTCCGCCCGCTGGGCGAAGGCGCGCAAGACGGCGGTGGAAACGGTGCGCGGGCAGGACCAGAGGGCGATCCGGCGGCTCAAGTGCTCTCCCCTCCCGGGCCCGGCCCGCTGCTGTCGCCGGCATCGTCTCCCTTTCCCTTGCCGGCGGCAGCCCGCGCCTTCTTCCGGCTGCCGGCCGCCTTCTTCGGCAGCGACTTCTTCCGCCCGGCTCGGCGGCCGCCCGACCGCTTGCCGCGACCGGCGCGCGGCTTGAACTCGAAGCGGTGGCGGCCGTTCTCCTGCCGAACCAAGCGGGCGGTGAAGGGCCGGCCCTTGCGGGAGATGAAATCCTCGATCCAGTCGGTGTGGCCGACCTCGGGGTCGAAATAGGAGCGGAGGTCCTCCCGGCGCATCTCCCGCTTGCAGACCGTCCGCGGCATGCTGAGGCCGCAGCCTTCCGCCGCCCCGTCCCGCCGGCAGACGAAATGGGTCGGAGTCTCGACGATCCGACCGTCCGAGCAGCGGGGACAGGGGACGAACGGCGACTCGTCCACCGGGTAGGAGATCAGTTCCGGCGCCACCCGATCCTGGCCGTCGCCGCCCCGGAGGCCCTGGACGGCTTCGAACACGAGCTTGTTCTCCTCGTCGAGGCGGATTCGGCCGGCGTAGGAATCGCCGCGCATGCTGACGAAGCCCTCGAGCGGACCGCTGTCGCGCTCGGCGAGAAGCTTCTCGGCCACCGGCCGGTTGATGAAGCGGCCGCGGAACTCCTTCCAAAGGGCGAAACCACAGCCGTCGTCGGCCTCGGCGCCGGCGGTGCAGGCCGCCATCCAGGGTCTCTCCGCCGCCGTCTCGAGCCGGGCGGCGGCGGCCGGCACCTCCTCGGCCTCGGCCAGGTCGACGGTCACGACGGCGGTGGTCCGCTTGCCGGCGACCGTCACCGCCGCCACCCCGGGAGTCGCCTCGAGCGCGGCGGCGAGTTCCTGGAGTCGTTCCGGCAGCAGCTTGGCTGCGTCCGGGCCGGGGATGGATCGGATCGCGATCTGGAAGCGGCTGGACCGCGGCACCCGACTGCAGCGGTAGGCCTTGAGCCCTTCCCGCACCGGACTGCGATCGACCGGACACTCGCCCACCGGCGGTTCGTCGCGGTAGAGTTCGGCGTAATCGAACGCACGGAGGCGGTCGATCAGGCGCCGGACCCGGTCGGCCACCTCGGCCAGATAGGATTCGCGGGTCCGCTGCCCCGCCTCGACCTGGAAGAGGTGGAATTCCATCTCGGCGGTCTGCTCGGCGCCGGCCAGGTATTCGGCGTCGATCCGCTCGAGGAAATCGATCAAGATGATGCCCTTGGCGGTGGCGCGCAGCGTCTTGCCGCTGCGGCTGGCGTAGCCCTTGGCGATCAGGGACTCGATGATGTCGGCGCGGGTGGCCGGGGTGCCGAGCCCCTTCTGCTTCATGGCCTGGACCGCCTCCTCGTCTTCGATCTCTTCGTGCAGCTCCAGATCGAGGTCGCTCGCCTCCTCCATCGCCTTGAGCAGGGATGCCTCGGTGAAGCGGGCGGGCGGACGGGTGGCGTCCTCGGCCAGCTCGACCTCGACCACCGAGGCGGCCGCGCCCTGGCCGGCCGGGACGCCGAGCGGCGGCAGCACCTCGGAGGCGGGCGGGCGGCGGTCCACCGCCTGCCAGCCCGGCACCACCAGGCGCCTCGACTCGGTGAAGAAGGAAAGCGGGCCGGCCGCGGTCTCGAGGACGGTCTCGCGACTGACGTTTTCCCAGGTGCTGGGCCCGAGGAAGGCGGCCACGAAGCGGCGGACGACCAGCTCGAAGACCTTGGCGTCGTCTCCCCCGAGCGGGGTGTCGGGCAGGTTGCCGGTCGGGATCAAGGCGAAGTGGTCGCCGACCCGCGAATCGTCGAAGTTGCGGCGCCGGTTGCGGAGGCCCTCCTCCCGGACCCGGGCCGCAGCCTCGGCGATGCCGCCGGCCCGCTCCTGCTCGTCCAGAGCCCGGGCGGCGCCGCCCTCGGCCAACACGGCGAGGACCTGCTGGACGTGTCCCTCGTAGTCCGCCGGCAGAGCGGTGGAGTCCGTGCGCGGATAGGTCAGGACCTTGTGGCTCTCGTAGAGGCGCTGGGCCGCCCCGAGCGTGCGGCGGGCGGACAGGCCGTAGCGGGAGTTGGCCTCCTTCTGCAGGGCGGTCAGGGAATAGAGCGGCGGCGGCTTGCGGACGGACTCGGTGACCTTCTCGCTGGCCACCGCCGGCACCGGCGAGAGACCACCCTCGCCCCGGCAAGCGGCAAGGAATCGTTCCGCCTGCTCGCGGTCGAAGATCTTGTCGCCGTCCTTGCCGCTGCGGCTGGTGCGGTAGAGTCCCTCGTACTCGTGCCCGCCGGCGGCGAAGCGACCGCGCAGCCGCCAGAACGGGACCGGGACATGGGCGAGGACCTTGAGTTCGCGGTGGACGAGGAGGGCCAGGGTGGGCGTCTGAACCCGCCCGGCCGACCAGACCCCGCGCTCACGCCGGCCCTTGAGCCGCTTGGTGATGCCGCGGGTGGCGTTCATGCCCACCAACCAGTCGGCCTCGGCCCGGCAGAAAGCCGCCGCTCCAAGGCCGTCGAAGCGGCTCGCCGGCTGCAGGCCGGCGAAGGCCTCCCGAATCGCTTCCCGGGTCATGGACTGGAGCCAGAGTCGGGAGCAAGGCTTGCCGGCGCCGATGTACTCCTCGATCTCCCGGAAGATCAGCTCCCCCTCTCGAGCGGCGTCGCAGGCGTTGATCAGCTCGTCCACGTCCGGCCGAAGAGCCAGCCGCTTGAGCAGCTGGAGCTGCTTCTTCTGGCCGGGCCGGACCTTGCGCACGAACCGTTCCGGCAGGATCGGAAGGGTGCTGAGCTGCCAGGTCTTCAGGGCGGGGTCGTAGTCTTCCGGCTCGGCCAGCTCGAGGAGGTGGCCGACGGCCCAGGACAGGATCAGGTCTTCCCCCTCCCAGTAGCCCTCCTTCTGCCGGAAGGTGCCGGGCAGGGCGCGGGCCAGGTCGGCGGCGACGCTGGGTTTCTCGGCGATGACGAGCTTCATGGGCGGGAACCCGGGGCGGGACCATAAAGGCACAGCCGGGGCCGGGCAAGCGCCAAGCCGCGGGCACCAGGGCTTCCGGGCTTCACCAAGGCATCGGAACAAATACGCAAATCCTTTTCAAGCAGAACTTTCCAGCTGTTGACCGGCCAAGGCCGACGATCCCGGGCGAGGCCTCTTTCGAGACCGAAAGCCTCAAGGAGGGGTGGGCCAGGCGCCGATAGAGGTCGGAGAGAGACCGAGCCATGTTGAAGAACCGCCTGCCTCTGTTCGAGAGCATCGCCGCCGTCCTGGCGGTGGCCATTGTCGCCATCCTCACCGCCCTGCCCTGGTCGGGCGGCCAGGAGACCCGGGATCCCCGCCTGATGGACCGCCTCAGCCTGCTGCGGACGGCCGTTTTCCGGTTCAGCATGGAACACTCGGACTACGACGGCGCCATTCTCCCCGGCCGGGACGGCGAGTCGGTCGTCAAGCAGCTGACCGGTCTCTCTCGGAACGACGGCAGCACCTTCGAGCCCCTTTCCGGACGTGAGGACCGCTGGAACGGGCCGTACCTGCGGGAGATCCCGGTCAACCCGATCAATGGGCTGAATACGATCCGGGTGGTGCATGGGACAGGGCTTCCGGAGCTGACGGGGGAAGCCGGCTGGGTCTACCAGCCGGACACCGGCAAGGTTCTCCCTGACCTGCCGGGGCGAGATCCGAACGGGGTCCCCTATGCCGATTACTGACCTCGGCTCCATCTCCAGGGAAGGGCCTGCGTCGCGAGACGTGGGCCCGTTTTTCCTAGGCCAGGAATCCGGCCCCGCTCGGTGGACCCGATCAAGACAAGATCGCGTCACCTCCGCCGCCCCTGACCGTCTTCCCGGTGCGCGGC
>RFGR01000097.1 GCA_003696625.1 Planctomycetota bacterium
GCCCTCGCCGCCGGCGAGGAGCGCCTCGGTCCGCTCCACCTCCCGGGCGGCGAGTCGCTCGGCCTCACGGGCCGGCTCCAGTCGAGCGACGGCCGCCTGCCGCCGGCGCTCGGCCAGCGCCGCCTCCGCCTCGGCCGCGGCCAGGGCGGCGGCGGCCTCCTCCCGGGCCAGTCGGAACGGCTCCGGATCGATCCGGACCAACTCCGCACCGGCCTCGACCCGGGCTCCCTCCTCGAGGTCGGGCGAGCGCCAGACGACCGGGCCGGCCAGCTCGGCCGCCGGCCGCGCCTGCCGCCGCGGCGCCGCCTGGCCGTAGGCCCGGGCGATCAGCGGCCGCTCCTGCCGCTCGAGCCGCCGGGTATGGACCGGGGCCGGGGTCGGTGGCGGGGCCAGCGGCCGCGGCGGATCCGGGCGGGTGGCGTAGATGGCCGCCAGGCCGAGGCCGATCAGGACCAGGACCAGGAAGAAGGACAGGAACGGCGAGGCGCGGCGGGCCATGGCGTCCGACAGGGCGGATTGTGCCGTCGGCGGCTACAATGCGCGGCCATTTTCGTTCCCTCCAGCCGGTCAGAAAACCGTGAGCCAGAACCCGATCCAGGTCGAGCACAGCGAGCTCGGCCCCTGCCACCACCGCCTCAGCGTCACCGTGCCCGCCGCCCGCGTGCGCGAGGAGTACGACCACGCCCTGCGCGCCGCCGCCCGCGGCCTGAAGATCAAGGGCTTCCGCCCGGGCAAGGCGCCGGCGGCGGTGGTCCGCCAGCTCCTCGGCGATGCGGCCGACGAGCAGGCCCGCGAGCATCTGTTCGAGCACGTGGTGCCGGAGGCGATCGCCCGGGCCGGGATCGAACCGCTGCGCCTGGTCGACTTCGATCCGTCCGCGATCGAGGTGGCCGAGGACGCCGACCTCAGCTTCGAGGTCGAGGTCGAGAGCGCGCCGGTGATCGACCTGCCGCCCTGGGAGGAGGTCGAGGTCCTGAGCCAGCCGACCGAGGCCACCGAGGAGCAGATCGCCCAGGCGATCGCCTCCCTCGGCCGGGAGAACCCGCGCTTCGACGACGCCGAGAGCGAGAGCCTGGACGACCAGACCCTGGCCGAGTGCGACCTCTGCTTCGTCCGCGACGGCGAGGAGGGGCCGCAGGCCGAGGGGTTGATGCTCGGCCTCTCGGCCCCGCTCTACGGGGCCGAGCCCGAGGAGTTCGAGCAGGCGATGCGCGGCGCCCGCGCCGGCGACGAACGGACGGTGCCGGTGGCCTTCAACGAAGGCTTCGAGCGCAAGGACTGGATCGGCTCGCGCGGCGAGGCCCGGATCCGCGTCCGCCGCCTGGTCGTGCCGCGGCCGGCCTCGGCTGCGGAGCTGGCCGAAATGATGGGCTTGGCGGGCGGCGAGGAGGCTCTCCGGGAGGAGGCGGTGCGGCAGATCACCGCCCAGAACGAGCAGGCCGAGCGCCAACGGCAGATCGACGCCGCCCTCGACGCCATCCTCGAGCTGCGCCCCTTCGACCTGCCGAACCGGCTGGTCGAGGAGGAGGCCCGGGCGGCGATGGAGGCCGAGATCGAGCGTCTGGTCCAGGCCGGCACCGACCAGGAGGAGGCGGCCGAGCAGGTCCGCCAGGCCGAGGACGAGCTGCGCCGCGACGCCCTCCGCCGCCTCCGGCGCTACTTCCTGATCCGTCGGATCGCCGCCGCCGAGAAGATCCGGGTCGGTCGCGGCGACCTCGAGGCCGCCTATCGTCAGATCGGTGCCCGCCACGGCGCCGACGCCAAGGTGGTCCGCTCCTACTACGAAGAGAAGGGCCTCGACCGCCAGCTCGCCGGCGAGATCCTCGAGACCAAGGTGCGGGCGGCGGTCGGCCGCATCCTCGAGCGCCGCGCGGCGGCCGTTGAGTCGGAGGCCGCGGCCGAGTAGCCTCGCGCCCTGCGATGAGCGCCAACGCCCCGACCTCCTACGGATTCTCCGTCCCCTACGTCATCGAGAAGACCGGGCGCGGCGAGCGGGTCTACGACCTCTACTCGCGCCTGCTCGAGGACCGAATCGTCTTCATCGGCACGGAGATCAACGACATGGTCGCCAACGTCGTGGTGGCCCAGCTGCTTTTCCTGCACAAGATGAACAAGTCGCAGGACGTGCAGATGTACATCAACTCGCCCGGCGGCTCGGTCACCGCCGGCCTGGCCATCTACGACACCATGCAGTACGTCGACTGCGACGTCGCCACCTACTGCATCGGTCAGTGCGCCTCGATGGGCGCCGTCCTGCTCGCCGGCGGCGAGAAGGGCAAGCGCTTCATCCTGCCCAACAGCCGGGTGATGATCCACCAGCCTTGGGGCGGCACCCAGGGCACCGCCGCCGACATGGAGATCCAGGTCCGGGAGATTCTGCAGCTCAAGGAGCGGTTGAACGGCATCCTCGCCCACCACACCGGCAAGAAGGTGGCCGAGATCGAGAAGGCGACCGATCGCGACAAGTTCATGTCGGCCGAGGAAGCGGTCGAATTCGGCCTGGTCGACCAAGTGATCGGCATCGGCGGCTGAGTCCCGGTCGGGCCCGGCGGCCGTGTGGTAGAATCCCGGCATGGCCCGGAGCAACGAGCGTGGCGGCGCCGAGCGCTGCACCTTCTGCGAGAAGGTGCGGGCGCAGGTCCAGTCCCTGATCGCCGGCCCTCCCGGCATCTACATCTGCAACGAGTGCGTCGACATCTGCAACTCGATCCTGCACGAGGAGGATCGGCGGATCGAGAAGACCGGCGGCGGCCGCGGCCCGGTCGAGTGCCCCCGGCCGCGTGAGATCGTCGAACGGCTGAACGAATACGTCTACGGCCAGGATGAGGCCAAGAAGGTGCTGGCGGTGGCGGTCTACAACCACTACAAGCGGCTCCAGGCGGTGTCCGGGCAGTACGAGATCGAGGCCCTGAAAGACGTCGATCTCGAGAAGTCGAACGTGCTGCTGGTCGGGCCCACGGGTTCCGGTAAGACCCTCCTGGCCCGCACCCTGGCCAGGATCCTGGATGTTCCCTTCGCCATCGCCGACGCCACCACCCTGACCGAGGCCGGCTACGTCGGCGAGGACGTCGAGAACATCCTCCTCAAGCTGTTGCACGCCTGCGACTTCGACCTCGAGGCGGCCCAGCGCGGCATCATTTATATCGACGAGATCGACAAGATCGCCCGCACCACCCAGAACGTCTCGATCACCCGCGACGTCTCCGGCGAGGGCGTTCAGCAGGCGCTGCTCAAGATCCTCGAGGGCACGGTCGCCAACGTGCCGCCGCAGGGCGGCCGCAAGCACCCGGAGCAGAGCTGCATCCAGATGGACACGACCGGCATCCTGTTCCTCTGCGGCGGCACTTTCTCCGGCATCGAGGAGATCATCGCCCGCCGGGTCGGCGAGGGCACGATCGGCTTCCACGGCGAGGGCGCCGCCGACCAAGGCCCGGAGGACCTGACCGACCGCGAGCGGCTGCTGCCGCAGCTCGCCACCAAGGACCTGATCGACTTCGGGCTCATCCCCGAGTTCGTCGGCCGGTTGCCGGTCCACGTCAACCTGCACGAGCTGACCGCCGCCGATCTCGTTCACATCCTGACTGAACCGCGCAACGCCCTGGTCAAGCAGTACCAGGCCTACTTCGCGATGGAAGGCCACGAACTGGTCTTCACCGAGGAGGCGCTGCAGGCGATCGCCGATCGCGCCTACGAGCGCCAGACCGGGGTCCGTTCGCTGCGCTCGATCCTCGAGGAGGTCCTGCACGAGGTCATGTACCGCCTGCCCGACTTCACCAAGCCCGCCCGCTTCGTGGTCAGCGGCGAGATGATCCGGCAGGGCAACGCCTCGGTCCTGCTCGAGGGCCTCGAGGGCGGCGCCGCCGCTTGATCCGGGCCCGGTGCTCGGCCCGCTCCTCCTCCTCCTGGCGCCGCTGGTCCAGGAACCCGGTGCTCCGCCCCCGTTCGAGCTGGGCCTGCCGGACGGCTACGGCCCGTTCCGGGCCGCCGAGGGCATGCCGGAGTGGTGGATCGCCCGCCACGACTCCGGCGCCGCCGCCTTCACCGTCCGTCATCAGCTCCTGGCGGCGCCGGGGGCGCTGGCCGAGCGGCTGGCCTCCGAACGGAGGCGCGACTACTGGCGGCCGGCGCTGGCCGAACGCGAAGGCGAGGTCGAAGCCTGGCGCGGCCGGATCGGCGGTGAGGAGGCGGCCGGCAACACCGTCCGGGTGGTGCTCGAGGACGGCCCGCGCTCGATCCAGGAGCGCTTCCTGGTCCACCTCGACCACCTCGTGGCCTTGACCTGGGAGGGGCCGGAGGAGGGCTTGGCCGAGGCCGAGCGGATCCTGGACGCCTTCCGGCCGCCGCCGGCCTGGGTGCCGCCGCCGCTCGACTTCGACCCCGGCCGCGGCGGCGGACCGGAACCGCTGCCCTCGATCGGTCGCTTCGAGATCCTGTTCGACGCGGCCAGCGCCGAGGAGGAGGAGGTTCGGATCCGTCTCGACTTCACGGCCGCGCCCTGGCTGGCGGAGCGGCCGCGGCTCCGCTGGCGGGTGCCCGGCCGCGAGGAGCCGGTGGTGCTCGATCTCGACCACGGCTGCTGCCGGCTCGAATACTCCCTCCCCCACCACTCCGATCCGCACGCGGCCGTGACCTTCGGTCTGGCCATGGATCGGTCGGCGCTGGCCGCGACCCGGGTCGCAGGTTGGTTGGCGGCGCCGCTGCTCGAGGAGCTGGAACGGCAGCCGGACCGGCCGGTCGAGCCGCCGGCTTGGCGCCTCGAGGCGCTGGTGCCGGCCCATCTGGGCGCGCTGTCGGCGGCGCCGCCGGAGCGGGAGCAGCTCCTGGCCGAGGAGAACGCCCGGCGGATCGTCTTTCCGGAGGTGGCCGCCGGCCGCGGCTGGCCCTTCGTCCTGATGGCGGCGTGGCGGCACGAGGAGATCGCCGGCCTCGACTTCGCCCGCCGCACCGGCGCCAAAGCCCGGGACGTCGACGGCCCGGTCCGCTTCCTGGCCCGGGCGGCGGCCGAACTCGGAC
>RFGR01000098.1 GCA_003696625.1 Planctomycetota bacterium
GCTTCGCCGAGGTGGCGGCGGCGCTGGCCGACGCGCCCGAGGGGGAGCGACGCCGCTGGCAGGCGCTGGCCGCGGCCCGCGCCGGCTACCTCGAAACCCTGGCCGGAACCGGCCGGGTCGATCCGCACGCGGTCCGCCTCGAGGCCTTGGCGGCCGGTCGCCTGCGGCCGCCCCGGGCGGTGGTCCTGGCCGGGGTGACCGACCCACCGGGGCTGGCCCGGCGGGTCCTGGCCGCCGCGGCGGCGCCGACCGTGGCCCTGGTCTTCGCCCCGGCCGCGCGGCGGGCGGACTTCGACGGACTCGGCGCGGTCCGGATCGAGGCCTGGGAGGACCCCGCTGCGGTGTTGCCCCTCGACCGGGCCGAGCTGCGCTTGGCCGAGGACCCGCCGGGGCAGGCGGCGGCCGCGGTCGAAGCCCTGCGGGCGCTGTCCGGGCGGGCCCGCCCGGAAGAGGTGACGATCGGCGTGGCCGACGAGGAGGTGACGCCGTTTTGCACCGCCGCCCTCGCGGCCGAGGGGATTGAGGCGCGCGACGCCGCCGGCCGACCGGCCGCCGCCTCCGGCCCGATCCGGCTCCTGGGCGGGCTCGGTCGTTTCCTGGCCGAGCGACGCTTCCCGGCCCTCGCCGCCCTCGCCCGCCATCCCGACCTCGAGCCGGCGCTGCGCCGGCTGGGAGGCGACCAGCGGCTCGGCGGGGCCTCCCTGCCGGAGGCTCTCGACGACTGGGCCGAACGCTCCTTCCCCCACCGGGTCGGAACGGAGGCGCCGGCCCCGGCCGCGGCCTGGATCCGCGCCCTGCTCGACCTGGCCGGGCCGCTCGCGGCGCCGCGCCCGCGCCCGCTGCCGGAGCTGGCCGAGGCCGTGGCCGGGCTCCTGGAGGCGGTTTACGGCCCGCGGCGCTATCGCTCGGACGAGCCCGCCGAGCGGACCGAGGCCGGCGCCCTCGCCGCATGTGCCGACGTCCTCGAGGAGTGGCTCGAGCTGCCGCCCGAACTGGCGGCCGCCCGACCGGCGGCGCCGGCGGCGGCGCTCGAGCTGGTCGCCGCCGAGGCCGGCCGCTCGCGGATCCCGCCACCGGCCGGCGACGCCGCGATCGAGCTGCTCGGCTGGCTCGAGCTGGCCTTGGACGACGCCCCCTTCCTGATCCTGACCGGCTTCCAGGACGGACGGGTCCCGGAGCCGGTCGCCGCCGACCCGTTCCTGCCCGACGCCCTCCGCCGCCGCCTCGGCCTGCCCGACCGTGGCCGCCGGCTCGCCCGCGACGCCGCCGCGCTCGAGGCGATCCTCCGCAGCCGCGTTCACTGCACCCTGGTGAGCGGCCGGCGCGATCTCCAGGGCGAGCCCCTTCGGCCCAGTCGGCTGCTCTTCTTCCGGCCGGCGGAGGAACTGCCGGCCCGCGTGCTCGAGGTGTTCGCCGCCGGCGGGGACGCGTCGCCGGCATCGCCTGCGCCGCCGGCGGACGAAGGCGGACGGGTCGCAGTCTGGCCGCTGCCGGCGCCGCCGGCGCCGCCCGACCACCTGCGGGTGACCGACTTCGCCTTCTATCTCGGCTCGCCCCGCCGCTTCCTGTTCGAGCGGGTCCTGGGCCTGCGGCCGGTGGATGACGACCGCCCCGAACTCGACCCCGCCGCCTTCGGCTCGCTCGCCCACCGCGCGGTCGAGGTGTTGGCGGAGGATTCGCTCCGGTCCTGCACCGACGGCGACCGGATCTTCGCCGCCCTCGACGCCGCCCTGACCGAGGCGGCCCTCGCCCGCTTCGGGCGCGAACCGGCGCCGGCGGTGCGGCTGCAGCTCGGCCGGCTGCGCGCCCGGCTGCGCCGCTTCGCCGCCTGGCAGGCGGAGCACGCGGCCGCGGGATGGGAGATCGTGCGGGTCGAGGCGGACCTGCCCGAGGACGCCGCCCTAGTCGTCGACGACGAGCCGATGCCGATCCGCGGCCGGATCGACCGCATCGACCGTCATCGGGACGGGCGCTGGCTGCTGCTCGACTACAAGACCACGGACCGGGCGAAGAAGCCGGAGGCCGTCCACCGCCGGGGCGAGGAATGGATCGACCTCCAGCTCCCGCTGTACGGCCACTTCGCCGCCGGCCTCGGCGTGCGCGGCGAGCCCGGCCTCGGGTTCCTGGCCCTGGCCGCCAGCGGGGACCCGCCGCTCCTCCGCGCCGAGTGGAGCCGGGAGGACCTCCAGGACGCCCTCGCCGCCGCGGCCGAGGTCGTGCGCCGGATCCGCCGCGGGGATTTCGAGGAGACGGGCCGGACCCGCTTCCTCGACCCGGTCCTGGCCGGCCTGCTCGACGCCGGCCTGCTCGGCGGCGCCGTGGAGGACGAGGCATGAGCGGCTTCCCGCGCGAAGTGATCCTGGCCTCGGCCGGCACTGGCAAGACCTTCCAGCTCAGCCGCCGCTATCGCGAGCTGCTCCGGGCCGGGGTGCCGCCGGAGCGGATCCTGGCCACCACCTTCACCCGCAAGGCGGCCGGCGAAATCCTCGACCGCATCCTCGAGGACCTGGCGCGGGAGGCCGTCGACCAGGCCGGCCGGGCGCTGCTGGCCCGCTCGCTACGCGCTCTCGACCGCTTCGAGGTCCGCACCCTCGATTCCTTCTTCGCCGGGCTCGGCCGCCTGTTCGCCCCGGAACTCGGCCTGCCGCCGGACTGGCGGATCCTGGACGAGGTCGAGGACGCCGAGCTGCGATCCGAGGCCCTCGCCGCCCAGCTCGAGCAGGAGGACGCCGACGACCTGCTCCGGCTGCTCGACGCCCTCGAGGGCGGGCGCCCGAACCGGTCGGTGCACGAATCCCTGCTCCGCACCCTCGACGCGGCGCTCGAACTCTACCGCGACAGCCCGCCCGAGGCCTGGGAGCAGCCGTCGGCGCCGCCCGACCCGGCGGTGGTCGCCGCGGCGCGGGCGGAGCTGGCGGAGTTCGAGCCGCCGCGGACGAAGAAGGGGAAGCCGGACCAGCGTTGGCTGAAGGTGCTGACTCACTTGCAGGAGACGGATCCCGAAGAGGAGGCCCTGCTAGCCAACGGTCTGGTCAAGAAGGTCCTGGCCGGCGAGGAGCTCTATTGGAACCACCCGGTCCCGGAGCCCCTGATCCGCCGCCTGCTCGCCCCCCTCGCCCACCGGCTGAAGAGCGAGGCCGCGGCGCGCACCCGGGCGGCGCGGCGGCTCCTGGCCGGCTTCGACGACCACTACGCCCGCGCCAAGGCGCGTCGCCGCGGCTACCGCTTCGAGGACCTGCCGCGGGCGCTGGCCGGTGCCGAGGGGCGGGCCGCCCTCGGCCCGCTGCTCGCCCACCGCGCCGGGGCGCCGATCGAACACCTGCTGCTCGACGAGTTCCAAGACACCTCGGTGATCCAGTGGCGGGTGCTGCAGCCGCTGGCGGAGCGGGTGCTGGCGGCGCCGCCGGAGCGCTCGAGCTTCTTCTGCGTCGGCGACCTCAAGCAGTCGATCTACGGCTGGCGCTCGGGCGAGCCGCGGCTCCTGGCGGCGATGGCCGAACGCTACCGGGACTCGGGAGTGGTGCCGGAGGAGCTGCATCGGAGCTGGCGTTCGGCGCCCGAGGTGCTGGAGCTGGTGAACGCCCTGTTCCCGGCCATCCCCGGGGTGAAGAAGCTGGCCGACGCTCCCGAGCTTGCCGCGGCCGCCGCCCGCTGGGCCGGTGCCTTCCCCCTTCACGAGAGCGCCCGACCGGAACTGCGTGGTTCGGCCCGGGTGCTGCAGGCGCCGGCGGCCGAGGACGACGAGAGCCAGGAGCCCGTCACCCTTCGGTGCGCGGCCGAGCGCGCCGCCGCCCTGGCCTGCGAGGGGCTCGAGGTCGGCCTGCTCGTCCGGCGCGGCCGCTTCGTCGCCCCGCTCCTGCACGAGCTTCAGCGGCTCGGGGTGCGCGCCAGCGGCGAGGGCGGCAATCCCCTGACCGACTCCGGCGCCGTGCTCGCGGCGCTGGCGCTGCTCTGGCTGGCCGACCATCCGGGCGACACCGCCGCCGCCTTCCACGTCGCGCGCGCCGGGCTGGACGCCCGGCTCGGCTTTGGGCCGGAGGCCCCCCGCGAGCTGGCCGCGGCGGTGCGAACGCGCCTGGCGACCGAGGGCTACGGCCCCTTCCTCGCCGAACTCGCGCCCGTCTTCGCCGACGCCTCGGCCTGGGACCGGGTCCGCTTCCGCCAGCTCGTCGAGCGCGCCTACGCCCAGGATCGGGCCGGCGGGCCGCCGCGACCGGCCGCCTTCGTCCGCGCGGTCCGGGCCGAGAAGGTGCCCTCGCCGCTGCGGGCGCCGGTCCAGGTGATGACGATCCACGCCGCCAAGGGGCTCGGTTTCGACGCCGTGGTCGTCACCGACCTGGCCGGGAAGCTGTTCGCGCGCCCGGCGTCCTTCGTCCGCAGTCGGCCCGATCCGGCCGGGCCGCTCGAACGGGTGCTCGTCCAGCCGGGCGCGGCGCTTGAGGGCCTGGATCCGGAGGGCGCCGGCGCGCTGGCCGCCGGCGAGCGGGCGCGCACCTTCGAGGAGGCGCTGTGCGTGCTCTACGTGGCGCTGACCCGGGCGAAGGAACGGCTCGAGGTGGTGCTGCCGCCGCTGAAGCGGCAGGACCTCAGCCTGGCGCTTCTTCTCCGCCAGGCCCTGGGCTTGCCGGAGGACGGCGCGGACGTGCTCTGGAGCAGCGGGGAGCGGCCCGGCACCGCGGCGGCCGCCGCCCGGAAGACCCCCACCCCGGCGGCCGCGCCCGCGCCCGCGCCGGTGCCGCTCCGCCTGCTGCCGCCGGCGCGGCCGCGGCTGCTCCCGCGCGAGACCCCCTCGGGGGCCGAGGGCGGGCCGCTCCGCCGCGGCCGCGAGCTGCTCCGGATCGGCGGCCGCGCCGCCCGCGCCCGCGGCATCCTCGTCCACCGTCTGTGTGAGGAGGTCGAGTGGCTCGAGGACTTCCGCCCCGACCGGCCCGCCCTGCTGGCGCTCGTCGCCGGCCACGGCCTGGCCCCGGCCGCCGCCGCCGAGGCGGTGGACGGCTTCCTGGCAGCGCTGGCCGCGCCCGAGATCCGCGCCGCGCTGAGCCGGGCCGGGCAGCCGGACGAGCCGCGGGAGGTCTGGCGCGAGCGCCGCTTCCAGCTCGTCGTGCCGGACGAGGCGGGGCGGCCGCAGCTCCGCAGCGGCAGCTTCGACCGCGTCGTCCTCTTCGCCGGCGGCGGCGGCGAGGTCCTCGACTTCAAGACCGACGCGGTGGACGAGTCCGGCGCCGCCGGCCGGCCGCTGGCCGAGCTGGTCGAACTCTACCGGCCGCAGCTCGAACTCTACCGCGACTCGCTCTCCCGCCTGGCCGGGATCCCGCGCGCGCGGATCGGCGCCCGGCTGCTCTTCCTCCGCGCCGGCCGCGCCGTGGTGCTGGCGCCGCCCGGCTAGGATCCTCCCGTGCGCCGCTTCCTGGTCGTCGACGCCGTCGCCCTGACGCCGGCGCTGCTCCGCTCCGGGGTGATGCCGCGGCTCTCGGCCTGGGCCGAGACGCGCCGGCTGGCGCCGCTGGCGCCGAGCCTGCCGGCGGTCACCTGCACCGGCCACGCCGACCTGCTCTGCGGCGCGCCGCCGCGGGTCCACGGCGCGGTCGGCAACGGCTGGTACTTCCGCGACCTGGCCGAGGTCTGGCTCTGGCGTCAGTCCGCCGCCCTGCTCCAGGCGCCGACCATCTTCGACCGCTGGCGCGAGGCGGCGCCGGCGGCCCGCACCGCCCAGCTCTTCTGGTGGTGGAACCTGCCGAGCCGGGCCGACCTGTCGCTGACGCCGCGGCCGACCTACTGGGCCGACGGCCGCAAGGGCCCGGACGTCCACTCCTGGCCGCCGGAGCTGCGCCGGCGCCTGCGCCGCCGCCTGGGCGACTTCCCGCTGTTCCAGTTCTGGGGGCCGGGCGCCGGCATCCGCAGCACGCGCTGGATCGTCGACGCGGTGCTCGACGTCCTGGCCGAGGAGCGGCCGGCGCTGACGCTCGCCTACCTGCCCCACCTCGACTACGACCTCCAGCGCTTCGGCCCGGAAGGTCCCGAGGCCCGGCGGGCGGCGGCCGAGCTGGACGCCGAACTCGCCCGCCTGCTGGCCCGGGCCGACGCCGACGGGATCGAGACCATCGTCCTGAGCGGCTACGGCATCGAGCCGGTGGCGCGCGCCGCATTTCCCAACCGGGCGCTGCGCGAGGCCGGGCTGCTCGCGGTCCACCCGGCCGCGAACGGCGCCCTGCTCGATCCCGGCCGCTCGCGCGCCTTCGCCGTCTGCGACCACCAGTGCGCCCACGTCTACGTCGCCGCCCCGGCCGACCGGCCGGCGGTGCGCGCCCTCCTGGCCGGCCTCGAGGGCGTGGCCGAGGTGCTGGAGGGCGCGGAGCTGGCGGCGCGCGGCCTCGACCACCCGCGCTCCGGCGAACTCTTCCTGCTCGCCGCGCCCGGCTGGTGGTTCGCCTACCCCTACTGGGCGGGCGACGACGCTGAGCCCGACTTCGCCCGCACCGTCGACATCCACCGCAAGCCCGGCTACGACCCCTGCGAGCTGTTCCTCGACCCGGCGCGGCCGCTGCTCAAGGCCCGGCTGGCGCTCAAGCTCCTGGCCAAGGCGGCCGGCTTCCGCACCGTCTTCGACGTCGTCCCGCTCGACCCGGGGCTGGTGCGCGGCAGCCACGGCCGTCCGCCCGCCTCGCCCGAGCGCGGGCCGCTGTGGCTCGGCCCGGCGGAACTGCTGCCGTCTGGCGCGGAACCGCTGCCGGCCTGGCGGGCGCTCGAGCGGGTGACGCCGGCCGAGAGCCCCTGAGGCAACGCCCTTGCCCCCCTCAGCTGGCGGTGGTACAGGTGGATCGTCCGGTTCCACCCCACTCTCCCTCCGCTTTCCACGAACAGGAAGCCTGAACTCCTTCTTGCCCTCGGGGTTGGCATGCTGTTTGCTCCCATTTCGGCCCAACAGGGTCTGATCCTCGTTGACGGCACCGGGGGCACCCCGGAGGCCTTCCGCAGCATCACGGCGGCGGTGAACTCCTCCGCTCCCGGCGACACGATCTACATCCGCGGGCTGGAGATGTCGGGCGTGCCCTTCGGCTACGCCGACATCGTGCACCCGGCCTTCTGGTCCACCCAGGACGCCGAGACCTTCCCGATCCACCTGAAGCCGGGAATGACGCTCAAGCCGCTCGACTCCACCCCGGTCTACGTCTGGAGCGCGGCCACCGGTGGGCCGCCGGAGGCCCTGTTCGTGGCCGATCCGGGGTCGTCCGGCGTCCCCACCCACCTGGTCGACCTCCACCTGGCCGGCGGAATCGCCGGGGTGAAGATCACCGGCGCCGCCGGCAGCAGCCACGACGTCCTGCTCGAGGACCTGCGTTTCAGCTGGCACACGATCGGTCTCGACGTCCAGGCCGACGACGCTTCCTTCGTCGAACTGACGTTGCGGGACTGCCGCTTCGTCGATCACAAGCGCGATCCCGTCGGCTATGACCCGGTCCTGCGGAATCCGAGCGTGGGCATCCGGCTCCATGCGCTGGAGACGAACGGAAACCCGGGGCAGATCCACGCCACGGTGGACAACCTGAAGACCGCCGGCAGTTTCCTCAGCGCCGAGCTGGCGCCGTCCCCCTTCCCGGTCGGCCCGAACGACCTCAGCGCCACCTTCCCGGCCACCACCCGGCTGATCGAAGTCTACGCCGCGGGTTCGACCGGCGAGCACCCCAACCCGCTGGATCCGGAGTACACGGAACCCATCGCCGAAGTCCTCCTCGACCTGAACGGCGGGGTGCTCGACGGCAAGGCCGGCAGCAGCTCCGGCTGGGATCTCGGCCTCTACGCCGCCCTGGGGAACAACGCCCCCGGCGACTACCGGAGCGGCTTCCGGATCAACCTGGCCGGCACCCAGATCCACGGCTTCCGCGTCGCCGGCATCCACGGCTGTACGAACACCGGCGCCCGGGGCGAGATCACGCTCAGCGGCCAGGCGGCGGTGACCGGCACCGGCCTCCAGGGAGCACCGGTGGCCGACCAGCTCTGGTCCTCGGGGGTGTTGCTGTTCGGCCTGGACGGCTACCTCGGTTTCCGCGCCGCCGATTCCACCTTCCAGGACAAC
>RFGR01000099.1 GCA_003696625.1 Planctomycetota bacterium
CAGCGGGCTGAAGGCCAGCGGCAGCAGGAACTTCGTCGCCAGGGCCCCGCCGTCCACGGCCACGCCGCCACCGAGGGCCGAGCCGAGCAGACCGCCGAGCAGCGCGTGCGAGGTCGAGACCGGCAGCCGCAGCGCCGTGGCCAGGGCTACGGTGACGACCGCGCCGGCGCCGGCGGCGAGCAGGAAGGAGGGCGTACCGGCGACGGCGTCGGGCACCAGGCCCTTGCCGGAGAAGGTCGCAGCCAGCGCCGCCCCGCCCCAGACCGCGGCCAGGGCGCCGGCGAGGGTCGTCAGCACCGCCCAGCGCAGCGCCCCGCGCGGCCGGGACTCGCCGCTGCAGGCGAGGGTGGCGACGCCCTTGCCGGAATCGTTGGCGCCGTTGAAGAAGGCGAGCAGGAAGGCGAGGGTGGCGATCACACCTCGAAGTTCGGGCCGCAGGCGAGCCTGTGACCCGGAACTTCGTCGGCGGTCGCCGCGGCGCCGTCGTCATCCGCGGCCAGGGCGCCGCCGCAGCTCGAACCGTAGCCGGCGGTGCAGGCGAAGCAGTGCTGGTCGACCGTCACCGGCAGTTCGTCGAACAGAGCCAGCCCGGTTGGGTCCGCCAACAGTTCGGACAGCGTCAGCGGCCGGCCGGCCGGCCCGATCAGCGGCAGGTCCTGGACCAGGTTGAAGTCGCAGTCGAACAGCCGGCCGTCCCAGCGCAGCGAGACCGCCGTGCGGCACATCAGGCCCGCGAGGGTGGCCTTGTTGAAGCTGTCCTTGAGCAGCCGCAGGTAGCCGCCCAGCTCGCCGCGGCGCTCGAGCGCCTGGCGGAAGCGGTGGATCGGCTGGTTCGTGATCGTCACCAGCCGATCGAAGACGATGCCGTAGTGTTCGCCGAGGCGGCGGCGGTAGTCGGTCTCGAGCGCGCCCTGCGGCGGCGGCAGCGACGGCCCGAGCGGGTTGTAGACCAGGTTCAGCACCCGGCCGTCGCCGCGGCCGTAGCCGGCGGCGTTCAGCCGCCGCAGCGCCGCGATGCTGCGGGCGAAGACGCCGTCGCCGCGCTGGGCGTCGACGTTCTCCTCGAGGTAGCAGGGCAGCGAGCAGAAGAGTTCCACCCCCTGGGCGGCGAACCACTTCGGCAGGTCGTCCTGGCCGGGCTCGTCCTGCACGGTCAGGTTGTGGCGCACGTAGACCGTTCGGCCCAGCTCGCGGGCGCCGGCCACCAGCCGGCGGAAGTGCGGGTTCAGCTCCGGCGCGCCGCCGGTCAGGTCGAGCAGGCGCAGGCCGGGTTCGCGCCGGAGCAGTTCGAGGACCTCGTCGATGAGTCGCCCGGAGGCGTTGTCGGCCGGGCCGCTCCGGGCCGGCGAGCTGTCCACGTGGCAGTGGCGGCAGGCCTGGTTGCAGAGGCGGCCGAGGTTGAACTGCAGCGTCTCCACCTTCGCCTTGGCGACGTAGGGGAAGTCCTCGGCGGCCGAGCGGAAGGCCGGGGCGGCGCCGGCGCCGCTCATCCGCAGCAGCCTCCCCCGCCGCCGGCGGTCGGCGGCGCGCAGCAGGAGGCCGCCTCGACCGGGACCGGCGGCTTCCAGGCCGCGACCGTGAGGGAGCGGAACTCGATCCCGGCCACGACCCGCCACGGCTCCTCGCCGCGGGCGAGCACCCGCAGACCGTCGAGCCCGGCGGCGGCGAAGGCGCGCCGGAAGGCGCCCTCCTCGAGCGCGCCGCTGATGCAGCCGCTCCAAAGCTCCGGGTCGCGCTGGAGTTCCGCGGGCACCGGCTGCGAGGCGACGATGTCGCTGATCACCGCCCGGCCGCCGGGGCGCAGCACCCGGTGCAGCTCGGCGAAGAGGCGCTCCTTGGCCCCCGGCGCGACCAGGTTGAGGACGCAGTTCGAAACGACGACGTCGATGCTGTCGTCCGGCACCATCGGCTCCTCGCGCCGCAGGCGCTCGGTCTCGGCCAGGAGGGCCGAGTAGCCGGCGAGATCCCGCACCGGGTGCGCGATCAGCCATTCCTCGAGCTTCTCCAGGTCGAGCGCGAGATCCTCGATCCGGCCGCGGCGGAACTCGACGTTGTCCCAGCCGACCCGGCGGGCGACCTCGGGCCGGGCGCGGCGGGCCAGTTCGAGCATGTCCGGGGTCATGTCCACCCCGATCACCCTCCCCTCCGGGCCGACCACCTGACTGGCGATGAAGCAGATCTTGCCGCCGCCGGATCCGAGGTCGAGCACCGTCTCGCCCGGCCGGAGCCAGCGCGAGGGGTCGCCGCAGCCGTAGTCGCGCTCGAGCACCTCCGCCGGGATGGCGGCGAGCCACTTCGGGTCGTACTCCACCGGGCAGCACAGCTCGGGCTGGACCGCCCGCGCGCCGGCGGCGTAGGTGGCGGCGACGGCGCCGGCTACCGTTTCCGGGGCGAGGTCCGGGAGTCCTTGGCGGGTTTCCATGCGTTCAGCTTCCAGTCGTAGTCCAGGTACTTCAGGCGGACCTTCCCCAGCGCGGGGTCGGAGGTCCAGGTGGCGGGGCCGAGGTCGGCCAGGAGCTGGCGGATGCCGCCCGGGTATTGTCCCAGCTCGTCCTCGGCCCAGTCGAAGATCTTCGACACGCGCAGGACGCCGCCGCGGATCCGCGGCGCGTTGCGCGTCGGGTCGGCCAGGAACTTCCGCGCCCGGTCGGCGAGCTGCTGCTCGAGGCCGTCGCCGGTGTAGGCGGCCGGCCGCAGCTCCGGGCAGCTCGCCGAGGCGCAGACGATGGCGAAGTGGAACAGCGGGCTCGGGCTCTCCCGGGCCAGGATCTGGTGCTCGATCTCGCCGAGCGAGAGCCGCTCACCGGGCCGGCCGTGCAGGTGGCCGAGCGGGATGAACTCCTTGGCGAAGACGCTCGAAAAGAGACCGCCGAGGTCGCGGATGGACTTCTTCGGGGCGTGGTCGAGCACGAGCTGGATCGCGTAGCCGTTATAGGCGTTGATCCAGAAGGCCTCCCGTTGGGCCACCGGCCAGGCGGCGAAGTCCGCCGCCGGCACGGCCTCGAGCGAGGTGAGCCAGGCGTCGAAGCCGGCCCGGTCGCGGCGCAGGCCGTCGTAGTCGACCAGGCCGCCCTCGTGGACCCGTTCGGCCAGGATCGCGCTCCAGGCCCGGTACCCGTGATCGAAGGAAGGGACGGCCTGCGCCGGGGCGGTCCCCCCGGCCGCCAGCAGGGCGCAGGCCATCGCAACTTCCCGTATCCCCGGTCGGATCCCTTGCATACCCGGGGGTTCGCCCCTGGCCGTTAGTCGTGACGAGGAATCCCGGTCGGTTCTTCCCCGGCTTCCCTCGGCAGCGCCAGGATCCTCCTCGCGGCGAAGAAGCCCCGCCAGCACTCGACCAGCCAGGGCACGGCCGGCAGCCGATCGAGTTTGCGGCTTCGCTTCAGGGGGAGGGGATCCCCGCCTCCAGCCCTGGCGGGCAGCCTGACGGCTGCCCTTCAATACCCAACCAACCCCAACTCAACCCGATCCGATAGAGTGGAATTGCACCATCCGGATTGGACCGAAAAGGGGGTCCACGTCAGCCGTCAGGACCTCGTTTCCGACCGGGTCGATCGTCCGCTTCACCCGCCCCACGGTATCCCACTCCGTGGTCCAGACCTTGCCCCGGGCATCGGTCCGCTTCGCCACCCGGCCGACCGGGGCTCTCGCCGCGAAGCAGGCGCAGGGCGATTTCCAGTTTGCGCCGGGCAGTCCAGCGCCGGGGGGTGGACGAGGTGTCCGTCGGGGCTTGTGGCTGCGGTGGAAGATCGCTTCTTCTTGGTCATGGGTGTTCAGGTTACAGGGCTGCCGGCCCCAGTGGGGTGTCCAATCCAATGGGGGGGCGGACCACTCCGAGGTATTCGTATCCCCGTCCAGGTCGTTCGTATCGCGGGCGATGTGCTCGAGCATTCCCTCGCCCCGGTTCATCGGGATCTCCTGCCACAGCCAATCCCCTGCCGTCGCGTCGTACTCCCGGATCATGTGCCAGCCATGGTAGAGGTAGCGGCTGACCTGGCTGCCGGCCGTCGTCTTCACCCGCCGCCCGAAGGCGTCGTAGAGGTTCTGCCGGTCGAGCCCGCGTCCGGCTCCGCCGCCGCGAGCTGCCCCAGCACCGTCCAGGAGAAGGCCCACGGGCCGTTGTCCGTGAGCTGGCCGTTGGCGTCGTAGACCTGCGCCTGGCCATCCACCACCGGGTACTGGTAGAAGTGGTTCACCGTGATCGGGTGCGAGATCCAGGTGTCCTGGCCGTCGTCCGGGTTCACCTGGCGATCCTTCCGCTCGTACACCTTGCCGA
>RFGR01000100.1 GCA_003696625.1 Planctomycetota bacterium
AGCCGGAGGTCCTGCCGATCTCGGAGGAGGAGTTCGCGACGGCCTGGCGCGAGGAGACCGAGGAACTTCTGCTCGCCCGGCTGCGGGTCGGCCTCGGGGTCGGCATCCCCCTCTATCTAGCCTTTTCGCTCCTCGACTGGTTCACCGCCCGTGCGCACTGGCTGCCGTTCCTGCTGATCCGGATCGTGGTCACGGGCACGGTCGGGCTGTTGCTGTGGTGGCAGCAGCGGCCGGCGGCCCGCCGCCACCTGCTGGCCACTTCCTTCGCCCAGATCCTGCTCGGCTCGGCCGGGATCTCGGCCATGACCTGGATGCTGGGCGGCTTCGCCAGCCCCTATTTCTACGGCAACATGCTCGTGCTCTTCCTGCTCGGGCTGTTCATCCCCTGGCCGGTGCGTCTGACCGCCGGTCTGGGCACGGCGGCGATGGCGGTCTATGTGGTCCCGAACGCGGTCCTCCACGGCTTCGACGCCCAGGCGCTCCTGCCGATCTTCTTCCTCGCCGGCACCATCGTTCTGACCTGCTGGGCCACTTCGGCCGCGGAACAGAGCCGCCGGCGCGACCTCCATCAGCGCCTGCAACTGGCCAAGGCCAACGAAGCGGTGATCGAGGCCGACAAGATGAAGACCAAGTTCTTCTCCAACGTCAGCCACGAGCTGCGGACGCCGCTGATGCTGATCCTGGGGCCGCTCGACTCCCTGCTGCGCGGCGAGGCGGAGGGCGACCCGACCATGCTGCTGCGGGCGATGAACTCCAACGCCCACCGGCTCCTGCGGCAGGTCAACCAGATCCTCAACTTCAGCCGGGCCATCGACGGGCGGCTGCAGGTGAACTGGTCACACGGCAACGTCGGCCAGGTCATCCGCCAGTACCTGGAGGGCACCTACCCCTACGCCAAGCAGCGCAACATCGAGCTCGTGGTCGAAGGGATCGACGACCTGCCGGACAACTACTTCGACGTCGAGCACGTTGAGACCGCCACCGCCAACCTGATCTCGAACGCCCTCAAGTTCACCCCCGACGGCGGCCGGATCACCGTCCGCGGCGGCCACGACGAGGAGAACCTCTGGTGGGAAGTGGAAGACACCGGCTGCGGCATCCCCGAGGACCAGCTCGACAAGGTCTTCGAGCGCTTCCACCAGGTGGATGGCGGCCGCAGCGGCAAGATCCAGGGCACCGGCCTCGGCCTGTCCTTGTCCAAGGAGATGATGCGCCTCCACCACGGCGACATCACCGTCCGCAGCGTCTACGGGGAGGGCACGACCTTCCGGATCACGCTGCCGATCGCGCCGCCCCCGGAAGCGGAGGCCGGGGTTGCGGAAGGCCCGGCCTCGGCCGAGGCGGGCGGCGCGAGCGGCTCCAACCGACCGGCCAAGGACGTCCGCCGCAGCTCCGATCTCTCCACCCAGCTCGCCGACCTGAACGAGGCCAGCCTCGAGGACGAGGGCCTGGGCGAGATCCGCGGCCCCGAGGGCGCGCCGCTGCTACTGCTGGTCGAGGACAACCCCGACGTCCGGTCCTGGGTCGCTTCCGAGCTGCGCCAGAACTACCGGGTGGTGACCGCCGAGGACGGCCGGGCCGGGGTCGAGGCGGCGCGCAAGCACCGACCGGACCTGATCATCTCCGACGTGATGATGCCCAACCTGGACGGCTTCGGGTTGGTCAAGGAGCTGCGCGCCGACAAGACCTTCGCCGCCACGCCGATCCTGCTGCTCACTGCCCGCACCGGCTCCGACGCGGTGGTCGAGGGGCTCGGCCTCGGCGCCTCGGACTACGTCAACAAACCGTTCCGCAAGGCGGAACTCGAGGCCCGGATCCAGGCCCACCTGCGGGCGGCCAAGGCCGAACACGCCCTCGACGAACGGGAGAGCCGACTGCTCCGGATCGGCCAGATGACCTCGACCATCGCCCACGACCTGCGTGGGCCGTTGACCTCGATCTTGGGCCGGATCGACCTGGTCCGGCTGTTCGCCGAGACCCGCGGTGAACTGGCGGAGATCGAGGACGACCTGGCTTCGGTCGAGCGGGTCGTGTTCCGGGTTACGGCGATGGCTGAGGAACTGATGGAATACGCCCGCGGCGGCAGCGTCAACCTGGATCGGCGGCCGACCGAGGTCCGGGAGTTCGTCGACGGCGTCGCCGCCGACCTGGGCGGACCGCTGGCCGACGCCGGCGTCGACTTGGTGGTCGAGCACGAAGGCGACGGCCCGCTGCCGGCCAGCCTCGACCCGATGCGGATGCAGCGCGTGTTGGAGAACCTGATCAACAACGCCCGGGACGCTCTGAACGGTCAGGAGGAGGCCGAGGACAAGCGGATCTGGCTGCAGACCCGGCGCGACCAGGGCGCGGTCCTGATCCGGGTCGCCGACAACGGCCCCGGCATCCCGGAGGAGCTGGCCGAGACGTTGTTCCAGCCCTTCGCCACCGCCGGCAAGGCCAACGGCACCGGGCTCGGCCTGGCCATCGTCCGCAACCTGGTCGAGGCTCACGACGGCACGATCGAGGTCGATCGCCGACCGCCCGAGGGCGGAGCCGCCTTCCTGCTCCAGCTGCCCCTCGCCGCCGAACAAGAGTCGGCCGGGGAAGGGTTGGAGAGACCCTCCCCCGAGCCGACGACGACGGGCTGAACTACCCCTGCCTCAGCCCTTGACGACGTCCAGGAACAGGCAGTGTCCGGTGGCGTCGCGCTTGACCGCGACCCGGGCGGCGCCGGGTTCGATCTCGGCCGCCAGGTCGCGCATCGTCTCCTCGTCGCGGTAGACCAGGCTCCAGGCCAGGGCGTAGTCCATCACCCAGGAGCAGTCCGGCACCCGCTCGAGGTTGCCGATGAACACCCGGCCGCCGGGGTTGAGCAGCTCGAAGAGCCGGCTGACGATGCGCCGGGCGAGCGGCTGCTGGATGTAGTCGTAGAGCCCCATCGAATAGATCAGATCGACCCCGCGCAGGAGACCGTCGACCAGCTCCTGTTCGGGACCGCGCTTCGGAGCGACGATCTGCCGGATCGAGAAGTGGATCATCTTCAGCTCGACCGGGCAGTCGCCGGGGAAGCGGCGGCGCAGGACTTCCTGCATCGCGTCGTGGCAGTCCCGCAGCGCGTTCAGGTCCTGGTCGATCAGAATCAACTCGACCCGATTCTCGAGATGGTCGATCTCTTCGACCAGGCGCCGCATCTCGACCGCCGGCCCGCAGGCGAGCGAAACGATTCGGACCGGCCGGCCGGCGCTCTCGATCAGTTCCCGGGCGACGCGGCGGGCGGTCAGGCCGCGCTCGGTCACGGTCTGGCCGAAGGTGCAGAACTTGCCGACGTGGTGGAGGAAGCGGGCGTAGAGCGACTCGCCCTCGAGACCGGCCATCTGGCCCAGCTCCATCAGCCGGTAGTCGCCGGCGTAGCCGAGCGGCTTCTCCCAGGCCCGGCCGTGCATCGGGCACGGCCGATAGAGCGGCACCAGTTCGCGCTGGACGTAGGCCTCGGCGGCCCGCTTGCGTTCGCCGGCGAAGTCGGCGCTGAGCTCGTCCAGCTCGGCGCAGAGCCGGCTGTACGGCGGATACCAACGCCGGAACATCCGCTCGCAGACGGCCTGCCCGGCCTCGCCGCGCCACCAGCCCGCGGGGGAGCGTCGCCGCTGGAGGTCGTCGAGAACCTCCCGGGCCTGTTCGAGCATCTGCCGAACCTCGGCCACCCGCGCCCGCCACTCGACCGGCAGCTCGGCGGCCCAGGCCCGGATCTGGGCCATCCCGTCTTCGAGGCCCTGGACCAGATCGAGGTCCAGGAAGCGGAGTTCCTCGAGATCGAAGGGGGCGCCGCGCAGGGCGACGCCGAGCCGGTCGCCGGCCTCGCCGCGGTGGACGACCTCGCCCTCGCCCCGCCAGATCACCGTGTCCCGGTGGAGCACCTCGAGGGCCTGGATTCGGGTGCCCGGAGCCAGCCGCAGGTCCCCGGCCTCGGCGGCGAGACCGGTCGAGGACAGGTCGAGGATCGGCAGCGGACCGACCCAGTTCGACCCGGCCAGGAAGCGGCAGCACGGCCGGACGGCGAGTTCGCCGGTGTCCAGCCGCTCCGGCCGGAACCGGAACAGGCGCCGGGCGCCCTCCAGCTTCTCGTGGTCGGCGCCGTGGTGAAGGTCCTGGCCGGACGGGGCCGGGGAGCCGGTCCAGGGACCCGGGATCACCGGCGGCGGGGCCGGCGCCGGCAGCGGACCGGGGGTCAGGGCCCAGGTGGTGGCCGGGGCGTCCGGGGTCGGGGACGAATGCGAGTCGGCGTGCATGGCAGGGGGATCTCCGAAGGTCTCGCCGGCCGGGAATCCGGCCGCCAGAGAAGGGATCCCGCCCGACCCCCCTCGCTCTCAAGAAAATCGACAGAATTTCGCCGACGTCCGACCGGGCGACGCAAACCACGGTCCAGAAAGAGGTTCCGACGGACCGGAATCAGTCGAGGGAGCGGCCGCCGGGGATCCCGGCGCGGGCCATCCGCCGGCAGAAGTAGTAGATTCGACCGAGATTCTCCAGAATATCGATTTCCAGGGTATAGGCCGGGAGACGGTTCGGTTCCGAGGCCACCAGCCGCTCGGCCTCGTGTTCGGCGGCCGCCCCGGCCAAATCCTTCATCCGCGGCTTCATGGCCAGCACCCGTTCGGCCGCTGCCGGGTTCTTCTGGGTCACCGCCAAGATCGCTCCGTCGAGGGCTCGGCGGACCTCGCGGTGGTACTCGCCGAGGACCGCACGGGTGGCCGGACTGATCCGGAGGCCCTGACGGAGTCGGTCGCGGCCCAATCGGACCAGGTTCAGCTCCACCAGGTCGCCGATGTTCTCCAGGCTGTTGGCGGCCTCCATCAGCTTCAGGAACTCTTGGGTCTGGGCCTCGCTCAGCCGCTCCCGGCTGATCCGGCCCAGGTAGGTGACGATCGAGCCGTGCAGCGCGTCCACTCGGTCGTCGAGGCGTTCGATCTCGTCGAGTTCGGCGGCGTTGCCCTCGGCCGCCGCCGGCAGGATCCGCCGCAGCATCTCGGCCACGGTGTCGCCCATGTGCAGGATCTCGAGCCGGGCCCGGTCCAGGGCCAGCGGCGGGGTCGAGATCAGCTCCTCGTCCAGGTACTTGGCGCGGACCCGCTCCTCCTCCGCCTCCGGCCGGTCGGGGACGAAGCGCTCGAGGAACCGCACCGCCAGCCCGGTGAAGGGCAGGAAGAGGAAGGCGTTGACGAGATTGAAGAGGGTGTGGGCGTGGGCGATCCGTCGCCCGGGCTCCTCGGCCAGGAGCGCGGTCAGGTCGGCCAGCCGGTCGAGCAGGCCGACCCAGATCAGCACGCCGAGGATCTTGTAGGCGATGTGGGCCAGGGCGACGCGCAGCGCCGCCCGCGGCCGGCCGATGCTGGCGAGCAGGGCGGTCACGCAGGTGCCGACGTTGGCGCCGAGCATCAGGGCCAGACCGGCGGGCAGGCTCACCAGCCCCTGTCCGGCCAGGACGATGACCACCCCGATCGAGGCGGAGCTGGACTGGATCAGGGCGGTGAAGGCGGCGCCGGCCAGGATCCCCAGCAGCGGATCCTCCATCCCGGTCATCCAGGCGAGGAACGGCGGGTGGTCGCGGAGCGGCAACATCGCCTCCCCCATCACGTTCATGCCGAAGAAGACCAAGCCGAGCCCGAGCAGGGTGCGGCCGTAGAGCTTCCAGGCGTCGGCCCGGGCCAGGAAGACGACCGCGTAGCCGGCCGCGACCAGGGCCAGGGCCTGATGGGTGATCTTGAACGCGATCACCTGTGCGGTCACGGTTGTGCCGATGCTGGCGCCGAGGACCACCCCCAGGGCCTGGCCCAGATCCATCAGTCCGGCCGAGACGAACCCGACCAGCAAGACGGTCGTGACCGAGGAAGATTGGATCACCGCCGTCAACAGGCCGCCGGTCAGGAGGCCGAACAGGCGGTTGCCGGTCAGTCGGCCGAGGATCCGCTTCATCCGCTCGCCGGCCACCGCCTTGAGCGAGTCGGACAGAATCTCCAGCCCGAACAGGAACAGGGCCAGGCCGCCGAACAGGCCGGTCAGCAGCGGGACCAGATCCAGCTCGGCCGGCACGGCGTCAGAAGGCGAGAGCGAGGCCGGCCAGAAGAGCGAGGGAGCGCAACCGGCTGCCGGGGCCGCGCTCCGGGGTGGTCAGCCAGCTCAGGCCGAGCTGGAGCGAGGTGGCGTCCCCCAGGCGCTGGCGATAGTCGGCGTCGGCCCGGAAGCCCCAGGCGTCGATGCCGGACGGCTGCCGGAAGACGGCGAGGTCGCAGCGGAACTCCCGCCCGCGGTTCCAGCTCCAGGCGGCCAGCTCGCAGCCGGCGCTCCAGGACTCGAGGTTGCTCGGGGTGAAGTAGGCCGGCGAGGCGAGCTGGTAGTGGCGCCGGGCGTAACCGAGGTGCGGCCGGAGTTCCAGGCCGGGCTCGAAGGAGAAGCCGTGGAGCAGCTCCAAGGCGAGGTCACTCCGGTTGTTGCCGTCCTCGATCGTGCCGCCGGCGACGTGGCCGCGGAAGCCGAGGGCGTCGGACGGCAAGTAGGAGGCCTCGGCCGCCAGGGTGTCGGACTGCAGCCCGAGCCGCCCGAGCCGGCTCAGATCGAGGGAATCGTTGCGCCGGTCGAAGACGAAGGGTCCGGCCGGGTCGAGGAAGTCGTCGTGGCGGTAGGAGAAGGCGAAGAATGCGGCCTCAGCCGGTTCGTAGCGGACGCCGACCCCGCCGCGCGGGTTTGAGCCGCGACCCTGGTCGCCGGCCTCGAGGCCGGCCTGGACGGTCACGAACGGATCCGGCCGCCAGTCCCCGCGCAGGACCAGGGAATTGCGGACCAGGGAGGCGCCGGTCCGGTCCCGGTAGCGGTCGCGGGCCCAGGCCAACCGCAGCCGAGTGTCGCCGGCGACCGCGAAGCCGACGCCGGTGAGCAGCCGCAACCGGCGCCAGTCGTCGCTGGCCCGGTAGGACTCGGCCCGGGCGATCCACTGCGGGGCCTGCGCCGCCTCGGCCGCGGCCAGGCTTTCGCGAGCGGCGTAATCGTCCGGGTCAGCGGCCAGGGCCTCCTGGAAGAGGGCCGCCGCCGCCGCCGGCCGGCCCTGGCGCAGCTCGAGGTCGGCCAAGCCGCGCAGGATGGCCGGGTCGGCGCGCTCGGCCAGCAGTTCCCGGTAGAGGGCGTCGGCGCGGTGCCGCAGGCCGGAACGATTGTAGTCGTCGGCCAGGGCCAGACGGGCGGCCCGGGCGAGTTCCGGCTCGGCGTCGTCGGCCAGCCGGGCCAACTCAGCCCGGGCCTCGTGGTGACGGCCGGTCCGGGACAGCAACCGGGCGTGGTCAAGCCGGAGGGCGGCGTCGCCGGGCAGACGGTCGAGGAGATCCTCGTGCAGGGGCAGGGCCTCCCACTCGTGGCCGGGCAGGTCGGCCAGCAGGGCGGCGAGGCGACGGCCGACGTCCGTGTCCTCGGGGCGGGCGCCGAAGTAGCTCCAGAGGGCATCGGCCGCCGCCTCCGGCTCTCCTTCCCGTTCCAACACCTCGGCCAGCCCGAGCCAGCCCTCGAGCACGCCGGCCTCCGCCGCGGCCCGGAAGCGCTCCTCCGCCGCCGGCAGATCACCCTGGTCGAGGGCCTCGCGGGCGGCGGCCAGCGCCTCGGCCGGCGGCGCCGGCTCCTGGTCCTGGGCCGAGGCCCAGGGTCCGAAGAGGAAGAGGGTGAGGACGAGGACCGGACCGCGGACCATGGTTCCCAAGGGTAGCGCCGCACGACGCTTTCCGATCCATCGGCCGCGCCGCCTCCTCTCCTTGAACGCGAGGCTCATACTGGCCGGGTGCTCGCCTTCCTCTTCTCCCTGCCGCCGCTGGCCCAGGAGCCGCCCCTGCCCCCGCCGCGGGGTGTCGTCCTGGTCCTGGTCGACGATCTCGGCTGGAGCGATCTCGGCTGCTGCGGCAGCGACGGTTATCGAACGCCGGAGATCGACCGCCTGGCCGCCGAGGGGACCCGGTTCACTCAGGCCTACGCCTCCGCCGCCGTCTGCTCGCCGACCCGCGCGGCGGTGCAGACCGGCCGCGCCCCGGCCCGCCTGGGGATCACGGACTGGATCCACCACGCCTCGGCCGAGGCGGCCCAGGCCGTCGCCTGCGGTCGGCATCCGGAAGGCCTGGCTCCGGCCCCAAGGGGGGGGCGCCTGCTCACTCCGCGCAACCGGGTCTGGCTGGACCATGACGAGATCAGCCTGGCCGAGCTGCTGGCGCCGGCCGGCTGGCGCGCCGGCTATGTCGGCAAGTGGCACCTCGGGCCCGCGGGCTGGCGGCCCGAGGACCAGGGCTACGCCTTCAACGCCGGCGGCTGCCGTTTCGGCCAGCCGCCGTCCTACTTCGACCCCTTCGGGAACCGCCGCTACCCAGACGGCATTCCCGGCCTGCCGGGCCGGACCGCCGGCCAGTACCTGGCGGTGCGCGAAGCGGACGAGGCCCTGGCCTTCCTCGCCGGCTGCGGCGATCGGCCGTTCCTGCTCCTGTTCGCCCCCTACGAGGTGCACGCGCCGCTGCAAGCGCCCGCGGCGACGATCGACCTCTTCCGGGACCTGCCGCCGGAGCGGCGGCATCACCATCCGGTCTACGCGGCCATGGTCCACGAGGTGGACCGGGCGGTCGGCCGGGTCGCCGGCGAGCTGCGCCGGCGCGGCCTGCTCGACGCGGTCCTCTTCATCGTCACCTCGGACAACGGCGGCGCCACCCACTTCCCGGCCACCGACAACGCGCCGCTCCGGCGCGGTAAGGGCTTCCCCTACGAAGGCGGCCTGCGGGTGCCGCTGATCGTGCGCTGGCCCGGCGTCGCCCGCTCCGGTGCGACCTGCCCGGTGCCGGTGATTTCGACCGACCTGTTCCCGACCCTGGCCGCCGCCGCCGGGGTGCCGCCGCCGGACGATCGGGCTCTCGACGGCCGCTCGCTGCTGCCGCTGCTGCGCGGCGAGGAGGCCGGCTGGACGGAGCGGCCTTTGGTCTGGCACTTCCCCCACTACTGGGCCGGCACCTTGGTCCGCCCCTGGAGCGCCATCCGACGCGGCCGCTGGAAGCTGATCCACTGGTACGAGGACGACCGGGACGAACTCTACGACCTGGCCGCCGATCCGGGCGAGCACGAGGATCGCGCCGCCGCCGAGCCCGAGCGGGTGGCGGCGCTGCGGGCTGAGATGTTCCGGGTGCTCTACGACCAGGGCGCCCGCTTCCCCGCCTTGGATCCGGCGGCGGCGCCACCGCGGCGCCAGCGGGACTGACCGGGCGGCGCTGGCGGCCGGACGCCGGGGTCGAGCAGACGCAGATCACGGACCTCGACCGTGATCGCGCCGTGCTCGTCGCGCGGCACGCCCTCGACCAGGTAGGGGCCGCGGGTCAGCGTCCAGGGTGCCAGACGGCGGTACTGGGACGGGAACAGCACCGCCTCGTAGAGGGCGGTGGTGTCCTCGAAGGAGAGGAACATCATCGGCCGGCCGCGGCGGGTGCGGATCGGCTTCTGCGTCACCTGCCAGCCGACCAGGCGCACGGTCCGGTCAACGTGGCGTTCGAGTTCGCGCGCCGGAACGGCGCCGGCGGCGCGGACGGCGTCGGCGAAGAGGCTGAGCGGGTGGGCGCTGACCAGGAAGTCGAGGGTCGCCCACTCCTGCAGCAGCAGGGTGCGGCGGTCGTACTCCGGGGCCGGCGGCGGTCGCCGCGTCGCCGCCGCCGGAAACAGGCCGCCGGGGCCGCGGATCGGATCGCGCCGCCGCCGGGCCCAGAGGGCGGCGGCGCGCATCCGCTCGGGGCGGGTGAGGGCGTCGCCCAGGCCGTCGAGGGCGCCGGCGCGGATCAACGCCTCGAGTTCGCCGGGCTGAAGCGGCACCCGTTGGAGCAGGTCCTCCTGATCGGCGAAGGGGCCGCCGGTCGCCCGCGCCGCTAGCAGCCGGTCGCGGCCGGCGGCGGAGAGGCCGAGGATCGCGTCCAGACCGACCCGGATCGCGCCGCCGCCGCCGGCGAAGCCGCGGCCGGAACGGTTCACGCACGGCAGCTCGAGGCGCAGCCCCATGCGCCGGGCCTCGGCGACGTAGGCGAAAGGGGCGTAGTAACCGCCGCGGTTGTCGAGCACCGCGGCCATGAACTCGGCCGGGAAGTGGGCGCGCAAGTAGGCCGAGCGGAAGCTGACCTCGGCGTAGCTGGCCGAGTGGGCCTTGCAGAAGGAATAGCCGGAGAAGGACTCGATCTGGCGCCACAGCTCCTCGGCCACGGCCGGCGCGCAGCCGCGCGCGACCGCGCCGGCGACGAAGCGCTCGCGGAACCGCTCGAGCCGCTGCCAGGCCCGCTTCTTGGTCATCGCCCGGCGCATGCCGTCGGATTCCTCGGGGCCGATGCCGGCCACCGCCTCGGCCACCTTCATGACGTCCTCCTGGTAGGTCATCACCCCGTAGGTCTCGGCCAGCAGCGCGCGCATCGCCGGGTGCAGGTACCAGGAGTCGTCGTGGGCGCCGCCGTGGGCGACCGACCAGTGATGGCGCTCGATGTAGGCCGCCATCATGCCGCTCGCGCTGATCCCCGGCCGGATGATGCTCGAAGCCGCGACCAGGGCCGGAAAAGTGCGACAGCGCAGCTTGCGCAGCAGCCCGCGCATGCCCGGCGACTCGATGTAGAAGCAGCCCATCGTGTCGCCGCGCTCGAGCAGCTCGCCGGTGCGCGAGTCCCGCTTCGGATCGAGGCGGGCGAAGTCGAGCCGCAGGCCGGTGTTGCGTTCGACCGCCGCGCAGGCGTCGCGGATCACGGCCAAGCCGCGGTTGCCGAGCAGGTCGATCTTGACCAGACCGGCATCCTCGACGCCGTACATGTCCCACTGGGTCACGACCAGCGGGCCGGCCTCGGTCTCCTTCCGGGCCCGGGCCAGCGGCAGGTGGTCGGTCAGCGGCGTCGGCGCCAGGACGACGCCGCCGGCGTGGACGCCGAGGAAGCGCGGGAAGCCGTCGAGCCGACCGGCCTCGCGCAGGATCGTGCGCCAGGGTTCGGCGTCGAGCGGCAGGCCGGCGGCCTTCGGATGGCGCATCACCTCCGCCGGATCGAGCGGGCCCTGGCGGTGCCAGGGCAGGGCGCGGGTGACCGGGTTGATCTCGGCCGCCGGCAGCCCCATCACCTTGGCCAGCTCGCGCACCGCGCCGCGGGCGGCGAAGGTGGCGTGGGTCGAGATCATCGCCACGTGGTCGCGGCCGTAGCGCGCGTAGACGTGATCGAGGACCGCGTCCCGCTCGTCCCAGGCGAAGTCGAGGTCGACATCCGGGAAGTCGCTGCGGCCGCGGTTCAGGAAGCGCTCGAAGTAGAGGCCGTGCGCCAGCGGATCGACGTGGGTCAGCCCGAGCAGCCAGGAAACCAGGCTGTTCGCGGCCGAGCCGCGGCCGCAGCTCTGGATGCCGCGCCGGCGCGCCCAGCCGGCGATCTCGGCCACGATCAGGAAGTAGTCGGCGAAGCCGAGTTCGTCGATCAAGGCGAGTTCGCGCCGGAGCTGGGCCCGGTAGCGCGGGCGCGCCGCCGCCGGCACCCGGCGCCGCTTCAGCCCGCGCTCGCACAGCCGCGCCAAGTGGGCCGAGGCGCTGCGTCCGCCCGGGGTCGGGAAGCGCGGCAGCTTCTTCTCGCCCAGCGGAATGCGGTAGGAGGCCCGCGCGGCCAGCTCGTCGGCGCGCCGCCAGGCGGCGGGGTCGCCGGCGAAGTCCCGGGCGCGCTCCCGCGATCCCTTCAGCCAGGCACTGCGGGGGGCGAGCTGCTCCGGCCGCAGTCGTTGGACGGTGGTGTTGGCGCCGATCGCCGCCAGCAGCCGGTGACGCGGCCAGTCGCCGGGGTCGGCGAAGGCCACCGGCGGCGCCGCCAGCAGGGGCAGTCCGGTCGCCGCCGCCGCCCGCGGATCCGTCGTGAACAGCTCCTCGGCGCCGCGCTCCCGCGCCAGGCCGCGTAGGAGTTCGGCGTCGGCCGAGAGCACCGCGAAGCCGTCGCCCTCC
>RFGR01000101.1 GCA_003696625.1 Planctomycetota bacterium
CTTTCTGGCCCTCGGCGGTCCCGGCCGCCGCCTCGGCCGGGGACGGCCGCGGCCGAATCCGGCTCAGCTTGCCTGGCAGAAGGCCGAACTCGGCGTGGTCTTCCACTGGGACCTGCACGTCTTCGACGGCAAGCGCTACCACCAGGCCGAGAACCGGCGGACGCCGCCGCCGGACCCGGCGATCTTCGCTCCCGACCGCTATGACATCGACCAGTGGTTCGAGGCGGTGAAGGGTCTCGGCGCCCGCTTCGCGCTCCTCACCGCCTGTCACGAGACCGGCTTCCGCCTCTGGCAGTCGGAGGTCAATCCGTTCTGCCTGAAGGCCGCCCCCTGGCGGGACGGCAAGGCCGACGTCGTCGCCGATTTCGTCGCCGCCGCCCACCGGCACGGAGTCGCCCCCGGCCTCTACTACGGGGCGCGCTGGAACGCCCGGCTCGGCGTCCGGGACTTCCGGGTCGGCGAACGGTCGCCTTTGAGCCAGGAGGAGTACAACCGTTTGGTCGAGGCGGAGTGCCGGGAGCTGGCGACCCGCTATGGTGAGCTGTTCGAGATCTGGTTCGACGGCGGCATCCTGACTCCCGAGCAGGGCGGCCCCGACGTTCTGCCGATCTTCGCCGAACATCAGCCGCGGGCCCTCTTCTACCACTCCGATCAGCGCCGCGACGCCCGCTGGGCGGGAAACGAGAACGGCGAGGTGCCTTATCCGTGCTGGTCCACCGTCGATCCCGAGCGGGTCCGCATCGGCGCCCACGACCCCGACGCCCTCGGCCACGGCGATCCGGACGGCTCGGCCTGGTGCCCGGCGATGGCCGACGCGCCGTTGCGCTCCGGCGGCGGCCGCCACGAGTGGTTCTGGGAGCCGGGGGACGAACCGGCGGTGCTGCCGCTGGGCCGCCTGCTCGAGATGTACGAGCGCTCGGTCGGCCGCAACGCCACCCTGATCCTCGGCCTGGCGCCGGACCCGCACGGACTGGTCCCGGAGCCGGATCTCGGTCGCTGCCGCGAGTTCGGCGCCGCCGTCGAGCGGCTCTGGGGCCGGCCCCTCGCCACGATCCGCTGCGCCCGACACCGCGTCGACCTCGATCCGCCCCAGCCGGCGGTGATCGACCGGATCGTCCTGCGCGAGCGGATCGAGGACGGCCAGCGGGTCAAGCGCTACGGCCTCGACGGCCGCCGCGCCGACGACGGGATCTGGATCAAGCTGGGCGAGGGAAGCGCGATCGGCAACCGCCGCATTCACCGGATCCGGCCGGCTTGGCTGGACCGGGTCCGGCTCAACCACTGGACCTTCGACGGCGGCCCGGCCGTGATCGAGGAGTTCTCGCTGTACGGTCGGCCGGTCTCCTAGCCGGCCGCCAACGGGAGGCGGCCGGCGGGCGTATACCGGTCGGCATGTTCCAGCCTCCGCCGCCCCCTCCGCCGTCCCGTCCCGGCCGCGGTCCGTTGCTGCTCGCCCTGGCCGCCCTGGCTATGGCTCTGGTCGCGAGCTGGCGCGCCGGCCTATTCGGCTTCGGCCGGCTCCACGATCCGGCGGCCCGGCCGCGGACCGTCGCCGCCCGCGGCGATCTGGCCGAGGAGGAGAAGGCGACCATCGAGCTGTTCCAGGCCGCCGCCCCGGCTGTGGTCAACATCCGCACCACCGAACTCCGCCGCAATCCCTGGAGCCTGCGGGTGGTCGAGACCCTGCAGGGCGAGGGCAGCGGTTTCGTCTGGGACGAGCGCGGCTACATCGTCACCAACTTCCACGTCATCCGCGAGGCCAACTTCGCCTACGTCAGCTTCGCCGACGGCCGCGAGTTCCGCGCCCGCCTCGTCGGCAGCGATCCGACCGCCGACCTCGCCGTGCTCAAGATCGACGGGGCCGGGCCGTTGCCGGTGGTCCCGCTCGGCGAGAGCGAATCGCTCCAGGTCGGCCAGCGGGTCTTCGCCATCGGCAACCCGTTCGGCCTCGACCACACCCTGACCACCGGCGTCGTCTCCGGTCTCGGCCGGGAGATCGTCGGCGTCGCCGGCAACGTCATCCGCGGCGTCATCCAGACCGACGCGGCGATCAACCCCGGTAACTCGGGCGGCCCCTTGCTGGACAGCGCCGGCCGCCTGATCGGAGTCAATACTGCGATCAAGAGTCCGACCGGAGCCAGCGCCGGCATCGGCTTCGCGGTGCCCGCCGACACCGTCAACCGGGTGGTGCCGGAGATCATCCGCACCGGCCGGCCGCCGCGGGCGGTGCTCGGAATCACGATGCTCGACGACGCGATCGCCCGCGCCAACGGCATCGACGGGGTGGTCGTGAGCGAGGTCCTGCCCGGTGGTCCGGCCGACCGCGCCGGTATCCGGCCCCTGCAGGAGACCGCCGACGGCCGCACCCTGCTCGGCGACGTCATCCTCGGCGTCGGCGGCACCCGGGTCCACAGCCGTCGCGAGCTGATCCTGGAACTCGCCTCGCATCGGCCGGGCGAGGAGGTCGAGGTGCTGATCGAACGGGACGGCCGGGAGATCGGGGTCAAGGTCCGCCTCGACCCCGACTGATCGTCCGCTTCAGTCCGCCGGCAGGCCGGCGGCCAGGAAGGTGGTCAGATCGGTCAGTTCTTTGGGGGTGAGCTCGACCCAGGACAGGTTTTTGGCCTCGAGCTTGGTCTGCATGGCCGGAGCGTGGTTCCACATCGCCTGCAACACTTCCTCGGGGCCGCGGCCGGCCAGGTTCGGGCGAAGAGCGGGGCCGACGCCGCCTTCGCCGTCGGCGCCGTGACAGACCGCACAGCCCTTGGCCTCGAACACCGTCCGCCCCTGGACCGGGTCGCCCGGTTCACCGACGAAGCGGGCCTGGTAGATGAAAGCGAAGATGTCGCCGAGGTCGGCGGCGGTGAGCTGCGGCACTTCCATGCCGACCTCCTCCATGCGGCTGGCCATCTGCGGCCAGTGGTTCCACATTCGGCCGGCGATCACGGTGACGCTGCCGCGCAGTTCGCTGCGGCCGAGATCGGGGCCGGCCAGTTCCTCGCCTGGATCGGCGAAGACGCCGTGGCAGGCGGCGCAGTTCTTGTCGGTGAAGAGTTCCTCGCCCCGGACCGGATCGCCCGCGGATTCGAAGCGCGGCGCGCCCTGACGCCGGCCGATGCTGCGCAGATAAGCGAAGAGATCGAGGATCTCGGCGCCGGCGAAGGTCGGCAGCTCCATGCCCGAGGACGCCACCGCCGCCGCCATCGCCGGGCCGTGGTTCCAGAGGGAGGAGGCGATGCTGAGGGGGCTGGCGCCGCGCGAGATGCCGTCGAGGGCGGGGCCGGTGTCACCGCCTTCCCCCTCGGCGCGGTGGCAGGAGATGCAACCTTTCTCGCGGAAGAGGAGCCGGCCGGCGGTGACGTCCCCCGGCTCGTCGAAGTAGTTCAGGAAATAGAGGAAGGAAATGAGATCCGCGAGCTGATCGCCCTCCAGGGTCGGCCGGCGCAGGTGGAGTTCCCGCATCTTCTCGGCCATGGTGGGCGAGTGGTTCCACATCGCCGCCGCCAGTTCGGCGTAGGAACTGGGCCGGGTCCGCCGACCGAGATCCGGGCCGATCCGTCCACCGGCCCCGCGCACCGCGTGACAGCGGACGCAGCCGGCTTCGACGAACACCCGCTGGCCGAGGACCGGATCGCCGCCGCGGTCGTCGAGCCGTCCCGGGCCGCACGGACCGGCCAGCAGCAGGCTAGGAAGCAGGAGTGAGGACAGGCTGAGCATCTCGTTGATCTCGTCGCTGGCGTTCGGCCGGGCCGACGGCCGGCGCGTCGGGGGTGATCCCGGGCAGGGCTTCGCGGATCCGCTCCTCGACCTCGGAGAGAGCCTTCTCCCGCCCTTCCTTGACCTCCCAGATCGAGACGATCGGGAAGACCTTCGTGAACAAGCCGTAGAGGAAGATGAAGGCGGCGACGAAGGAGGCGAGCAGCGACCACTCGACCAGGGTGGGGGCGTAGGAGACGTCCGCCCGCGGCAGGCGCGGGTTGGACAGGCTCGGCACGACGATCAGGTAGCGTTCGAGCCACATGCCGATCTCGACCGCGACCGAGGCGGTGACGCACCCCCAGACCGAGGAGCGGGTCCGCTTGGTGACGAGAAGGCAGAAGGGAATCACCAGGCAGCAGAGGACCATGCTCCAGAAGAGCGGCGCGTACTGGCCGTGGATCTTGGCCGTGAAGATCCGCATGTGGTCCGGTTCCGAGCCGTAATAGGTCGTCAGATACTCGGCGAAGGTGAAGTAGAACCAGAGCAAGGTCATCACCAGCAGCAGCAGGCCGAGGTTGTTGAAGTGGACCGGCTTCAGGTAGTTCTCCAGGTGATAGACCTTGCGGACGATGGCCATCGCGATCAGGATCCCGGCGATGCCGGAGAAGATGGCGCCGACCACGAAATAGGGGCCGAAAATGGTCGAATGCCACATCGGCTGCACGGTCATGGCGAAGACCCAGGAGACGACGGTATGGACCGAGACGGCGATCGGGATCACCACCACCGCCATGACCGAGATCGCGGTCTCGAGGATCTTCTTTTGCCGGGGAGTGCCGCGGTAGCCCAGGGCGACGATCCGGTAGAACCAGCGTCGCTGCGGCATGCGGTCGCGGAGAATGGCGGCGTCCGGGATCAGCGGCAGGTAGAGGTAGATCAGGCTGCCGGTCAGGTAAACGGTGATCGAGCAGACGTCCCAGACCAGCGGCGAGTGGCCGTTGGCGTAGAGGATGACGTTCAGGGCCCGCTCCGGCCGGCCGAGGTCGAGGATCACGCAGCCGGCGCCGAAGAACAGGACCAGGACGGTGATCACTTCCGCGGCCCGGGTGATCGGCCGGCGCCACTCGGCCTTGCACAGGCGCAGAATGGCGGAGATCAGGGTCCCGGCGTGGCTGATGCCGATGAAGAAGACGAAGTTGGTGATGTAGAGGCCCCAGTAGACCGGGACGTTCAGACCGGTGACCTGAAGGCCGGACCGGAGCTGGACCGTCCACTCGTACATCCCGAAGGCCCAGATCGCGAGCATGACGGCCGAGAAGAGCCAGAACTTCCAGCCCGTCCGCTGCATCGGCCGCAGCAGGACCTCGTCCGGATCGACCATGGTGGTGTCGGGGTCCATCTCACTCTCCCTTCGACAGGTAGATGACTTTCGGGCGGGTGCCGAGTTCTTCCATCAGCCGGAAGGCGCGCGGGCTGGCCGCTTGGCGCGCCACCTCGCTGTGCGGGTCGTCGAGGTCGCCGAAGAACATGGCCTCGGCCGGGCAGCTCTCGACGCAGGCCGGGACGTACTCGTCCGGTTCGAGTTCCCTGCCCTCGTAGCGAGCCCGGTCGCGCGCCCGTTGGAGCCGATGGGCGCAGAAGGTGCACTTCTCGACCACCCCGCGCGGTCGGATGGAGACGTCCGGGTTGCGCCCTTGGTCCAGGGGCGCGGGCCACTGGCCGAGACGCCAGTTGAACTGCCGGACGGTGTAGGGGCAGGCGGTGGTGCAGTAGCGGCAGCCGATGCAACGGGCCGGCACCTGGGCCACCATGCCCTCCTCGTCGATGGTCGTGGCGTGGGTCGGGCAGACGTGGACGCAGGGCGGGTTCTCGCAGTGCATGCACGGCAGCGGCGCCAGGCTCAGCCCGGGCCGGTTGCCGGCCTCCTCGTGCTTGATCGAGCCGAGCCGGATCCAGGAGATGTCCCGCCCTTGGTGGGCGAACTCCGGTCCCGAGGGCGGGGCGTTGTTCTCCACGCGGCAGGCGACCACGCAAGCCTGACAGGCGGTGCAGCGGTCGAGGTCGATCACCATTCCCCAGCGGGTCATCTCAAGCCTCCTGCCGCATCCGGCGGCGTTCTCGGCCGACCATGCCGGCCCGGGTGGCGGCGGCGTCCGGCAGGCCGGTCAGGGCCTCCCGGGCCGGGGCCAGCAGGGCACAGGGGTTGCCGTCGGCGGCCGGCGTCCAGTGGTTGCCGTGCGGAACGCCCTGGCCGACCGGCAGGGCGACCAGACCGGGCACCACCCGTTCGGTCAGCCGTGCCCGGGCGAGGACCGAGCCCTGGCCGCTCCGGACCTCCACCGGCTCGCCGTCGCGGATGTCCAGCTCGGCGGCGGTCTCGGGATGGATCTCGGCCCAGGTCTCCCACTTCTCCTGGTGGTCGGGATCGAGGATCTCCTGGAGGAAGGGGAGGTGGGCGCCTCGGCCGCCGGCCAGGGCCAGCGGTTCGAACAGGTGGACCGCCAGGCTGCCGTCCCCGGCGGCCCCCTCCCCCTCGACCCGGCCGGCGCCGCGCAGGGCGGCCTGGCGGTCCAGCTCGGCGATCAAGTCGGGGCGGAGTTCGAAGCGCCCCGACTCGGTCCGGAGCACCCGCTGCCAGTCCTGGTGGTCGTAGAAGGGATCCCACCAACCGCCGGTCTCGAGCATCCGGTTCCAGAGTTCCTCCTCGCTCCGATAGCCCGGCGCCCACCAGCCGGCGCGTTCCATCAGCCGGACCCAGGCCTCGTCGAAGGCGGTGCCGATGATCGCGCCGCGCCGGGCCGCGAACAGGCGGCCGATCTGGTCCCGGATGAGTTCCGGCATCCCCGGCCAGGGCAGGGCCTCCGCCACCGGCCCGCCGAGCCGGCGGGCCAGCTCGAGGAAGACCTCGCCGGCCGGGCGCACGTCGCCGAGCGGTTCCGTCAGTACCGGCCGGGCCAGCGAGACGACCGGGAAGGCGGCGTCGGCCGGTCCGAAGTGGCAGGCCCAGGTTTCCAGGGCGTGGGGCAGCGGCAGGATCCAGTCGGCGAGCAGGGCGGTGCGATCGGGCAGGGAGGCGAAGGCGACGACCAGCGGGACCTTGGCCATCGCCGCCGCAAAGGCCTCCGGCGCCGGCCCGACCCAGGCCGGGTCGCAGCCGAGCACGAAGAGGGCCTCCAGGCGGTAGGGCTCCTCCGCCAGGATCGCGGCCGCGAGGGCGCCCGGATCCGCCGCCGCCAGCTCGCCCGCCGCGGCCCGGTCGAGCCGGGCCCGGCCGCGTCCGGCCGCGGCCACCGGATCGTCCGGGAGGTCCGGCCAGGCCGGCAGCGGACCGGGGCCGGCGGTCAGAACGCCGCCGGCGACGTCGATGCTGCCGCAGAGACCGTTCAGGACGGCGGCGCCGAGGTGGCCGAGCAAAGAGGCCGCCAGCTGTTGGCCGGAACGCGGACCGAGAGCCAGGCCGGGCCGGGCGGCGGCGAACTCCCGGGCGATCCGTAGGATCCAGTTGACCGGCACGCCGGTGGCCGCGGAGACCCGGTCGAGGCCGAAATCCGTCAGGAGCAGGCGACGCAGGCCCGGGCTTCCATCCGGGCCGTCCTCGAAGCCGGCCAGGTGGCGGATGGCGAAGGCCCGGTCGTAGAGACCTTCGGCGACGATCACGGATGCGATGCCGAGAGCCAGGAGCCCTTCGCTGCCGGGCCGGATCGGTACCCATTCGTCGGCCGCGGAAGCGGTCAGCGACTCGCGACTGCCGGCGTAGATGAATCGCCCGCGGCGGCCGCCGCGCCCGCGGCGGAAGCGGCCGAAGGCTCGAGTCATCAGGACCGGAGAGTCCGGACAGTCCAGGAAATCTCCGGCGAAGGAGAGGACCAGGTCGGCCTCGCCCAGGTCCGGGACCGGGGCCCGGCGGATTCCCTGGCTGGCCTGGGCGGCCAGCGCCGGAGCCTCGGAGCCGCCGTGCTGGACGAGGTCGTTCGGCGATCCGAAGGCGGCGAGGAACCTGCCCGCCAGGGCCTCGTCCAGGCCCGCGTCCGGGCCGCGAAGCAGCCCCAGCGCCTCCGGTCGGCCCTGCTTGCGCAGGAGGCCGAGGCGCACCCCGATCTCGGCCAGGGCCTCGTCCCAATCGGCCGGCCGGAAGGAGTCCGGGTCGCCTCGGCGGCCTTCCCGGCGCAGCGGCCGCAGGATCCGGTCGGGGTGGTAGAGCGCCTGCAGGGCGGCCTGCCCCTTCGGGCAGAGACGGCCGGCGTTCACCGGGTGCAGCGGATTGCCGTCCAGCTTGACCGGCCGGCCGCCGATGCAGCGGACGCGGGTGCCGCAGCCGCCGGGGCATTCCCGGCAGACCGAGAGGGCGAAGGTCTCCGGGCCGCCCGGCGGGTAGACCGCGAAGTCGAGGTCGGCGATGAGCCGGGACATCGCCCGTCCTCGGGAGAGGCCGAACGCCGTGCCGGCGGCGGCGCCGGCGGCGGCGCCCAGGAATCCTCGGCGGGAGAAGGCCATGACTGGTTTCGGGCTAGCGGTGGCAGGCGGAACAACTCACCGAGACCCCACGCTCGAGGTGGCAGTCTCGACAGTCGTCCATGCGGAGCTTGTCGGGAAGGCGAGGGGGGGTGGTACTCGAGCCGATGTCGCCGTGGCACTCGCCACAGTCGAGTTCCGCGACGGCGGTGTGACGGCGGTGGGAGAAAAAGACGTGGGGCGGCTGGCGGAACAGCGGGCGCCAGGCCGGCGACTCTCCCCGGGCGAGCATCGCCACCAACCGCGCCTCCTCGCCGGAGTCGCCCTGGGCCTCGGCGTGGCACATCAGGCAGGTGTCGGCGTCCGGAATGCCCGGCTTGACCTCGGACCGGCAGCCGGGGTGACAGTCCTCACAGTCCAGACCCTGTTCCTCGACGTGGAGTCGGTGATTGAAGGCGATCGGTTGCTCGATCGGTTGGCGTCGGAAGTTGTCACCAGTCAGGAATCCGTAGGCGCCGCCGGCGACGAAGAAGAGCAGGCCGGTGGCCAGGCAGGGGGCGAGGAAGCCGCTTCCCGGCTGTTCCTTGCTCGCGCGTCGGTTCGATTCCGGCATCGTTTCCTCTCCTGTTCAGCTCTGCTGCGCGGTTTCCTCCCGCTCCAGGAGCCCGGCGCTGACCGTGCGCTGGAGTTCCCGGCCCCAGAGCGCCTGGATGGTGAGGAGTCGGTGGCCGATGATTTCTGTCAGGCGGGCGAAGAAACGGCTGCCCAGGTCCGGATCCGAGGCCAGGAACCGGCTGAGCCCTTCCCGGTCGAAGGCGATGAGTTCGGTCTCCCGGGTCGCCCGGGCCGAGAGGGTGAAGCGATGGGGCTGGACGAAGGCCGACCAGCCGAGAACTTCACCCGGCCCGATCGTGTCGACGGCGATGTCCCGAACGCCGCCGGCGATCCGCAGCGGCAGACAGGTGGCGACCTCGCCGTTGCGCACCAGGAAGAAGCGGTCGGCCTGGTCGCCGATCCGGAACAGGTATTCGTCCTTGTCGAGGTGCTGGGGCCGCGAGATCGAGATCAGGCGCTCGATCGATTCCTTCGGCAGGCCGGCGAACACCTCGGCCGTCTTCAGGATGTATTCCATCGCTCGGCTGTCCTGCCGCCGGCTCAGGCGGCGCCGGCGGCGGCGGATTGCAGGAGATCCCGGTTCGGGGAGGAGACGTAGGTCCGGGCGGCCAGGAACTCGCGGCGGAGGAAGGCCTCGACCCGGTCGAGGAGTTCGGGCGCCAGCTCCTGCTCGGCTCGGGCGAGCAGTTTGTCCAGGTCGGGCTCGTTGACGAAGGATTCGGCTTCGAGCCGCTGCCGGTGGAGGTAGCCGTCGAGGAGCCGAAACACCGGAGTCAACGCCTCCTCCTCGGTCGGTTCCGGTTCGGCCAGGAACGAATCCTCTCCGGCCGCCGTCGGCTCGGCGGCCAGGGCCTGGTCCCGGCGCTCGAGTTCGCGGCTCTGGTAGCCGGCCCAGATGATCAGCATCCCGAACAGGGTCAGGCTGCCGAAGAAAAGGAACATCGGAATGGCGCTCTCCATGGCGTTCAGGGTGGGGTTGAGGTTGCCGAGGTCCGAGCAATGCGCGTGCCGGGAGCACGGAAGGGGCGCGAACGCCGCCGATGAGCGCGGATCCGGTCGCTGCCGCCGCCGATCCGGCCCGACCGTCGCCTCCCACCCGGCCGATCCCGTCCCTTTCCCTGACAAAATGTCAGGCGGGAGCCCCCGCTGTATTCGGAAATCCTTGTCGTGAAAGAAGAAAGCGTACTGACAGATTGTCAGTCCGATTCCCGCCCGCCTTCCTGGTGGCGGGCGATCAACCGGTAGAGGGTGCGCTCGGAAATGCCGAGGATCGCCGCCGCTCGGGCCCGATTCCCGTCCACCGCCGCCAGCACCTTGCGGATGTGCCGCCACTCGACCACGTCCAGCGGGACGAGTTCCTGGTCCGGATCGGCTGCCGGCGCTTCCGGCTGACGCAGATCCGGCGGCAGGACCTCCAGGGGGAGGATGCGCCGCCGGCTGAGAATGAAGGCCTGTTCGACGACGTGGATGAGCTGGCGGACGTTGCCCGGCCAATCGTAATTCAACAAGGCCGCCATCGCCTCGCGGCTGAAGCGGCTCCGGCGGCCGCTGCGCAGGTTCTGGAGCGAGCAGAAGTGCTCGATCAGGAGGGGCAGGTCCTCGCGGCGTTCGCGCAGGGGCGGGACGTCGATCCGGACGGTCGCCAGCCGGTAGTAAAGGTCCTCCCGGAAGCGGCTCTCGCCGGGATCGCCGAGGTCGCGGTTGGTGGCCGAGATCAGCCGCACGTCCACCGCGATCTCCTCGGTGCCGCCGACCCGTCGGAAGCGACCGGTTTCGAGCGCGCGCAGCAACACCGCCTGGCTGGCCGGCGAGGTGTCCCCGATCTCGTCCAGGAAGAGGGTGCCTCCGTCCGCGACCTCGAACAAGCCGTGCTTGCGCCGCAGCGCGCCGGAGAACGCCCCCTTCTCGTGTCCGAAGAGTTCGCTCAGGAGGAGATCCTCGTGCAGGGCGGCGCAGTTGACGGCGACGAAGGGCCGGTCGGAGCGCGGACTGAGGGTGTGGATCAGGCGGGCGACCATCTCCTTGCCGCTGCCGGTCTCACCCTGGATCAGAACGGCGGCATCGGTCGGAGCGACCCGTTCCGCCTGGTCCATCAGACGCTGGAACGCGGGGCCGGAGCCGACCATCTCCCGCCGCGGATCCGGCGGCCTCAGGCCGTCCTCGAGAACCGATTGGCGGGCGAGCAGACCGAGGTGCTCCAGGGCCTTGCGGATGGTCATTTCGATCTTGTCCACCGGACAAGGCTTCTCGAGGTAGTCGTAGGCGCCGAGCTTGATCGCCTGGATCGCGCTGTCGATGGTCCCGTGGCCGGTGAGGAGGATCACGCCGGCGGCGAGGCCGCTGTCGATCAGTCGGCGCAGGACATCGATCCCGTCCATGTCGCCCAAGCGGAGATCGAGCAGGACCACCGCCGGCGGCCGGGCGGCGGCCAGGTCGAGAGCGGTCGCCCCCGAGGCGGCGGTCTCGACCTCGAACCCCCGCCGGCGCAGTTCGCGGGCGAGAACAGCGCGGAAGGCATCGTCGTCGTCGACCAGGAGAATCCGCTCCCGCTTCTCCCGCCCGCTCATTCCTGCTCCTCCAGGAGAATCGGGAACAGGACCTCGAACAGCGATCCCGCGCCGACCTCGCTCCGGACCAGGCGGACGTCACCGCCGAAGCGGCGCATGAAGCTGCGGCAGAGGAATAGACCGAGACCGCTGCCGCTGTTCCGACGGCGATGGAAGGGGCGGAACAGCCAGCCGCGGGCTCCCTCCGGAATGCCGCAGCCGTTGTCCTCGACCTGGAGCGATACGTAGCCCTCGCCGAAGAGGACGAGGAAGCGGACGGTCACCCGGCCGCCCTCCCGGCCGCGGCAGCTGCGGACGGCGTTGACCAACAGGTTGAGCAGAACGTGCTGGACCAGCTCGGCGTTGGCTCGGACCGGGGGCAACGGCGGCGGCGGCTCGAACACGAGGCGGACGCCGTCGGTGCGGGCGGTGGAGGAGGCCAGGTTCACCACCCGGGCGGCGACCTCCGCCAGCTCGACGGCGTCCACGGTCGGCGGAATGCCGCGTGCGAAGCGCAGGAACATGCCGGTGATGCGGCGGCAACGATCGATCTGGCCGCGGATCAGCTCGGCCGCTTCCCGTACCTCTGCGGCCTCGTCGGGGGAGAGGCCGGCGCCGCTCCGGTCGCCGATGCGGCCGGCCAGGGCGTCGGCGCAGGTCTGCATCGTGGCCAGCGGTGTGTTCATCTCGTGCGAGAAACCCGCGGCGAGGGCGCCGAGCGAGACCAGGTTCTCGATCTCGGCCAGCCGCTCCTCCTCGTGTACCCGCTCGGTGATGTCGCGCCAGATCTCGACGATCTGGACCAGGCGGCCCTCGCCGTTGAAGACCGGGGAAGCGTAGACCTCCTCGATCATCGGGTCGAGACCCTCCTCCTCCGGTTGGCTGAAGATGCCGCGCTCGGTCCGACCGGTGTGCAGGCACCGGCGGGTGGGACACTCGAGTTCGTCCCGGCAGCAGGGCAGGCGACCGCCGCCCGGCTGGTGGAGGGGACGGCCGCGGATCTCGTTCGCCGTCACCCCGAGCCGGCTGCAAATCGACCGGTTGGCGGCGAGGACCCGGCAGTTGCGATCGAGGACCAGGAGACCGTCGTCGAGGCTGTTCAGGACCTGGATCAGCCGGTTCTCCTGGCGCCTGACCTCCGCCACCAGCTTCTCGATCCGCTCGGCCATCCGGTCGAAATCGACCGATAGGGCGGCGAGAACGTCGTCGCCCGGCAGCCGCGAGCGGTGGGCGAGGTCACCGGCGGCCAGCCGGCGGGCGGAACCGGACAAGGACTCGAGACGGCGCAGGATCAGGTTCTTCACCAGCAGGCGCATACCGGCGAGGAGGACCACGGAAAGGACGGCGGCGCCTCCGAAGAACCACCAGGCGTCCCGGGCCCGGCGCGCCTGCAGCGGCGCCAACGAGGTGTCGAGGATCAGCATGCCGTTCCAGCGCCGGCCCGGATCGTGGCACCGGTGGCACTCGGGTCGGTTCTCGATCGGCCGGATCGTGCGCAGGACCTCACCGCCGTCCGCCTCGATCAGCGTCCAGCGCTTCCTGCGGCTCGGGTCGAGAGCGTGGCAGGTGGTGCAGGTGGGAGAGTCGCGGGGGATGACCCGGCCGACCCAGCTCGGGTCGCTGGCGACTCGGATCTCGCCGGCGTGATCGAGGATCATCGCCCGATGAACGCCGTCGCTGCCCTCGACCTGGCGGATGAGTTCGGCGGTGAGGTCCTTGTCGCGATCGACCATTTGGTGCCGCAGGCCGGCCTCCAGGATCTGGCTTTGGACGTCGGCGGCCAGCCGTTCGACCTCGATCGCCTGGCGGTAGTGGTGGAGCGAGATCAGATAAAAGCCGGCCGACATCGGCGCCGTGACCAGGAACAGGGTGCCGAGGGCCAGGCGGGCGGTCAGCCGGTCGATCCGGTGGCCGAGGATGCGGTAGTCACTCTCCGGCCGGGGAACTTCCGGTTCGGCGGGGGAGGCGGGGGCAGGTTTCCGGGCCACAGTCCTCGGGAGGAGAGCAAGCCGCGTGCCGGCGGCGGGCGTCGGCCCGCGGTCCGCGGTCGATTCTAGGGCGTGGCGTGGGACCGGGCCGGGGGCCGGCCTATCCTGGACGCCATGGCCGGACGTCGCGTCGGCATCGACACGGGGGGCACCTTCACCGACGCGATCGCGGCGGACGGGGCCGGCGGCTTCCAGGTCGCCAAGGTTCCGACCACGCCGCGGGCGCCGGCGGCGGCGGTCCTGACCGCCCTCCAGCGCCTGGCGCCGGCCGGCGGCGGCCCGGTCGACCTCGTTCACGGCACCACCCACGCGACCAACGCCCTCCTGACCGGCCGCCTCGGCCGGGTCGTCCTGGTCGTCACCCGGGGGTTCGCCGACCTGCTGGCGATCGGCCGCCAGGAGCGCGCCCGACTCTACGACCTCGAGCCGCGGCCGCCGCGGCCGAATCTGCCGCGGTCGCGGGTGGTCGAGGTACGGGAGCGGCTCGATGCCGCCGGGCGGGTCCTGGAGGAGCTGACCACAGCCGAAGTCGAGCGGGCGGCGGCCGAGGTGGCGAAACGGCGGCCGGAGGCGGTAGCGGTCCTCCTTCTGCACGCCTGGCGTCAGCCGCGGCACGAGCGCCGGCTCGGCCGGGCCCTGCGGCGGCTCGGCGTGCCGGTCGTCCTCAGCTCCGAGGTCGCGCCCGAAGTCCGCGAGTACGAGCGAGGGGTCACGACCTGGGCCGACGCCGGCCTGCGGCCCGTGGTCGGACCGGCCTTGCGCCTGCTCGACCTGGCCCTGACCGAGGGCTGGGGACCGGGCTCGTGCCTGCGGGTGATGCGGAGCGACGGCGGCACCTGCGAGGCCGCGGCTGCCGCCGAGCGGCCGGTGAACCTGGCCCTGAGCGGTCCCGCCGGCGGTCTGGCCGCGGCGCGCTCGCTTGCCGACGCCCGCGGCGACGGCGCCGTCCTCACCCTCGACATGGGCGGCACTTCGACCGACGTCGCCCTGCTCCCGGCCGGCGAGCCGCCGCTGGCGCCGATCGGCGTCGCCGGTCTGCCGCTGCTCTGCCGCGGCCTGCCGCTGCACACGGTCGGCACCGGCGGCGGCAGCCTGGCCCGGCCGGACGCCGGCGGCGCCCTGCGGGTCGGGCCGGACTCGGCCGGCGCCGAACCCGGCCCGGCCTGCTACGGCCGCGGCGGCGCCCGGGCCACGGTCACCGACGCCCACCTCGTCGCCGGCCGCCTGCACCCCGAGGAGTTCCTCGGCGGCGAATTCCCGCTCCGCCCGGAACGGGCCGAGGCCGCGCTCGCCGAACTCGGCCGGGCCTTCGGGCTCGAGCCGACCGCGGCGGCCCAGGCCCTGCTCGAAGTGGCGACCACGGGCATGGAGAGGGCGCTGCGCCGGGTCAGCCTGGCCGAGGGGCACGATCCCCGCGGGCTCGCCCTCTACGCCTTCGGCGGCGCCGGCGGCCTGCACGCCGCCTGGCTGGCCGACCGGCTCGGCATGGCCCGGGTGGTCGTTCCGCCCTTCGCCGGCGTCTTCTCCGCCCTCGGCCTGCTCGCCGCGCCGCCGCGGCGGACCTTCGCGCGCAGCGTGCTGGCGCCGCTGCCGGCCGCCGCCGAACGCCGGCGGCTGTTCGCGCCGCTGGTGGAGCGGGCCCGGGCCGAACTCCGGGCCGAGGGGGTGGCCGCCTCCCGCATCCGTCTGCGCCGGGTGCTCGAACTGCGCGGTGAAGGTCAGGCCGGCGGTTTCGCCTTGCCGGAGGGGCCGGATCCGCTTGGCCGGTTCCACGCCGAACACGAGCGCCGCTTCGGCTACGCCCGCCGCGACCGCCCGGTACTGCTGGACGCCGTCCGGGTCCAGGCGGACGGCCCGGTCGTCTCGCCTTGGCGGCCGCGGCGGCTCCGGCGGCGGACGGCCCAACCGCGTTTCTTCGCCGCCGCCCATTTGCCCGAGACCGGCGCCGGCCGGCGCCGCTGCGGCTGGTACCGGCGCGAGGAGCTCGCTCCCGGCGACCGGCTGGCGGGGCCGGCGGTGGTCGCCGAGTACTCCGGCACCACCGTGGTCCCGCCGGGTTGGCGGGCCCGGGTCGGGCGCTTCGGCGAACTCGTCCTGGAGGTGAAGCGGTGAGCCGGCGCGGCGACCGTCTGGGCGCGGCCGAACTCGGCGTCTTCCGCCACCTCTTCGCCAGCGTCGCCGAGGAGATGGGGGAGGCCCTCCGGCTGAGCGCCGTGTCCCCGAACGTCAAGGAGAGGCGCGACTTCTCCTGCGCTCTGCTCGACCGGCGCGGGTGTCTGGTCGCCCACGCCGCCCACATTCCGGTCCACCTCGGCAGCGCCCATCTGACGGTGCCGGCGATGCTGGCCGAGCTCGAACCCGGTCCGGGCGACGTCGTGGTCCTGAACGACCCGCATCGCGGCGGCACCCACCTCAACGACGTGACGGTGGTCGCGCCGCTCTACGCCGGCCGCCGCCGCCTCGGCTTCCTGCTCGACCGGGCCCACCACGCCGACATCGGCGGCGCCGAGCCGGGCAGCCTGGCCGGTGCCCGCGACCTGCACGGTGAGGGCCTGATCCTGCCGCCGGTCCGGCTGATCCGGGCGGGGCGGCAGGTGCCGGAGGTGTGGCGTCTGTTCCTGGCCAACGTCCGTGAACCGGCGGCGCGCGAGGCCGACCTCCAGGCCCAGGTCGCCGCTCTCCACCGCGGCGCCGTTCGCTTCGCCGAGCTGGTCGATCGCTACCGCCCGGCGACGGTGGCGCGGGCGATGGACGGACTGGTCCGCCACGGAGCGCGGATGACCGCCGCCCTGCTCCGCTCCTGGCCGCAGGGCGAGGCCCGGGCCGAGGACACCCTCGACGGCGAGGGGACGCCGCGGCTGGCGGTCCGCCTGGTCAACCGGGGCGGCCGGCTGCGGGCCGACTTTGCCGGCACCTCGCCGCAGGTGGCGGCTTCCTGGAACACCCACCGGGCGGTGGTCTGTTCGGCCCTGTTCTACGTCCTGCGCAGCCTGGCCCCGGAGGAGCTGCCCGAGTCGGGCGGGGTGCTGGAGCGGATCGACCTGCGGCTGCCGCCGCGGTCGCTGGTCTCGTCCGCCTTTCCGGCCGGCGTCGCGGCCGGGAACGTCGAGACCAGCCAGCGCCTCGTCGACCTGCTCCTGGCCGCCCTCGCCGGGCTGCTCGGCAGCCGGGTGCCGGCGGCCTCGCAGGGGACGATGAACAACTGGACCGCCGGCGGCGCCCGGCCCGACGGGAGCCAGTGGGTCTGCTACGAGACCCTCGGCGGCGGCGCTGGCGCCGGACCGGGCGGGCCGGGGGCGAGCGCGGTCCAGGTCCACATGACGAACACCCGCAACACCCCGGTCGAGGTGCTGGAGGCCGAGCTGCCGGTGCTGGTCCGGTCGCTGCGCCTCCGCCGCGGCAGCGGCGGCGGCGGCCGCCACCGCGGCGGGGACGGTCTGGTCAAGGAGATCGAGTTCCTGGTCCCGGCCCGCGTGGCGGTGATCGCCACCCGGCGCTGCAGCGCCGCCGCCGGCCGGAACGGCGGCGGCCCGGGCCGCCC
>RFGR01000102.1 GCA_003696625.1 Planctomycetota bacterium
CTGCCGCCGTGCGGGCGGTGGCAGGTCAGGCAGCCGTCGGCGGCGTCGGCGTGGGCCGGGACGGTTGGCGCGACCCCGGGGTGGCAGGAGGCGCAGTCGGCCACCTCGGTCCGGTGCGGGTCGTGGCAGGAGGTGCAGGCGGCCTGCCCGGCCGGGTGGAAATGGTCGCCGTCGCCGACCTCGACCTCGGCGTGGCACTCCCGGCACAGGTCCGGTTCGGCCGCCTTGAGCTTCAGCGAGCCGACCAAGCCGTGCGGCTTGTGGCAGGAGGCGCAGGCGTCGGTCCCGGCGGCGAGGTGAGAACTCGGCAGGCCGGCAAAGTCGTCGTGGCAGGACAGGCAGGTGCGGGCCTTGGGCTTCTCGGCGGCACCGGGTGTGACGGTGCGCGGGCCGCCGCCGCAGCCGGCGGCGAGCGTCAGGACGCCGGCCAGGCAGGCGGTCGCGGCCAGACGGAGGGAGGCGGATCGCGGGGGGGTCATGCCGGTCACTGCTGGTCAGAAGGCGGGATGGGTCTCCTTGGCCTTGTCCTGGTTCTCCAAGCGCTGGCGGATGATCGCCAGGGCCGCGTCGTAGTTCTCGGGGAAGGTGCGCCACTCTACCCGCTCGCGCAGCAGCTTCAGCCACTTGGCCCGGGCCTCCGCCTTGCGCTTTTCCAGGACCTTCTCGGTGAACTTGTTCCGGACCTGCTCGAAGGTGCGCGGCTGGCCCTCGGCTCGGCGGATCACCTTGAGGATGTGCCAGCCGACCGGCGACTGGACCGGTTCGCTGACCTCGCCGACCTCCATCTCGAACAGAACCTCGTCGAGGCTGGGGTGGATGCGGCCCGGGACCACCCAGCCGACGTAGCCGCCGCGGGAGGCGGTGGCTTCGTCGATCGAATACTTCTCGGCCAGTTCCTCGAACCCGGCTCCGGCCGCCAGCTCGGCCAGGACCTGGCGGGCGTCCTCCTCGCTCTCGACCAGGATGTGTCGGGTCTCGACCTGGTCGGGGAGTCGCCACTGGTCCTGCTCAGCCGCGAACATCTCGCGCAGCTCCTCTTCGCTCGGTTCGATGTCGGCGTAGATCAGCTCGGCCTTGATCGCGGTGACGAGCAGCTTGTCGCGGAAGGAGGCGACTTGGCGCAGGATCTCCGGGTCGTCGGCCCACTTCGACTTCATCGCCTCGGCCTGGAGCAACCGGTCGTCGACGATGCTGCGGGCGAGGTATTCGGCCACCTCCGCCACCAGCTCGTCGTCAGCCATGCTCTCCTCGGACAGGAGCAGGGCGTCCCGGACCTGCTGGACCGTGGCCGGCTCGACCCCGTCGGCGGTGGCCAGGACCAGATCTCCGTCTTGGTCGGAGCCGTCGCGGAACCAGGCCGCCTCGGGCTTCACCACAAGCCGGGCGTTCGCCTCCCGCCGGAGCCGCTCGCGCAACTCCCGGCGCAGTTCCTCGACCCGGGCCTGGAGCAGGAGAGACATGATCCTGGTTTCGGAGAGGACGTAGGCCGGCGGCTCGCTCGCCTCGCCGCTTTCGTATTGGTAGAGAATGAAGCCAGTCGGGGTCTCGGCGACCGGGCTGATGTCGCCGGGCGTGGCCGTGGCGGCCCAGTCGCGGATGCCGGCCGGAATCTGGTCGATGCGCAGGGTGGCGGCGCCGTTGTGCAGCTTCGAGGGCAGGGTCGAGAATTCCTTGCAGACGGCGGCGAAGTCCTCGCCGGCGCGCAGGCGGGCGGCGGCCCGCTCGGCGGCGCTGCGGGTCCGGGTGCCGATCTCGCGGAGGTGGTGGAGGGTGTAGAGGCGGTCGGTGAACTCCTCGATCTCCTCGCGGTCGACCGAGGCGCCGGTCAGGGTCTGCTCCTCGCCGTAGCGGGTGGCCGCGAGCTGACGGTGGAAGGTCTCGACCCGTTGCACGACCTCCTCGTCCTCGGCGAAGCCCTCCGACTCGGCGGCGGCGACGAAGAGGCGGAAGTCGAGAGCCCGCTCGACCAGGGACTCCAGCTCCCGGCGTTCGCCGAGCAGGCCCATGTGGCCCTGGTGCTGGTCCTCGAACATGATCAGGAGTTCGTCGAGGCTCATCTGCCGGCCGGCGACCTCGAGCAGGATCGGAGAGTCGGCGCCGGGCTCCTGCTTCAGGCCGGGGGCGGTGCCGCCGCCGAGCGTGGCGGCGGAGAGAAGGACGATCAGGATCGGGCCCATGGCAGGTTCATGTCCTCGAAGGCGCGGCGCAGGGCCGCGGCCAGGTTGGTGACGGGATGGAAGTTCTGGCCGATGCCGAAGACGACCTCGCCTTCGTCGCCGGAGCGGTCGGCCAGGCCGCTGACGATCGAGCGGCCGCTCTCGGCGTCGAACAGGCGCATGGTCAACGAGACCTTCGGCGGCTGGCCCGGGCCGTTGCCGTAGTCGATCTCCAGCACCGAACCGGCCAACAGCCAGCGGGCGCCGGTGTTCCCGGCCAGCTCGCGTGCCTGCTCGGTGCCGAAGTACTCGAGCGACCGGACGCGGGCGGCGACGAAGGCGTTCAGAAGGTCGCCAGGTTCGGCGACCTCGGCGCCGAACTCTTCTTCGAGCAGGTGGCCGGCGACGAGCGCGGCCAGCCGGCCCGATTCGGGGTGGTCGGGGGCCGGGTCGAACGGCAGCACCCCGACCCGCGGCCGATCTCCCCGGGCCGGGGCCTCGATCAGGTCGACCGCCTGCTCCACCCATTCCCGGGCCGGGCCGGCCCAGAGGTCCGCGAGGGTCTCGGGGGCGCCGAGGGCGAAGGCGTCGGCGGCGTCGGCGGCGCGCAGCGCCCAGAGCCGGCTGCCGAGGCGCCGACCGGCCGGGTCGTAGGCCCGGAGCAGGATCGCCGCCGTGGGTTCGAAGCGGTCGTCGACGTAGAGCGCGGTGCCGGTCAGCAGGAAGGGGTGATCCAGATCGGCGAGGAGGACCTCGACCGCCTCGGACGGCAGGGTCTCGACCACCCGGATCCGGTGGGCGGCGAGCGAGGATTCGATCCCCGCCTCCGGCAACAGGCGGAACCGGCCGGTCGCCCGCAGGCCTTCGACCAGGGTGGAGCGGGCGGCGGCGAGGTCGTCCACCCCGGCGACCGCGCCCTGGAAGGGCAGGACCGCCAACGGGATGCGCTCGTCGAGGGAGCCGCTGCCGGTCAGCTCCGAGGTGCCGGCCGCGCAGGCGGCGGCCGCCGCCAGCAGGGCGGCCGCGCACCAGGTACGGGCGGCGCCGGCGGCGGGCATCGGGTCAGGTGGAGAGGGTGGAGAGGAGGTTCCGGACCAGTTCCGAGGTGGCAGCGGTCAGGTCGGGGCCGTTCGCGCCGACCAGCCGTTCGGTGAACCCGATCCCGGACTTCGAGGCGGTCGCCGACCAGATGACGATTCCGGTCTCGACGTCCAGAAGGCGCAACGAAAGGCCGATCTCGGGGGCCGTCAGGTTGCCGTAGCGGCCCTGTTCGAACTGAAGGACGTCGCCGACCAGAAAGGCCTGGGCGCCGAGTTCCTGCCCGAGTTCGGCCAGTTGTTCGGGGGAGAGGGAGGGGATGCCGTCTTGGGGGATCTGCTTCTCGAGCAGGACCCGGTTCACCTCCCAGGGCTCGACCGTCTCGAAGATGCCCTGGACCAGCAGTTCGTGGTTGAGGATCTGCCGGACCCACTGATGGGCCTCGGTGTTCGAGGACAGGTTCCCGAGCGGCATCACCGCGATCCGCTTGATCAGGGACAGGTCGGCCAACGGGTGGAGATAGACGACCTGGGAAGGGGTGGAACAGGCAGCCGCCAGCCCGGCCAAGAGCAGGGCGGGGAGGATTCGTCGGGTGGTGGCTCTCATGGCAGGGCGGACTCTAGACGTCTGCGGGGAAGCCGCCCTCTTGCCTAAACCGTGGAGATCGGGGTTCAATCACAAGCTGATCCAGGAAACCACATTTCCCTCGGCCTAGGAAGGTGGTCGGGCCGGTACCGACCGGCCGCGGCGGCCCTGCCCCGGGGCCGCTAAGATCCCGGTTCCTGGGTCCGATGTCCCCCTCCCTCAGCCCTCCCAAGCCCCCGTGGCTGAAGATCCGCCTGGCCACCGGCGAGGTCGTGGCGGATGTTCGTAACATGTTGCGCCAAAGGGGGTTGTACACGGTTTGCGAGGAGGCACGGTGCCCGAATCTGGGCGAGTGTTGGGCGGCCGGCACCGCCACCGTGATGATTCTGGGCGGGGTTTGCACCCGCGGCTGTCGGTTCTGCGCGGTCGAGACCGGGAATCCTCGGGGCTGGCTCGATCCGGAGGAGCCGCGCAAGGTGGCCGAGACCGCCGAGATCGGCCGCCTCCGCTATGTCGTCCTGACCAGCGTCGATCGGGACGACCTGCCCGACCTGGGGGCCGGCCACTATGCCGCCTGCGTCCGGGCTCTGAAGGAGCGGCGGCCCGGCATGCTCGTCGAGGCCTTGACGCCCGACTTCCAGGGCCGGGAAGAGTGCGTCCGGGCTGTGGTCGAGGCTGGTTTGGATGTTTTCGCGCACAATCTGGAGACTGTGGAGCGCCTCCATCGCCGGGTCCGCGATGTGCGGGCCACATATCTTCAGTCGCTGAAGGTTCTCGAGGCAGCCGGCCGGCTCCGCGGCGACCTCGTCCTGAAGTCTTCCCTGATGCTCGGGCTGGGTGAGACCGAGGCCGAGATCCGGCAGGCCATGGCCGACCTCCGGGCCGTCGGCGTGGAGATCCTCACCCTGGGCCAGTACCTCAGCCCGAGTTCCCGCCACCTGCCGGTTCACCGCTACCTTCCGCCTTCGGAGTTCGACTGGCTGAAGAAGGTGGCCGAGGAGGAATACGGCTTCGCCTACTGTGCCTCCGGTCCGCTGGTCCGGTCCTCCTACAAGGCCGCCGAGAACTACCTGTTGAGCCGCGCCGCCAAGGCATGAGCGACCAACTCCTCCAGATCCTGGATCCGACCGGCCGCAAGGTCGGGCCGGCCCCTCGCGTCCGCCGGGAAGTCCTGCGCCGGCTGCTGCGGGCGATGCTGATGACCCGGCACTTCGACGACCGGTGCATGAAGCTGCAGCGGACGGGCAAGATCGGTTTTTCGGTGCCCAACCTGGGGATCGAGGCCGTCTCGGCCGGAGCCGCCGCCGCTCTCGATCCCGAGCGGGACTGGATCGCCCCGAGCTACCGCGACTTCGCCATGGCCTTCTACCACGGGGTCTCGGCCGAGGCGATGATGGACACCCAGTTCGGCAACGCCGCCGACAACAATCGCGGCCGGCAGATGCCGGTCCACTTCACCTTCCGGGAACCGGTCCGCTTCCTCTCCATCAGCTCGCCGATCGGCACCCACCTGCCGCAGGCGGTCGGCATCGCCCTGGCAATGAAGAAGCGAGGCGAGGACGGGGTCTGCCTTGCCAGCTTCGGCGACGGCGGGACCTCCAGCCTCGGCTTCCATTCCGGCCTCAACTTCGCCGGCGTCTTCGGGGCGCCGGTGGTGTTCCTGTGCCAGAACAACCAGTGGGCGATCTCCTGCCCGATCGACAAGCAGACCGCCAGCGCCACGATCGCGGCCAAGGCCGAGGCCTACGGCATGCCCGGCAGGCGGGTGGACGGGAACGACGTCCTGGCCGTCCACAAGGCGGTGACCGAGGCGGTGAAGCGCGCCCGGGCCGGCGAGGGACCGACCCTGATCGAGGCGGTGACCATGCGCATGGGCGGCCACTCGACCAGCGACGATCCGAGCCGCTACGTGCCGGCCGAACTGCTCGCTGAGTGGCGCGAGAAGGATCCCTTGATCCGCTTCCAGCGGTTCCTGGTCGACCAGGGGGTGATGGGCGAGGAGGAAATCGCCGCCCTCGACGCCGAATGCGCCGAGGAGTGCGCCGCCGCCGCCCGCGCCGCCGCCGGCAAGGGCCGGCCGGCGCTGGACACGATCTTCAGCGACGTCTACGCCGAGCTGCCGCCGCACCTGCGGGCGCAGCAGGACTGGTGCATCCGCCACTACTCCTCGCGCGGCGAGGGGGTCGACGAGAAAGGAGAGTTCCCGCTGTGACCGAGCTCACCCTGGTCCAGGCCGTGAACGACGGCCTCAAGACGAAGATGCGCGAGGACGAGACCGTCCTCGTCTTGGGCGAGGACGTCGGCCCCAAAGGCGGCGTCTTCCTGGCCACCGAGGGCCTGACCGCCGAGTTCGGCGAGGAACGCTGCTTCGACACCCCGCTGAGCGAGGACGGGATCATCGGCGTCGGCATCGGCCTGGCGCTGAACGGCATGAAGCCGGTCTGCGAGATCCAGTTCCAGGACTTCATCTTCCCGGCCTTCGATCAGATCGTCAGCGAGGCGGCCAAGTTCCGCTACCGCTCCGGCGGCATGTACACGGTGCCGATGGTGATCCGTACCCCCTACGGCGGCGGCATCCGCGGCGGCCTCTACCACTCGCAGTCGGGCGAGGCCTACTTCTGCCACACGCCGGGTCTGAAGGTGGTCGTGCCGAGCACTCCGGCCGACGCCAAGGGGCTGCTCATCTCGGCCATCGAGGATCCGGACCCGGTCCTCTTCCTGGAGCCGAAGGCGCTCTACCGTTCCTTCCGCCAGGAGGTGCCCGAGGGCATCTGGCGCGTGCCGCTGTCCACCGTGCGGGAGGTCCGGCCCGGCGACGACGCGGTCGTCTTCTGCTACGGGGCGATGGTGCCGGTCTGCGAGCGGGCCGCCGAGCGGATCGCCGAGGCGCGCGGCGCCGCCGTGCGGGTGGTCGACCTGCGCACCCTGCTGCCGCTCGACGAGGAGGCGGTGATCGCCGCCGCCCGCGCCTGCGGCCGGGTCGTCGTCGTCCACGAGGCGCCGCGCTTCTGCGGCTACGGAGCCGAGATCAGCGCCCTGATCGCCGAACACGCGATCGACGCCATGGAAGCGCCGGTGGTCCGTGTCACCGGTTTCGACACCCCGTTCCCGAACACCCTCGAACACTACTACCTGCCCGACGCGCGCCGGGTCGTGGACGCGCTCGAGCGGGTGCTCGACTACGAGTGAACCCAACCGCCGCCACCGCGATGACCACCCTCGAATTCAAGCTCCCCGACATCGGCGAAGGCGTCCACGAAGGCGAGATCGTCCGCTGGCTCGTGCCCGAGGGCGGCACCGTCGCCGAGGACGACCCGGTGGTCGAGGTGATGACCGACAAGGCCACCGTCGAGATTCCGGCCCCGGCCGCCGGCGTGGTCGTCAAGCACCTCGTGGCCGAGGGCGAGATCGCCAAGGTCGGCAGCACGATCTTCGTCATCGAGGGC
>RFGR01000103.1 GCA_003696625.1 Planctomycetota bacterium
GATCCGTCCGGCCGGAGCCCGGCGCGGCTCAGACCGAAGCGCCCAGGGCGTCGGCGATCGCCCGCCCCATTTCGGAGCAGCGGGCGCTGCCGCCCATGTCGTAGGTGCGGACCTTGCCGTCGGCGATGACCCGGGCGACCGCGGCCTGGACCGCCGCCGCCTGCTCGGTCTCGCCGAGGTGGTCGAGCATCATCCGCGCGGCGAGGATGCAGGCGACCGGGTTGACCTTGTCCTGGCCGTAGTACTTCGGGGCCGAGCCGTGGGTCGGCTCGAAGACCGCCACCTCGGCGCCGATGTTGCCGGCGGCGGCGAAGCCGAGGCCGCCGACGAGCTGGGCGCAAAGGTCGGAAAGGACGTCGCCGAACAGGTTGGAAGTGACGATCACGCCGTAGTTCTGCGGGTTCTTGATCAGCCACATCGCCATCGCGTCGATGTTGGCGTCCCACAGCTCGATCTCCGGATAGTCGGCAGCGACCGCCCGGGCGGCGTCCATGAACATGCCGGAGGTCTCACGCAGCACGTTCGGCTTCTCGACCGCGGTCACGCTCGGGTAGCCGTGCTTGCGGGCGTACTCGAAGGCGGCGCGAACGATGCGGGCGGCGCCGTCCCAGGTGATGATGCGCGAGGAAAAGCTCATCTTCTCCGGCGGCACGGCGGCGAAGCGGCGGAAGTTCGGGTGCTCCTCCAGCGCCGCCCGGAGCCGGCCGTCGACCGGGTGCCATTCGACGCCGCCGTAGAGCCCTTCGGTGTTCTCGCGGAAGACGACCAGGTCGATGTCGTCGCGGTAGTTGAGCGGGTTGCCGGCGTAGGCGCGGCAGGGGCGGACGTTGCTGTAGAGATCGAACTCCTGCCGCATGCGCACGATCGGGCTGCGATAGACCAGCCCGCGGCCCCGGAGGGAGGGATCGAGTTCGGCCTCGGCCTCGGCCTTCGGCTTGGAGGTGATGGCGCCGAACAGGGCCGCGTCGCAGTTCCGGAGGCCGTCGATCGTGCGCTGGGGGAGCGGATCGCCTTCGCGGCACCAGAACTCCCAGCCGATGTCGAGGGGGACGTATTCCGCGTCGAACCCGACCGCGTCGAGGACGGTGCGGGCCGCCGCCATGACTTCGTTGCCGACGCCGTCGCCGGGCATCCAACCGATTCGGTGCTTGGCCATTCCTGCAGGGGATCGGGAGGGAGGGCGACCGCCGCGGCCTGCGGCCGACGCCCGGGGCGCCAGATCCTAGCCGAGCCGGCGGCGGCGCCGACTGGATTCCGGGCCCGATCCGCCCTATGCTGGCCCGCGTCCATGCAGACGGGCGGAGGGACAGGCCCTGCGAAGCCCGGCCAACCCGCTCCCGGCGGCACCGGGAACGAAGGTGGCAATTCCTCGGCGGCGAACCGCCGGAACATGGCGAGCCGGCCTGTCCCTCCACCCCGGAGCCGAGACGGCCGTGACCTCCCGCCACGAACTTCCTTCCCTGCGCGAACGGCTGCGCCACTCGCTGCTCGTTCTCGACGGCGCCATGGGCACCTCGCTGAACGAGCGCGGCCTCGCCTTCCAGGACTGCTTCGAGGCGGCCTGCCTCGACCGGCCCGACGACGTCCGCGCCATCCACGCCGCCTTCCTCGCGGCCGGCGCGCAGGGTCTGCAGACGAACACCTTCGGCGCCAACCGTTACAAGCTCGACAAGCACCACCGCGAGCGGGACCTGGAGCGGATCCTCGAGGCCGCCGCCGCCCTGGCCCGCGAGGCCGCCGCCGGCCGCGCCCACGTGCTCGGCGCGATCGGTCCGCTTGGACCGCAGATCGAACCGCTCGGGCGCATCGGCCGCCTCGAGGCCCGCCTCGCCTTCCGCGAGGTGGCGGCGGTGCTGGCGCCGCTGATCGACGGCTTCAGCCTCGAGACCTTCTCCTGCGTCGAAGAGGCGGTGGAGTGCGTGCGCGGCATCCGCGAGGTCTCCGACCTGCCGGTGATCGCCCACGTCACCGTGGTCAACTCCGGCCGCACCTTGCTCGGCAGCACGGTCGAACAGGCGGCGGAGGCGCTGGCCGAGGCCGGCGCCGACGCGATCGGCCTGAACTGCTCCACCGGCCCGCGCGCGGTTCTGGAGGGAATCCAGCGCATGGCCGCCGTCTGCGACCTGCCGCTCTCGGCTCGCCCCAACGCCGGCATGCCGCGCGAGGTGGACGGGCGGGTCTTCTTCGAGTCCAGTCCGGACTACTTCGGCCGCTTCGCCCGCCGGTTCTTCCAGGCCGGCGGCCGCATCGTCGGCGGCTGCTGCGGCACCACCCCGGAGCACATCCGGGCGCTGGCCGGCGCCGCCCGCGCCTTCCGCGCCGGCGGCAGGATCGAGCCGCCGCCGGTCCACGCCCGGCCGCGGGCCGAGGTGGTCGCCGAGCGCCCTCTGCAGCCGCTGCCGCTGGCCGAGCGCTCGCGGCTCGGGCGCGCCCTCGCCGGCGACGAAGGCCCGATCAGCGTCGAACTCCTGCCGCCCGCCACCCCGGACACCAGCCGCCTGGTCGAGGCCGCCTGCGCCCTGCGCGAGGGCGGCGCCACCTGCGTCAACCTGCCGGACGGACCGCGCGCTTCGGCCCGGCTCAGCAACACCGCCGCCGCCGTGATCATCCAGCGCGACGCCGGCATCGAGGCCCTGGTCCACTTCTGCTGTCGCGACCGCAACCTGCTCGGCATGCAGTCGGACCTGATGGGCGCCGAGGCGCTCGGGCTGCGCAACCTGCTCGTGATCACCGGCGACCCCCCCTACCGGGGCAACTACCCCGAGGCGACCGCAGTCTTCGACGTCGACGCGATCGGCCTCTGCAACATCGTCGATCACCTCAATCACGGCCTCGACCTCGGCGGCAACGCGATGCGCGCCCGGACCAACTTCTGCTTCGGCGCCGCCCTCAACCACACCGCCGGCGATCTCGAGCGCGAGCTGGCCCGGGCCCGCTGGAAGATCCTCGCCGGGGTGGACTTCCTGATCACCCAACCGGTCTTCGACCTCGGCGCCCTCGAGCACGCCCTCTCCCGCCTGCCCGCCGACCACCCGCCGGTACTGGCCGGCATCTGGCCGCTGCGCTCGCTGCGCAACGCCGAGTTCCTGGCCAGTGAGGTGCCGGGAGTGGTGGTGCCACCGGCGGTGCTGGAGCGGATGCGGGCCGCCGACGAGGCCGGCCGGGCCGAGGCCGAGGGGCTGGCCATCGCCGTCGAGACCTTGGAACGGGCGGCACCGCTGGTCGCCGGCTTCCAGCTCGCCGCCCCCTTCAACCGGGTCGAGCCGGCGCTCGAGCTGCTCGCCGCCGCCCACGCCCTGGCATGAGCGCTCCCGCCCGGCCGCCGCTCACCGAGCTGCTCCGCCGACGGATCCTGGTCCTCGACGGCGCCACCGGCACCCTGATCCAGGCCCGCGGCCTGGACGAGGCCGACTACCGCGGCGAGGCCTTCCGCGACCACCCTCGGGAACTCCGCGGCAACCACGACCTGCTCTGCCTGACCCGCCCGGACGTGGTCGCCGAGGTCCACCGGCGCTACCTGGAGGCCGGCGCCGACCTGATCGAGACCAACACCTTCTCCGCCACCCGGATCAGTCAGGCCGACTACGGTCTGGAGGATCACTGCTACGCGATCAACCGGGCCGCGGCCGAGATCGCCCGGCGTGAGGCGGACGCCTGGACCGCCCGCGACCCGGAGCGGCCGCGCTACGTCGCCGGCTCGCTCGGGCCGACCAACCGCAGCGCCTCGCTGTCGCCGGTGGTCGAGGACCCGGGCCGACGGGCGGTCGAGTTCGACCAGCTCGCCGACGCCTACGAGGAGGCGGCCCGCGGCCTGATGGACGGCGGCGCCGACCTGCTCCTGATCGAGACGGTCTTCGACACCCTCAACTGCAAGGCCGCGCTCTACGGCATCGCCCGCCTGTTCGCCGCCCGCGGCGACTCGCTGCCGGTGGCGGTCTCGGGCACGATCACCGACGCCAGCGGCCGCACCCTGTCCGGCCAGACGGTCGAGGCCTTCTGGACCTCGATCCACCACTTCCCGCTGGCCGCGGTCGGCTTCAACTGCGCGCTCGGCGCCGCCGAGCTTCGGCCCCACCTCGAGGAACTGGCGGCGCTGGCGCCGATTCCGATCCTGTGCTACCCGAACGCCGGCCTGCCGGACGAGTTCGGTGAGTATCGCCAGGGCCCGGAGGAGATGGCCCGCCTGGTCGGCGCCTTCGCCGCCGACGGCCTGGTCAACCTGGTCGGCGGCTGCTGTGGCACCACCCCCGAGCACGTCGCCGCCCTGGCCGCGGCCGTCGCCGGCCGGCCGCCGAGGACACCGCCGCCGCCGGACGGTCTTCCCCGCTTCAGCGGCCTGGAGGCCTGCGTCGTCCGTCCCGACTCCAACCTGGTCAACATCGGCGAGCGGACCAACGTCACCGGCTCCCGGCGCTTCGCCCGCCTGATCCTGTCCGGCGACTACGCCGGCGCCTTGGCGGTCGCCCGCGAGCAGGTCGAGAACGGCGCCCAGATCCTCGACGTCTGCATGGACGAAGGCATGCTCGACGGCGTCGAGGCGATGCGCCGCTTCCTGCGCCTGCTCGCCGCCGAGCCGGAGATCGCCCGGGTGCCGCTGATGATCGACTCCTCGGACTGGGCGGTGATCGTCGCCGGCCTGAAGAACGCCCAGGGCAAGTGCCTGGTCAACTCGCTGTCGCTCAAGGACGGGGAGGAGGCCTTCCGCCGGCGCGCGCTCGAGGCCCGGCGCCTGGGCGCGGCGGTGGTCGTCATGGCCTTCGACGAACAGGGCCAGGCCGACCGCGCCGAGCGCCGGCTCGAGATCGCCGAGCGGGCCTGGCGCATTCTGGTCGAGGAACTCAGCTTCCCGCCCCAGGACGTGGTCTTCGACCTCAACGTGCTGGCCGTCGCCACCGGCATTCCCGAGCACGACCGCTACGCCCTCGACTTCCTCCAGGCCCTGGCCGAGCTGAAGCGGCGCCACCCGGACTGCCTGGCCAGCGGCGGCATCAGCAACCTCAGCTTCGCCTTCCGCGGCCTCGACGCGGTCCGCGAGGCTCTGCACGCGGTCTTCCTCTACCACGCGGTCGCCGCCGGCCTCGACCTGGCCATCGTCAACGCCGGTCAGCTCGCGGTCTACGACGACCTCGAGCCGGAACTGCGGGAGGCGGCCGAGGACGTGGTCCTGGCCCGGCGGCCGGACGCCGCCGAGCGCTTGACCGAACTCGCCGGACGACTGCGCGCGGCCGGCTCCCGGCCGCCGGCGGCGACGCCGGACTGGCGGCGGTTGCCGGTGACCGAGCGCCTCGTCCACGCCCTGGTCCACGGCCTCGACCAGCACGTCGAGGAGGACGTCGCCGAGGCGATGGCCGAACTCGGCTCGCCGCTGGCGGTGATCGAGGGCCCGCTGATGGCCGGCATGGACCGGGTCGGCGAACTGTTCGGCTCGGGCCGGATGTTCCTGCCCCAGGTGGTGAAGAGCGCCCGGGTGATGAAGAAGGCGGTCGCCTGGCTCGAGCCGCACTTCGCCGCCGGCGACCGCGGGAACGCGGCCGCGCGCGGCACCATCGTCCTGGCGACGGTCAAGGGCGACGTCCACGACATCGGCAAGAACATCGTCGGCGTCGTCCTCGGCTGCAACGGCTACCGGGTGGTGGACCTCGGCGTGATGACGCCGCTGCCGCGGATCCTGGCCGCCCTCCGCGAAGAACGCGCCGACCTGCTCGGGTTGTCCGGCCTGATCACGCCCTCGCTCGAGGAGATGCGCCTGGTCGCGGC
>RFGR01000104.1 GCA_003696625.1 Planctomycetota bacterium
GGTCAGGGCGGCGTTGGCGGCCGAGTTCCGGGTCAGGATGCCGAGCCGGAGGCCGCGGCGACGCAGCTCGGCGCAGAGCGCGGCGGCGCCCGGCGCCGGGCGGGCGGAGCGGGCCAGCTCGGCCTCGATCCGCTCGAGTTCGGCCCGCCGCGGCTTCGCTTCGGCCGCCGGCAACCGGGCCAGCTCCTCCAGGATCGGCCGCCCGGGCGGCAGGCCGAGGCGGGCTCGGATGGCGTCGAAGTCGTGCACCGCCACGGTCAGGGTCCCGTCCAGGTCGAAGACCCAGGCGCGGCGGCCGGCGAGGGACGGGCGCTTCACTCCGCGACCGGCAGGAGTTCCAGGTCGACCACGAGCGGGCGGTGGTCGGAGGCGATCCGCTCGTCGAGAACGGCGGCGCCCAGCACCCGCCAACGGGCGGCCGGGGCGACCAGGACGTGGTCGATCCGGCGCGCGGGGGCCGGGGCCGGAAAGGTCGGAGCGGCGGCGCCGGCGGCGAGCGGCGCGTCGAGCCAGTCCGGGCCGAGCCGGGCCAGCGGCGCCGAGCCGGGTTCGCAGTTCAGGTCCCCGGCCAGGATCACCGGCAGCCGGTCGCCGGCGGCGAGTCGGGCCAGGATCTCCTCGATCTGCCGGATCCGATCCTCATCGCCCCGGGTGTGGTCGAGGTGGGTGGCGACGAAGAGGAACGGGCCGGCCGCCCCCGTGCAGCGCAGAACCAGGGCGCAGCGCGGTTCGCGACCGGGCCCGGCCGGCAGCGGCCAAGCGTCGACCGCCTGCGGCTTCGCCCGGCTCAGGGCGGCTTCGCCGTAGTCGCCGCCGTCGTAGCGCATCGCCCGGCCGAAGGCGCCGTGCAGGCCGGTCGACCGGGCGAGTTCGTCGGCCTGGCGCACGCCGCCGGCGCGCCCGGTGCCCTGGTCGACCTCCTGCAAGGCAACCAGGTCGGGGGCGGCGTCGGCGATCACCGTCGCCAGCCGCTCGAGGTCGAAGACCCCGTCGCCGCCCTGGCCGTGGTGGATGTTGTAGCTGAGCACCCGCAGCCGGACCGGTTCCGGCCCGGCCGCACGGGGCGCGACGCAGCCGGCGGCGGCCAACGCCGCCGCGGCCAGCGTCAGGAGCAGACGCCGGCTCACAGCAGGGCCGGCGCCCGATAGGCCGGAAACACCCGCCCGAGGGCGGCGCAGATCTCGCCGACGGTGCAGTAGGCCTCGACCGCTGCCAGCACCGCTGGCCCGAGCGGCTCCGGCCCAGCCGCGGCGGCGGCCAGGTGCTCGAGGGCGGCCTCGGCGGCGGCGGCGGAGCGCTCCTCGCGGACCGCCGCCAGGGAAGCGAGGATTTCCTCGCGGGCGGCCGGATCGGGCCGGAACGGGGCCGCCGGCTCCTCCTCCTCGACCCGGAAGCGGTTGACGCCGACCACCACCCGGTCACCGCGCTCGACCGCGTACTGGTGGGCGAGCGCCTCCCGCTGGATCGCCCGCTGGACGTAGCCGGCCTCGACCGCGCCGACCATACCGCCGTGGTCGCGCTCGACCCGTTCGATCTCGGCCGCCGCCGCCTCCTCCAGGCGGTCGGTGAGGTCCTCGACCAGGGGCGCGCCGCCGAGCGGATCGACGACGTCGGCGACGCCGCTCTCGTAGGCGATGACCTGCTGGGTGCGCAGCGCCAGCAGAGCCGACTCCTCGCTCGGCAGCGAGATCGCTTCGTCGTAGCCGTTGGTGTGCAACGACTGGGTGCCGCCGAGGACCGCGGCCAGAGCCTGAATCGTCACCCGGGCGGCGTTGACCAGCGGCTGCTGCGAGGTCAACGTGCTGCCGCCGGTCTGGGTGTGGAAGCGCAGCATCTGCGCCCGCGGATCCTCGATCCCGAAGCGTTCGCGGACGATCCGGGCCCACAACCGGCGGGCGGCCCGGAACTTGGCCACCTCCTCGAACAGCTGGTTGTGGCCGTTGAAGAAGAAGCTCATCCGGCGGGCGGTGGCGGCGGGGTCGAGGCCGGCGTCGCGGGCGGCGGCCAGGTAGGCGATGCCGTCGCCGAGGGTGTAGGCCAGTTCTTGGACCGCGCTGCAGCCGGCCTCGCGCATGTGGTAGCCCGAGACCGAGATCGGGTTGAAGCGGGGCGCCGTTTCCTGCTGGAAGCGGAACAAGTCGGTGGTCAGCCGCATCGACGACGCGACGTCGAAGCGATAGTTGCCGCGGGCGATGAACTCCTTGAGGATGTCGTTCTGGACCGTGCCGCGGATCTTGTCGGCCGGCACGTCCTGGCGCCGGCAGAGGGCGAGATACATGGCGAAGAGGACGATCGCGGTGGCGTTGATCGTCATCGACACCGAGACCCGGTCGAGCGGAATGCCGGCGAGCAGGACCTCGAAGTCGCGCAGCGAGTTGACCGCCACCCCGACCTTGCCCGCCTCCGGCGCCGCCAGCGGATGGTCGGAGTCGTAGCCGATCTGGGTCGGCAGGTCGAAGGCGACGCTGAGGCCGGTCTGCCCCTGCTCGAGCAGGTAGCGGAAGCGGGCGTTGGTGGCGGCGGCCGAGGAGAAGCCGGCGTACTGGCGCATCGTCCAGTAGCGGCCGCGGTACATGCTCGGATGGATGCCACGGGTAAACGGGTATTCGCCCGGACCCTCGCTCGGCTCGGCCCCGGCCGGCGGGAAGTAGCAGGGTTCGAGCGGCAGGCCGGAGGCGGTGCGGAACTCCTCGCGCCGCTCCGGCCGCCCGGCGACGAAGGGACCGTGGACCTCGCGGCGCCAGACCTCGTAGCGGCTGCGGCTCATGGCCGGATTGTAGGCGGGCGACACCGGCCGACCGCTTGCTATGCTGATGCCACCGCTTCCGAATGGGAGCGGAGTCAGCTTCCCCCCGAATCCCTCACGGTCCCCTCCTCCGTCACCCGCATGCCTCGAACGCTCCCCATCCTCGCCGCCGCCCTCCTCCTGGCCGCCGCGCTGCCGGCCCAGAGCAACGCCACCACGTCCCTGATCACCTACGGCGACGTCCTCGGCGCCCCGGCCTCGGCCCGGCTCGACGGCGCCACCCCCGGCGTGCCGGCCTTCCTCGTCCCCTCGTTCCAGAACACCGGCAGCAACTACCTGGTCGCCCAGACCGGCGACCCCAACGACGCCCTCGCGGTCGGCATCGACCTGGCCGCCGGCGGCACCTACTTCAGCGGCGTCACCGACGCCGCCGGTTCCTGGACGGTGCCGTTCGCGATTCCGGCCAATCCGACCCTGCTCGACCGCGACGTCTTCTTCCAGGCCTTGACCCGCCCGGGCGGCGGCGGCGCCGCCGAGTACGACGACTTCAGCAACCTGCGTTGGCTCAACCTGAACCAGCACGACCGCTGGCAGGGCGCCGGCAGCGACCTGCCGCTGGCCTCGGCCCTGGTCGCCTCGGCGGTGCTCGAACGCGGCCCGAACGGCCGGCCGCTGCGGATCTTCTCCTGCGGCGGCGGTCCCGCCCTGGTCACCGCCCCGACCGTCCCCTACCCCTGCAGCGACCAGGCCTGGATCTACGACGCCCGCACCGGCCAAACCACGCTGCTCCCCGGCCGGATGGCCACCGGCCGCGCCTTCCACACCGCCACCGTGCTCGACGACGGCCGGGTCCTGGTCACCGGCGGCGTCACCTATGGCGGCCAGAAGGCCAACGGCAACTACTTCACCCGGATCCTCAACGACGCCGAGATCTGGGACCCGGCCACCGGCCAGTTCACGGTCGTGCCGATGCTCGAGTACCGGGCCGGCCACACCGCCAACAAGCTGCCCGACGGGCGGGTCTTGATCGCCGGCGGCACCAAGGGCAACGGCGCCCATGAGCTGACCGACGTCTCCGACCTGCTCGGCACCTCGAACAAGAACACCGAGATCTTCGATCCCGCCACCGACACCTTCTCGCAGGGCCCTTGGCTGAGCGAGCCCAAGGCCGGTCACGGCGGCGTCACGCTCCAGGACGGCCGCATCTGGCTGGCCGGCGGCATCACCCACACCACCGTCTTCGGCATCCCGATCCCGGACTTCTCGACCAAGGTCGACATCTACGACCCGGCCACCGGCGCGATCGTCAACGGCGGCAACATCGGCAACCCGCGCGCCCTGTTCGGGGCCGAGTTGCTGGCCGACGGCCGGGTGGCGGTGATCGCCGGCGCCGGCGGCGACATCTTCAACATCGGCCCGATCAGCGCCTGCCAGATCTGGGATCCGAACACCAACAGCTCGACCGCGCTGCCGGCGCTGCCCACCGGCATCGCCTACGCCGGCGTCGCCCAGCTCGACAGCGGCGCGATCCTGGTCGTCGGCGGCGCCGGCGGCACCCTGGACGATCCGATCCCGGTCAACAGCCTGTACGAGATCGACCCGGCCGCCGGCACCCTGAGCACCCTGGCGCCGATGGCGGTCGATCACGCCGGCGGCGTCGTCGCCCTGCTCGAGGACGGCACCCTCTACGTCGGCGGCGGCGAGTCGAACGCCGGCGTCGCCGTGGCCACGGCCGAGTCCTACAGCCGCTGAGGCTGCCGGTCCGGGCCGGCTGCGCCCGTCCCTACCAGGTCAGGGCGTAGCCGGCCACCAGGCTCAGATTCGCCTGACGGTAACGGTCGCCGTCCAGGTCGGAGAGGACCGAGTTCCGGCCCGAGGTCCAGGACTGGGGCAGCGCCCAGACCAGGGCCAGGTGCCAGTCGCCGCCGCCGCGCCCCCAGAAGCTGAGGCCGCCGGCCAGGTGCAGCTGGTTGTAGGGCAGCAGGCCGGCCATCGGCGAGCCGCCGACCGGGTTGTTGGCCCAAGCGACGCCGGTCCGCCAGGTGATCAGCGGCCCGCTGATCAGCGCCCGCGGCGCCCCGTCCGGTCCGGGCAGGACGCTGCGCCGGAAGGCGTCCCACTCCCAGCCGAGCGAGAAGCGGAGCGAGTCCTTCCAGTCCAGGCCGAGGTCGACCTCGGTGGTGCCGTCGGCCAGCATCGAACCGATGTCGCCGCCGCGCGGCTCGGATACGGTCGCCCGCCAGCCGTCGAAGGTCTGCGACCAGTCGGTCCAGACCAGGTCGGCGAAGAAGCGACCGCGCGGCGACAGGGCCTGCCGCCAGGCGGCGCCGAGCTGCTGCGGGAAGCGGACGCCCGGGATGCGCAAGGCGAAGTCCGTCACTCCGTCGAGGCCGTAGACGTCCAGGATCGGCCCGACGTCGGCGGTGACGTCCACCTCGACCTCGCCGTCCAGGGCACGGCGGGTCGAGGGGCTGCGGTACCACAACGACAGCCGGGCGTCCTCGCTCGGTTCGAACATCAGGCCGGCCTGGAGGAAGGCGTGGACGGCGGCGTCGGCGGTGGCGTCGATGTCGGCCTGGATCGAGTCGATCTCGCGGCCGCCGGCGGCGGCGAGCTGGCGGAACAGGTCTTCCCAGGTCAGGCCGCCCAGCCCCGGCACCTCGCCCTGGAGCTGGTCGAGGCCGACGTCGGTGGCCGAGAGGACCCCAATCCGGGTGTAGCGGACCGAGGCGCCGAGGCCGAAGGCCAGGCTGCGGTCGGCCCGCCAGGCCACCGCCGGCTGGAAGCCGATCTGGGCCAGGTCAGTCTCGATCCGGACCACGTGCCGGGCCGGGATCCACGGCGGTCCGTTGTTGTTGGCGGTGGCGACGTTCAGCTCGGTGGCCCGATCGTAGGCCGAGCTGCCGCCGGAGGTCGGCAGCAGCGACAGGCCGAGGAAGGCGTCGTCGCCGAGGCGGCAGGCCCAGCCGAGGAAGGGACCGCCGCCGAAGGTGCCGCCGAGGTCGTACTCGCGCCCGTCGGCGGTGGTGATCGAGGTCGGCGCCCAGATCAGGCGGCCGATGGCGTCGAAGCGCCCCCCGGACCGCCGGCCGTTCTCGGGCAGGAGGAAGCCGAGGCTGGCCGGATTGACCGCCGCGTCGACCGAGCTGGCGGCCCCGGCCAGGCCGGCCCCGGCCAGGCCGGCGGTCTGCGGCGAGTAGCCGGTGACCTCACCGCCGAGCTGGGCGGAAACGGCCCGGGCGAGCAGGAACAGGGCGAACGGAACGGCGCGCGCGATCAAACCGGATCATCCTCCTCGGCGAGGGGCAGGGCCTGCTCCAGGCAAGCCAGGAAGGCGGCGTAGTCCTCGGGCGGCGGCGCCTCGAAGGCGACCGCCTCGCCGCTGGCCGGGTGTTCGAAGGCCAGTCGCCGGGCGTGGAGCAGCGGCCGCCGCACCGGCGGCGCGCCCGGCGGGAACATGCCCGGCCCGTAGTTCCGGGCCCGGTAGAGCGGGTCGCCGACGATCGGCAGCCCGACCGAGGCAAGGTGGACCCGGATCTGATGCATGCGGCCGGTTCGGGGCCGGACGCGCAGGTGGGCGAAGCCGGCGAAGAGTCGGATCCGCTCCCAGTAGGTGACCGCGTCGCGGCTCTCCGGACCGGTGCTGCGGGTGACCCGAACCCGCTCCGGCCGCCGTTCGTCGCGGGCCAGCCGCTTCTCGATCCAGTCCGAGCGGAAGCGCGGCCGGCCGTAGCAGACGGCCTGGTACTCCTTCTCCACCTCCCGGTCGGCGAACTGCTGCATCAGGTCGAGGAAGCAGCGCTGCTCGAGGGCGACGACGCAGACCCCGGAGGTGCCGGCGTCGAGACGGTGGACGATGCCGGGGCGCTCGGCGCCCTGGTTGGCCGGCAGGCCGGGGCCGAAGCGCTGTTCGAGGAAGCGGGCGACGCTCGGCCGCCGATCGCCGGCGTAGTTGCCGTGCATCGGCAAGCCGGGCGGCTTGGCCAGCACCGCCAGGTGGGCGTCGGCGTAGAGCACCTCCGGCTCCGGGAAGCCGCCCTCCTCACCCAGCTCCGGTTCGGCCAGCTCCAGGCGCTGGCCGGCCTCGACCGGCAGCCCGGTGCGGCGGACCACCCGGCCGTCGACCCGGGCCAGACCGAGTCGGATCCGCCGACCGACCTGGGAGCGGCTCAGAGCGCCGCCGAGAAGCTCGGTCAAGGCCTTGTCCAGGCGCTCGCCGTGCAGGGCCGGAGGAACCTCTACGCGGTGCGGCGGGGAAGGTTCGGGAATCATCGGGGGGAACCGCGAGGGGCGGACAGTCTAGGGGATGGGCGCGGCCGCCGCCGCCGGCGGTTGGCCGCGCCCGCGGCGACCGGATACCCTGTCGCCCCCGCCCGGGGGCCGCAGCCCCCGCCCGAGCGCATGATTCAAGCTGTCCTCCTCCTCGCCTCCGCCGCCCTGCCCCAGGACTCGATCCCGGGGCTGGTCGAGATCCCCGCCGGCAGCACCTACATCGGCGCCGAACGCAAGGACCTCGAGCCGCTGATGAAACAGAAGCCGAACCTGGCCTCGATCCTCGGCGGCGAGATCCCCCGCTCCCGGGTCGAGCTCGAGCGTTTCTTCATCTCCCCGACCGAGGTCACCAACGAGATGTACCTGCGCTTCGTCCAGGCCACCGGCCACCAGCCGCCGATGACCTGGCTGGTGCTGTCGCCGGAGGAACTGCAGGAGATCATCCGCGAGGAGCAGAAGAAGGACCCGGCCTGGGTCTTCGAGGGCCTGCGCAAGGCCAAGTGGTGGGATCTGCACTGGCAGGACGAGGGCCGCCGTTGGGAGATGAAGCCCGAGGAAGCCCTGCTGCCGGTCACTTACGTCAGTTATTACGACGCCGTCGCCTTCTGCCGCTGGGCCGGCCTGCGCCTGCCGACCGAGGAGGAGTGGGTCCGCGCCGCCCGCGGCGACGACGGCCGCACCTACCCCTTCGGGGACGAGTTCGACCCGACCCTGGTCGCCCACAACAACACCAAGCCGGCCAATCTGCGCTTCAAACTGCTGCCGGTCAACGCCCTGCCCGGCAACGCCTCGCCCTTCGGCATCGTCGACATGGTCGGCAACGTCTGGGAGTGGACCGACTCGCGCTACAAGGCGCTGCCCGGTTTCAAGACCTTTACCTTCAAGGCCGAAGACAGGCAGAAGTACGCCGTGATGCCGGCCTTCGACGGCTCCTCGCCGGTGATCCGCGGCGGCTCCTTCCAGGATCCCGAGATCGGCACCCGCATCGACCGGCGTCAGGGCGTGATGAGCGTCGCCCGGGCCGAGGTCATCGGTTTCCGGGTCGCCTCCAGCGACCGGCCCTGTGCCAACCTGATGACCTACGCCCGCACCGACGTCGACACCCGCGTCCTCGACGCCCTGCCCGAGGAGACGATCGACCCGGCCGCCACGATCGGCTTCGAGAAGCGGCGCTACGCCGACATGGCCGCGGTCGAAGCGGCGCGCAAGCCGCCGGCCATCCGCGGCCTGGAGAAGACGACTCCGCCCGACAGCTACCGGGTCTTCGACGGCTACGAGGCGATCGCCTTCGCCCCGGTCAAGACCCTCGACTACTCCTCCCTGGCCAAGTTGGCCAAGGACGCGGCGGTCAAGCCGGTGCCGCTCGGCGTCCTGACCACCACCACCAACCTGGCCACCCCCAATCTGACCGCCGGCACCTACGTCGTCTCCTACTTGCCGCCGCTGAACGAGAAGCAGATCCTGGCCCTCGGCGCCGACCTGCCGGCCGAGATCGCCGCCGACACCCGGGCCAAGGCGCCGCAAGAGCCGGTCGAGCACGAGGTCGACTTCGCCGGCATCGTCCTCCAACCCGAGATCGAGGCCCTGGCCTTCCTCGACAACGACGCCACGGTCGTGGCGGTGGTGCCGCTGACCAAGAAACCGATCTTCGGCACCATGAAGAACGCCCGGCACGGGGTGCTGATCAACCTCGACCGGAAGTCGCTCGACTTCGCCTTCCGGGTCAGCGACCCGCGCGGCCGCAAGGCCTTCGGCTTCGTCTTCCCGGTCGTGCCGCTGGACGCCGTCACCATGGTCGCCGAAGGCTGGTGGGACGGCGACTACGAGGTCAAGCAGCCGCAGCCGGAGAAGTAGGGCCGAGCGGCGGTCAAGCGCCGCCGAGGAAGCCGAGGTTGCGGTCCAGGATCGCCGCCTCGCGCCTGAGGTCCGCGAGCCGGGCCCGTTCGGACTCGACCACCTCCGGGTCGGCGTTGGCCAGGAAGCGGGGGTTGCCGAGCTTCTTCTCGAGTCCGGCGATCCCCTTGGCCACCCGCCCGCGCTTCTTCTCGAGCGAGGCGGCCAGGGCCGAACGGTCGGCGCCGGCTGGCAGCGGCAGGAAGACCGAACCGGCGGCGAACTGATCGACCCCGCAGGAGGACGGCAGCTCGTCGCCGGCGGCGCCGACCTCGACCGCGCCGAGGTCGGCCAGGTGGACCAGCAGTTCGGAGCGGTCGGCCAGGGCCCGCTCGGCGTCGGCCAGGCCGGGGTCGATCTGGACGTAGCCGGTCGGCCGCTGGCCCGCGCCGAGGTCGAGCAGGGCGCGGACGTTGCGGAAACCGCGCACGGCGTCCTGGACCAGGCGGAAGTCGGCCTCGGCCTGCTCGTCCCGGCGGCCGGCCTCGCGCGGCCAGGGCGCCCCCATGATCAAATCGCTGCCGGCCTGGAAGACGGGCGGCAGGTGCGCCCACAGGGCCTCGGTCAGGAACGGGGTGAACGGGTGCAGCAGGCGCAGCAGGGCGCTCAGGGTCTCGCCCAGGGTGCGGCGGACCCGGGCCGCCTCGACCGCCGCCAGGCCGCCCGCCTCGGCCTCGGCGCCGGCCCGAAGCCGGAGCTTGGCCCCCTCCACGTACCAGTCGCAGAACTCGTCCCAGACGAAGCGGTAGAGGGCCTGGGCGGCGTCGTGGAAGTGGTAGCCCTCGAGGCCGTCGCTGGCGGCGGCGGCCGCCGCCGCCAGCCGGGAACGGATCCAGCGGTCCTCGAGCCGGTCGGCCGGCTGGTCGGCGATCTCGTCGCCCAGGTGGCCGAGGACGAAACGGGCGGCGTTCCAGATCTTGTTGCAAAAGCGCTGGCCGAGTTCGAAGCGATTCTCGGCCAGCTTCACGTCCTGGCCCTCGCGGGTCAGGATCATCAGCGAGTAACGGACGGCGTCGGCGCCGTACTTTTCGATCATGTCGACCGGGTCGATGCCGTTCCCGGCCGACTTGGACATGCGCTTGCCCTTGGCGTCGAGGACGTTGGCGTGGATGTAGCAGACCGCGAAGGGGCAGCGCTCCTCGGGCGGCCGGGAATCCATGAACTCGTAGCCGGCCATGACCATCCGCGCCACCCACAGGTAGATGATGTCGCGGGCGGTGGAGAGGAACTGCGTCGGGTAGAAGCGAGCCAGGTCGGAGGTCTCCTCCGGCCAGCCGAGGGTGGCGAAGGGCCAGAGCCAGGAGGAGGCCCAGGTGTCGAGCACGTCGTCGTCCTGGCGGACGATCGGCTTGCCGGTCTCCGGGTGCGGCGAGCCGATCTCGAGGTCCTCGACCGAGGCGACCGGGACGCCATCCTCGTCGTACCAGACCGGGATCCGGTGCCCCCACCAGAGCTGGCGGCTGATGCACCAGTCGCGCACGTTCTCGAGCCAGTCGAGGTAGACCTTGGTCCAGCGCTCGGGCTGGATGCGGAGGGCGCCGCTGCGCACGGCCTCGATCGCCGGTCCAGCCATCGGCTCCATGCGCACGAACCACTGCTCGCTGACCAGCGGTTCGATCGGTGTCTTCGAGCGGTCGGACAGGGTGACGTTGTGCCGGATGTCCTCGATCTTTTCCAGCAGCCCGCGCTCCTCGAACCAGGCCACCACCGCCTCGCGGGCCTGCTCTCGGCTCAGGCCGGCGAAGGGTCCGGCGTTCTCGTTCAGGGTCCCGTCCGGCTCGAGCAGGTTGATCACCGGCAGGCCGTGACGGGCGCCGCGCTCGTAGTCGGCCGGGTCGTGGCCGGGGGTGACCTTGACCGCGCCGGTGCCGAAGCCGGCTTCGACCGTCTCGTCGGCCACCACCGGGATCGGCCGCTCGACGATCGGCAGGATCAAGGTAGCGCCGACCAGGTCGCGGTAGCGCTCGTCCGCCGGATGGACGGCGACGCCGGTGTCGCCGAGCATGGTCTCGGGCCGGGTGGTGGCGACGGTGACGAAGCGGCCCTCCTGGCCGCGAACCGGGTAGCGCAGGTACCAGAGCTTGCCGGCCCGCTCGACGTACTCGATCTCGTCGTCCGAGACCGCCGTCTGCAGCTTGCAGTCCCAGTTGACCAGGCGGGCGCCGCGATAGACCAGTCCCCGCCGCCAGAGGCGGACGAAGGCCTCGCGCACCGCCCGCGACAGATCCGGGTCGAGGGTGAACCGGGTCCGGGTCCAGTCGCAGGAGCAGCCGAGCCGCTTGAGCTGCTCGAGAATGGTGTTGCCGTGGTGCTCCTTCCACCGCCAGACCTCCGCCAAGAAGGCGTCGCGGCCGAGGTCCTCACGGGTCAGCCCCTGCTCCTGGAACAGCTTCTTCTCGACCACGGCCTGGGTGGCGATGCCGGCGTGGTCGGTGCCGGGCAGCCACAGCACCTCGTGGCCGGCCATGCGCCGCTGGCGGGCGACGATGTCCTGCATCGTGTTGTTGAGGGCGTGCCCCATGTGCAGGACCCCGGTCACGTTCGGCGGCGGGATCATGATCGTGAAGGTCGGCCGCCCGCTCGGCTCGGCCGGCGGCGTCATCAGGCCGCTGTCGAGCCAACGCCGGTAGATCGGCTGCTCGATCTCGCCCGGGGCGAAGCGGCTGGGGAGAGTGGGCTGGGTTGCGGTCATCGTCCGGCGGGGAAGCGTCGAGCCAGGGATTGTCGCAGATCCGGCGGCTTCCAGCCCAATTCCCGCTCGGCCCAGGCGCAGTCCAGGACCAGTCGGCGGGGCCGCTCGGGCGCGACCTCGGCCGCGCGGGCGGCGGCGAAGGCGGGTGCCACGCCGGCCGCGCGACAGATCTCCCGGCCGAGGCGATGGCGGTCGACCGGCTCGCCGCCGGCGAGATGGAAGACCCGGCCCGGTGCGGCCGGCCGGTCGCCGGCGGCCAGCCGCGAAGCCAGGCGATAGAGGCCGGCCGCGGCCAGCTCGGCCGCGACCGGGCAACGGATCTCGTCCGTGAACAGCCGCGGCCGGCGGCCGGCGGCGAGATCGGCGAGCAGGGCGGTGTCGGCGCCGCGCCGGCCGCGGCCGGCGTCGCCCGCGAGCAACAGCGGCAGCCGGACGACGTACTGGCCGGCGGCCAGGGCGGCGGCCTCGCCGGCGGCCTTGCTGGCGCCGTAGACGCCGACCGCGTCCGGCCGGTCTTCCTCGAAGTACCGCTCCCGGTCGCCGGCGAAGACCAGGTCGGTCGAGACCAGGATCAGGGCGGCACCGGCGGCGGCCGCCGCCGCGGCCAGATCGGCGACCGCCTCCCCGTTCAGGCGCCGGGCCCGCGCGGGATCGGCCTCGGCCTCGGCGCCGCGACTGACCCCGGCCGCATGCAGGACCACCGCCGGCCGCAGCTCGGCGACCCGGCCGGCCAGCTGCCCCGTCCGCTCGAGGTCGGCGGCGACGAAGGGCGTCGCCACCGGCCAGAAGGCCGGCCGCCGCCGGCCGGCGAGGAC
>RFGR01000105.1 GCA_003696625.1 Planctomycetota bacterium
CTCTCCGGCGACGATCCGCAGGTGGTGACGGCGGTCGCCGCCCGGCTCGGCATCGCCGCCGCCGACTGCCGCGGCGGCGCCGGGCCGGAGGAGAAGCTGTCCGAGGTCGAACGGGCGGCTGCGGCGGGACCGGTGATGATGGTCGGGGACGGGGTCAACGACGCCGCCGCCCTGGCGGCGGCCACGATCGGGGTGGCGGTGCACGGCGGCGCCGAGGCCAGTCTCGCCGCCGCCGACGTCTCCATGACCCGGGAAGGAGTCGGCGGCCTGGTCACCCTGGTCGACGGCGCCGCCCGCACGCTCCGGGTGATCCGGCGCAACCTGCTGGTCTCGCTCGTCTACAACGCCCTCGGCGTCGGTCTGGCGATGGCGGGCTTGCTGAATCCACTGCTGGCGGCGATCCTGATGCCGGCCAGCAGCCTGACCGTGATCAGTCTCTCCTGGCGTTCGCGCACCTTTGCCTGAGCCGAGACCGTGGACCTCCTCTACGTCGCCCTGCCCGCCGCGCTCCTGCTCGGCGCCGTCTTCCTGGTCCTGTTCCTGTGGTCCAACCGCAAGGGCCAGTACGACGACCTGGACACGCCGGGCGTGCGGATCCTGCACGAGGACGAGCCGGTGGAGGTGAAGGAGGAGGGCGAGCCGCCGGAGGCTTGACAGCGGCGGATTTCAGTGGGATATCAGAGGTAGCGCCCGATCGGCGCCGATCCGCCATGATCCGACCGCTCCTTCTCCTCTTCGTCGCCGCCTTCCCTGCCTTCCTCCCGGCCCAGGTCTGCGACGCCGCCGCCTTCGGCCCGCCGACCGCCGACCCGATCACGATCACCGGCGCCTGGACCGTCGGCCCCGGTTGCGTGCTCGATTTCGGCGATCGCGAGGTGGTCCTCGCCGGCACCCTCGACATCAGCGACGCCACGATCCTGGCCGGGGACCTCCACATCCTCTCGACCGGCCGCATCCTCGGGGGAGGGGGGTTCCTCGATCTCCGCCTGACCGGGTCCACCCAGCACGCCGGCCGCCTGCTGGTCGAAGGCAAGATCAAGCTCAAGGATCCGGCCCACGGCGGCACCGTGCTCTGCACCGCCACCGGACCGGTGGAGGTCACCGGCAGCGGCCAGATCCTGGTCGACTCCACCAGCTCCACCGGCGACGGCGGCCGGATCGAGATCGCCTGCGCCTCGGCTTGGCTGGAAGGGGCCGCCACCACCCTCGGCGCTTCGGGCGGCGGTCAGGCCGGCGGCGGCACGGTCCTGATCACCGCCGCCGCCGGCGACATCCACGTCGGCAAGAAGGTGGACTGCAGCGGCGGGGCCTTCGACGGCGGGGTGATCACCCTCGAAACCGCGGTCGGCGACATCGACGTCAGCGGCACCCTCGACGTCCAGGCCGCCGCCGACGGTTGGGGCGGCGAGATCGATCTCTGGGCGGCCGGGGCCGTGTCCATCAGCGGTTCGATGGTGGCCGACGGCGGCGGCGGCGGCGGCAGCGGTTACGGTTACGGCGGCGACGGCGGCTACGTCGACGTCTCGGCCGGGGGCGCGGTCTCGACCTCCGGCGACCTGCTCGCCCGGGGCGGTCCCCAGGCCTACGGCGGAGATCTGAGACTGACCGGAGCGGCCGGGGTGGCGGTGAACGGCGGCCGGCTCCTGGCCTCCAGCAGCTCCGGCGACGGGGCCGGCGGCGGGATCGAGATCGACGGCGCCGACGGCCCGGTCTCGATTACCGGTGTGGTCGAGGCCAAGGCCTCGGCCTCCTCCGGCGACGGCGGCGACATCATCGTCGCCGGCGGGCAGGTCCAGATTCTGAGCCAGCTCACCGCCACCGGCTCCTTCGGCGGCTACGTCGGCCTGTTCGCATCCGGCGATCTGTTCGTGGCGGGCGACCTGCGGGCGGACAGCCAGGGCGGCGACGGGGTCGGCGGCTGGGTCAAGGCGACGGTCGGCGGCGCCCTGACCCTCAGCGGCGCCCTGGTCGACGCCAATGGCGCCGGCGCCGGCGGCCGCGGCGGCTTGGTCCGGCTGGTCGCCGCCCAGGACCTGCTCCCCGACGCGAACACCCTGATTCGGTCCGAGGGCAACGGCAACGGCGGCGGCCAGGCCGGTGAGCTGCTCCTCGAGGGCTGCCAGGTGGTCGTTCCCACCGGTTGCCGGATCCGGGCCCGGGGCACGCCCGGGCCGGCGGCGCCGCTGATCGTCGCCCACGACCTGCTCTCCTTCCACGGCACCGCCGACGGCGGCTCGGTCCCGGTCCTGCTCGCCACCCGGCTCGACGCGCCCTGGTCCCCCGACCTGGCCGGGGCCTCCTTCCCGTCCGGTTCGATCGTCAGCCATGACCGCACCCTCACGCCCTGCCTCGGCATCGGTTTCGTCACGGTGAGCACGAACAGCCCGGTCCATGTGTTGGCAGGGGAGGTGCCGGAGATCACCGTCCAGGGCCCCGCCGGCCTGCCCCTGGTCGTCCTGGCCGGCTGGCGGCAGCGGTTCGTGCCGATCGGAGCCTACGGCTTCCTGCAGCTCGATCCGGCCCGCTCCCAGCGCTTGGCCGATCCCGGGCACTTCGGGCCGCCGGTTCAGGGCTCGACTCTGGACGCCGCCGGCTCTTGGCACTGGACCGGCACCCCGCCGTCTTCCGCCTGGATCGGGCTGACCGCCTTCGTCGAGGCCCTGGTCGAGGATCCGGCCGCCCGCAACGGCCTGTTCCACCAGGTCCCGGTCGGCGAGCTGGCGTTCACCTACTGAGCAGGGGCGGCGCTACCACCAGCGCTCGAACACCAGTCGTTCCTGCCGCGGCGTGCCGGCGCAGGCGGCGTCGAAGGCGTCGATCATCGCCGGGTTGCCGCAGAGGTAGACCGCGGTGTCCTCTTCCGGCAGCAGCGCGGCGAGGGCGTCCGGATCGAAGGCGTCCGGAAAGGTGACCCGGCGCTCCCCGCCGCTCGGACTCGGCAGGCCGAGGACCCGGGCGGCGGCCTCGGCGGCGCGGCCGGCCGCGGTGCGGGCCGGGTCGAATCCCGGGTCCTCCTCCGGCCGGCTGACGCAGGGCAGGTACACGAACCGGAACGGCTGCTCGGCGGCCAGCCCTTCGAGTTCGTCCCGGAAGGCCAGTTCGACCGACCGCCGGGCACCGTGGAACAGCGCCACCGCCACCGGCACCGGCGCGCCGGCGGCGGCGCGGGCGCGCAGGTGCCGGAGCATGGACAAGTAGGGGGCCAGGCCGGTGCCGGTGGCCAGGAAGGCCAGATGCCGGCAGTCGGTCCGGTCGAGGGTGAAGCGGCCGCTGGGCCGGCCGAACCAGACCGGATCCCCCGGCGCCAGCGAGAACAGGCCCCGACCGCCGCCCTTGGCGTCCACGACCAGCAGGTCGAGGGCATCCCGTTGCTCCGGCGGTGAGGCGATCGAATACCAGCGCTGGACGACCTCGCCGCCTTCCTCCCAGGCGACCGGCAGCGCCTGCCCGGGCTGGAAGGCGGGCGTGGTGCCCGCGGCCGGGCGGAGGCGGAAGGAGCCCAGGCCGGGCAGATCGTGGATCCTCCGGCTCTCGGCCAGGACCGCCGGGGTCATCGAGGCTCGGGGATCCGGTCGCGTCTCGGTCATCGGCCGGATTGTAGAATCCGCGATCCGTGTCATGAGCAAGACCGCCACCAAGACCCTCGTCCTGGGCCACAGCCCCGACCCCGACGACGCCTTCATGCATTACGCGCTGGCGGCGGACAAGCTCGACACCGGCGGGTTCCGCTTCATCCACAAGCTGGAGGACATCGAGACCCTCAACCGGCGTGCCCGGCGCGGCGAGTACGAGATCACCGCGGTCTCCATCCACGCCTACGCCTACGTCTCGGACCGCTACGCCCTGCTCAACCACGGCGCCTCCATGGGCGAGGGCTACGGCCCGCGGATCGTCGCCCGCGAGGAGCTGCCGCTCTCCGCGCTGGCGCGCGGCGGCGGCCGTCGACTGGCGATTCCCGGCGAGTGGACCTCCGCGCACCTGGCGGCGCAGATGTGTCTCGGCCCCTACGACTACGAGGTGGTCGACTTCGACCGCATTCCGGCCGCGGTGGCCGCCGGCGAGTATGACGCCGGCCTGCTGATCCACGAGGGCCAGCTCACCTTCCAGGATCTCGGCCTGGTGCTGCTGATCGACCTCGGCGAGTGGTGGGGGCGGGAGACCGGCGGCCTGCCGCTGCCCCTCGGCGGCAACACGATCCGGCGCGACCTCGGCGAGGACATTCCGCGGATCTCCGGGCTGCTGCGGGATTCGATCCGCTACGGCCTCGACCACCGCGAGGAAGCCGTCCGCTACGCCCTCCGCTTCGGTCGCGATCTCGACCTGGCCCAAGCCGACGAGTTCATCGCGATGTACGTGAACGACCGGACCCTCGACTACGGCGACGACGGTCGCGAGTCGGTCCGGCTCTTTCTGCGCCGGGCCCACGAGCTGGGATTGGTCCCGGAGCCGCCGCAGGTCGATTTCGTGCGCTGATCGGCCGCCGCCGGACCTCCTAAGCTGTCGGCATGCTGCTCGCGCCGCCGCTGGCTGCTCTGGTTCTGGCTGCAGTCCCGCCGCAGGTGCCGACGGACGAAGCCCTCGCCGCCGACCGGGCGGAGTTGCTCGCGGGCGTGGAGACCCTCGAACAGGTCGGCCTGCCCGGTCCGGTGGTGGTGTTCGGGCCCGCCGCCTTCGCGGTCCTGACCTCGGCCGACGGCCAAGCGGTGGTGGCCGCGGCCCGTTACGGCGCCGGCCGGGTGGTCGCCTTCGGGCACTCCGGCTATCTCGCCGAGGCGCCCCCCGACAGCGGCCGGGGCCGGCTGCTGACCAACGCCTTCCGGTGGGCGGCCGGCGGCGACGAGGGGGCGGCGACGGCGGATGCCCGGTCCGGCGACCTGTCCGGCGCGCGCGTCGTGCGCTGGGCCGGCGGCGACCTCCCGGCCGAGCGACAGCAGGAACTCTTGGTCTTCGTGCGGGCCGGCGGCGGTCTGGTGGTCGGTGAGTGCCCCTGGGGTTGGCAGCAGCTCCATCCCGGGGCGAGCCTGCGCGACGACGCCCCCGCCAACCGGGTGCTGGCGCCGATGGGGCTGGTCTTCGGTCCGACCACCCTGGGCGGCCCGTACCCGGTCGCTTCCTCCAGGCCCGACCTGGCCCACGCCGCGCGCGCTTTGGAGCGGCTCCGGGCGGCCGACGGCCTCCCAGCCGGGCCGGCCGAGGCCGCCCGGGTCCTCGAGCGGGCGATCTCGGCCCTGCCGGCCGAGGATGAGATCCTGCTGCCCGCCCTCGACGCCTTCTTCCGCTCCCGGCCGGGTTTCGAGCCGCCCAGCGAGCAGCGGCCGCTGGCGAGCGAGGACCTCCTCTCCCGCCTCCAGGTCCTCTTCTGGACCCGCGTCTGGGCCGAGGCGCCGGCCGCGGAGGTGCCGGCCGCACCGGGGGCGGAGGCCTTCCCGGGACCGGTGCCGGAGACGGCGCCGCGGGTGGCGCGGATGGTGGTGGCGAGCCGGCTCGAGCCCGGCTGGATCTCCACCGGCCTCTACGCTCCAGCCGGCGAACCGGTGACGGTGCGGGCGCGACGGGGGCGGCTGGACGGCTGGCGGCTGCGGATCGGCCCGCACAGCGACTCCCTGGTCGGCTTGACGGTCTGGAAGCGTTGGCCGGAGATCAGCCGGGTCTTCGCCCTGGCCGGGGAGGAAACGGTTCTCGCCAGCCCGTTCGGCGGCCTGATCTACCTAGAGGCCGGCGCCGGGGCCGAGGCCCCGGTCCATCTCGAGGTGGCTGGGGCGGTCGAGGCCCCCTTCTTCGACCTCCGGCGGCCCGGTGCCGAGGAGAGCTGGGCCGAGGTCCGGAGGCGGCCGGCGCCCTGGGCCGAGATCGCCGGCAAGCACCTAATCCTCACCCTTCCCTCGGCCGCGATCCGGGACCTCGAGGAGCCGGCCCGCCTGGCCCGCTTCTGGGATCGGGTGGTCGAGGCCCACTGCTGGCTCGGCGCCCGGCCCCTGCCGGCGCGGCCGGAGCGGTTCGTCGCCGACGTCCAGATCAGCGCCGGCTACATGCACTCCGGCTATCCGATCATGACCTGGCTGGACGTCACCCGGCCCGCGGCCGGCCGGCGTCTCGGGCTGGTCGTGGACGTCGAGCGGTTGGAGCGGGAGGGGTCTTGGGGCCACTTCCACGAACTCGGCCACAACCGCCAGCGGCCGGAGTGGACCTTCGCCGGCACCGGCGAGGTGACCTGCAACTTGTTCTCGCTCCACGCCGGCGACGTCGTCTGCGGGATCGATCCCTGGGAGAACCCCTGGTTGCTGGGGCAGAAGAAGAAGGTCGCCCCCTACCTCGCCGAGGGCGCCGACTTCGCCCGCTGGCGGCGGGATCCGGGCCTGGCCCTGGTGTTCTACGCCCAGGTCGTCCACGAATTCGGCTGGGAGCCGTTCCGCCGCGTCTTCGCCGAGTACGAGGCGCTGCCCGCCGCCGAGCGGCCGCGGACCGACGAGGAGAAGCGGGACCAGTGGCTGGTGCGGCTGTCGCGGGCGACCGGGCGCAACCTCGGTCCCTTCTTCCGGCGCTGGGGGATCCCGGTCGGGCGGGAGGCGCAGGACGAGGTGGACGATCTGCCGCGCTGGATGCCCGATTGGCGGGAGGTCGGGGTGGCGCCCCGCTGAGGTCAGCCGGCCAGGCGGCGGTGGGTGGCGTAGAGGCACTCGCCGACCACCGCCGTCATCCCCAGCCGGCGGGCCTCGGCGGCGGCCTCGTCGTTCTCGGCGCCCGGCTGCAGCCACACCACCCGCGCTCCGGCCGCCGCCGCCTCGGCCACGATCGCCGGCACGGCCGGCGGCGCCCGGAACACGTCGACCAAGTCCGGGGCTTCCGGCAGCGAGGTCAGGTCGGGCCAGACCTCGATCCCCTCGGCGCCGACCGCCCGCGGGTTGATCCGAAAGACCCGGTAGCCGGCTTCGCGGTCGAGGTAGTCGGCGATCCAGTGGCTGGGACGGTCCGGACGCGGCGACCAACCGACCACCGCCACGATGCGGGTGGCGGCCAGGATCTCCTTCAGCTCGGGATCGGTCATGTCCGGGCGGGATTCAATCCAGGGAGAGCCAGACCGACTTGGTCTCGGTGTAGGCATCCAGCGCCGCCCGGCCGAGATCGCGACCGAAGCCGGACTCGCCGAAACCGCCGAAGGCCATCGCCGGGTCGTAGAGGTTGTAGGCGTTCACCCAGACCGTGCCGGCGCGGAGCGATCGGGCGAGACGCAGGGCCCGGCCGACGTCTCGGGTCCAGACGCCTGCGGCCAGGCCGTAGCGGGTGCGGTGGGCGAGGGCGAGGGCCTCCTCCTCGTCCTCGAAGGGAAGGACGGCCAGGACGGGGCCGAAGATCTCCTCCTGGGCCAGTTCCGAGTCCGGGTCGACCTCGGCGAACACCGTCGGCTCGACGTACCAGCCGCGGCCGCCGCCGACCTCCCGGCGCAGGTCCCGGCCGCCAGAGACCAAGCGGGCGCCGTCGGTGCGGGCCTGCTCGATCGCCGCCAGGACCTTGCGGTACTGAGCTTCGTTGCAGACCGGTCCCATCCGGGTGCCTTCGGCCAGGGGAGGGCCGACGGTCATCCGACCGCAGGCGTCGGCCAGGTCGGCGACGAAGTCGTCGTAGATCGAGCGCTGGACGAGCAGGCGGGATCCCGCCGCGCAGACCTCGCCCTTGTTGTAGAAGATGCCGCCGAGGGCGCCGCGCAGGGCGGCCTTGCGGTCGGCGTCGGCGAAGACGAGGTTCGGCGACTTGCCACCCAGTTCGAGGGTGACCCGCTTCAACCCGGCGGCGGCGCGGGCCTGGACCTCTCGCCCGACCGCGACCGAGCCGGTGAAGGAGATCTTGTCCACTCCAGGGTGTTCGACCAGGGCCCGGCCGACCTCCGGCCCCTCGCCGGTGACGACGTTCAGAACCCCCGCCGGCAGACCGGCCTCGGCGCCGATCCGGGCCAGTTCGAGCGAGGTGAGGGAGGTCAGCTCGCTCGGCTTCAGGACCACCGTATTGCCGCAGGCCAGGGCCGGCGCGACCTTCCAGACCGCCAGGAGGAGCGGGAAGTTCCACGGCGTGATCAGCCCGCAGACTCCGACCGGCTCGCGCAGGCGGAGGCCCATCGCGCGGCCCGGCAGCGGCACGACGCCGCCCTCCAGCTTGGTGGTCCAGCCCGCGTAGTAGCGGAGGATCTCGGCCGCGAGCGGGATCTCGATCCGGCCGGAGTCGAACACGGTCTTGCCGGTGTCGAGGGTCTCGAGCAGCGCCAGATTGTCCCGCCGTTCGTCGATCAGGTCGGCCATCCGGTGCAGGATCCTGGCCCGCTTGCTCGGAGGCATCTCCCGCCATTTCGAATCTGCAAATGCGGCGCGGGCCGCCCGCACGGCCCGGTCCACGTCCTCGGCCGAGCCTCGGGCGATCCGGGCGTGTTCCTCCTCGGTGGCGGGGTCCAGGCTCGGCAGGCTCCCGCCGTCGGCGGGCTCCAGCCAGTCCCCGGCCACGAAGTGGGCCACCGGCGGATAGGCCGGTTTCGGGGGCGAAGGCAAGATTTTTCCTTCTTTGGCGGGATGATCGGGCATGGAGCGGCCGATTTTAGGGGGGACCCGGTCCACCGGGAGGCCCTTGCCCGAAAACCGAGACCAGAACGACCGTCCCCGCGTCCACGTCCTGATCCACGAGGACTTCTTCCAGGAGAAGGTGGTGGGGGCGGTGCGCGCGCTCGGCCGGGAGCCCCGGGTTCCGGCCTGGGACGCCGATCTGCTCGAGCAAGTCGCCGCCGATCCCGAGGCCGCGATGGTCCTCGATCTCGAACTGGAGACCACCCCGGTGCTTCCCTTCCTCGCCGCGCTCCGACAGGATCCGGCAACCGAGGGGATGGCGATCCTGGGCTACTGCTCCCACAACTTGAGGGACTTGATCGCTGCCGCCCAGGATCTTGGGGTCCAGGTCTCCACGCGCAGCACCTTCGCGGCCAACCTGGTCCGACTGCTCCAGGATCTCTTTCGCCCGCCCGGAGAATCCGGACCGGACCCTCAAGATCATTCCAAAGCTATATAGGCAAAGACTTTGGGTCGGGATCCCGGCCTGTTTGCGGGGCGCCGGGGCTTGGAAGGGGCGCCCTTTTCGGGTAGACTGCGCGGCCCTCGCGGGTGTCTCCCCGCCTGGGAGCGCCGCGAGATCGCAATCGGGCCGGTCCGGCCCTGGAAAGGCAAAGAGAGAACCGAAATGAGCGCTGTCAAGCTCTACATCAAGCCCTCCTGCAAGACCTGCCAGAAGGCCGTCGGGTATCTCGAGAAGAAGGGAATCAAGTTCGAGGCGGTGGACATCATCAAGAACCCGCCGGCCAAGAAGCTTCTCGAGAAGGCCGTCGACGCACAAGAGCCCAAGGGAGCCTTCAACCCGCGGGCCAAGGGCTACAAGGAGCACGACATCGCGAACGCGACCTTCAAGACCAAGAAGGAGGTCGTGGACCTGCTCCGCGCCAACCCGGACATGATCCGCCGACCGCTGCTGGCCCGGGGAGAGAAGGCCATTCTCGGTTTCGACGAGGCCGACTACGCCACCTTCCTCCGCTGAGGGAGGCCCCCCTTCCCGCCCGGAGGGACTTCCGGGACGCTTCGCCGCCGAGGTGCCGCTGGATCTGCGGCTTCTCGGCCGGGCGGTTTCGGGGCTTCTGCGCTCTCCCGGGCGGGAGCGGGATCTGATCGCCGGCTTCCTCGCCGTCGAGGGTGTGCTCGAACACCCGGAAGACCTGGTCGCGGTGGAGCCCTGCCGCGGTCCGGAGGGGGAGAAATTGGCCGACGTCTGGCATGTCGCCTCGGCCGCCGGGGCGAGCCCCCGGCCGATCGCTGGGGACCGCTCCTGGTCGGTTCCGCCTGCGGCCTCTGCGGGGTCCGCGGCCGAGAAGAGCTGAGCCGCCGCCTGCCGGCGCCGCTGCCCTGGTCCGATCTCTCCTGCGCGTGCCTCCTGGCTGGATCCGAGGCCCTTGGCGCGGCCCAGGCCGAATACCGCCGCTCCGACGGCGTCCCCGGAGCCGGGCTCCTGGTTCCCGAGGCCGACGGCGCGGGGCCGGCCGTCCTGCTCGACGAGGCCGAGGACGTCGGCCGCCGCAACGCGGTGGACAAGATCCTCGGCGCCTGCCTCCGGCGCGGCGAGTACCCGCTCGAGCGCCCGGCGGAGCTGCTCGTGACCGGTCGGATTTCGTTCGAGATCGTTCAGAAGGCCGCCCTGGCCGGTCTTTCCGCGGTGGCCGGCATCGGCGCCCCGACCGACCTGGCGGTGGCCACGGCCGAACGGTCCGGCACGGGACTCTACGGGTAGGTGCGGAACCGGACCGCCACCCGGTACGCCTGAGGCCGGGGCTGGGCCCCGGACGGCTCAGAACTCGACCCGCTCGAGTTCGTAGATGTTGAAGTTCTCGGCCACCTCCTGCTCGATGTTGATCAGGCGGCCGGTTCCGAACCGCTCGACGAAGGTGATCGCGCCTTCGAGGGTGTGACCGTCGCGGAAGACGAGCCGGACCTGGGGCTGGCGGGTGGCTTCGCGGAGCCGGAGCATCATCCGGCGGAGGTCGTCTTCGTTGTATTCGGCTCGGCGGACCATGGACGGATCGGATTCGGGTGGTGGACGGGGTTCAGATGGGGGAGGAAGCGCTGGCGCCGCGCAGGACGCCGGAGCGGAGCAGGAGCCCGGACCAGCTCTCGAAGGGGGCGCCGGCCTCGCCCCGGGCCAGGCGTTCGAGTTCCGCGAGTGACTCGAAACCGCCGGTCATGGCGCCGGTCTCTCGGATCGAGACCGGCAGGCCGGTGGCGTCGAGCCGGTAGACGACGCCGAGGTGGACCGCCCCGACCTCGGTCCGGTCGTCGTTCAGGACGCCGATCGGGACCGGAGCCGGCGTTTCGGCGGGCAGCCGGAGTTCCTCGTGGAGCTCGCGCCGGAGCGCCCGCTCGAACAGGCAGGCGCCGTCGGCCTGGTCGCAGGGGTTGACGTGGCCGCCGACCCCGATGCTCCGCTTGCCGTGGAGGCGCCGCTCGCCCTGGCTCGGGAGCCGGGTGAGGCAGAGCACCTGCTCGACCCCGGCCTGTTCCCGGCAGACGGCGACGTAGGGGATGATCTGCTTGAATTCGGGGTGAGCCTCGGCGTAGCGACGCTCGCAGAAGAAGCCGCCGCTCCGGGCCGGGCCGAGGAACCGACCCTCCATTTCCTCCGGGGCCAGCGGCAGGAGGCCGTGGAGGGGGTCCGGCAGGACCTCGGCGCGCGGCACGACCCAGACGAATTCCATCCCAGCGTCGTTTTAGCGACCGGTCCAGCCGAGCGCAAGGATTCGGCGGCCGAATTGCCCAACTTGTGGGGGAATTGTGGAAAAGCCTGTCCATCCGTAGGGCCAACAGATGCCGAACGAGGAACCCGGCCGGCCATTGGAGGGAGAGGAGCGCTGCCCTGTAAGCCGGATTCTGTTCCCCCGAGGGGGCGGCGACCATTTCTCTCGCGCCGCCGTTGCCGGCGGCGTCCAACGCCCTACCCGGAGGTTGAGCGGCGCGGGCCACGCCATCCCTCCCTATTCGGGCTTTCTCCCGGTGGGGTTTGCCCTGCCACGCCTGTCACCAGGCGCGCGGTGAGCTCTTACCTCGCCGTTTCACCCTTGCCGGTCCCGCGAACGGGACTTGGGCGGTCTGTTCTCTGTGGCACTTTCCCTGGGGTTGCCCCCGGTGGCCGTTAGCCACCACCGTGCCCTGCGGAGTCCGGACTTTCCTCGGTCGGCGGATGCCGAACGCGGCCGCCCGGGCAGCGCTCCAGGTTCTATAGTAGCACTAGCCTCGGATTCGGGGCTTCTTCCACCCTCTGCTTCCAACCCATGAAGACTCCCTCCCTCATCCTGACCCTGATCGCCTCCGGCTCCCTCGCCGGGCTCCTGGCGGCCCAGGAGCCGATCGATCCCAACGGAGGCACCACCGTCGCGCCCGCGGGCCCGGTTCCCTCTCAGCCGGGTCCCGGCGCCCCGCGCGGCGCTTGGTCCGACGACTTCAACCGGGCGTCCGGCACCTGGATGGGACCGGACTGGACTGAGACGATGGGCGATCTCGCCATCCTCAACAACCACGGCAAGGGCAACTTGAGCTACGGCTGGAGCACCATGCTCCATCAATCCGCCTCCGGCTCCCCCGACGGCGCCGTCATGGAGATCGACCTCCTGCCGCCGGCCGGCTCGAGCGGGCCTCACGTCGCGCTGATCGCCGGTGCCGGCTCGACCAACGGCACCTGGTTCTACACCAAGGTCCAGGACAACAACGACGACGGCTACTACGATCGGGTGTACTTCTACAGCGTCGGCAACGGCACTCCGTGGGGGGCCAATTGGTACCAGGATCTCATCACCCCGTTCTCGACCGCCCGGGTGAAGATGTACTTCACGAACAGCGGGGACACCCTGAACGTGGACATCGACTGGAACTTCGACGGGGTCGTCGACGAGCACCGCGAGAACAGCGGCGCGCTGACCGTCGGAGTCACCGGCACGGGTTTCGGGATCGGTACCTGGGCCGAGGGCGCCTTCGACAACTGGAGCGTGCACGGGGCCGGACCGACCCTGACGGTCTCCAACCTGATCGCCGGCGCCACCGCCCTGATCCAGGTCACCGACGCAACCCCGAACGGCCTGGTCCGGCACGGCTACTCCCTCGCCGGTCCCGGCCCGACGAGCACGCCCTACGGCGATCTGCTGCTCAGTCCCCCGTGGACCGAGCTGCCGACGATGATCGCGGACGCCGCCGGTACAGCCTCCTGGTCCGGGCCGGTGCCGCCCGGCACGACCGGGATTCAGGTCTGGTTCCACGCCTTCGACATCGGCAGCCTGACCTTCACGAACGGGGTTGCGGCCGTGATCGGCTGAGTTCAGTCCACTCCGCCGGAGCCGAGGTAGTCCCGCAACAGGACCACCGCGGCGGTGGAGTCGATGTGTTCCTTCAGCTCCCGCCGCCTGCGACCGGTCGGGCGGAGCAGCCTCTCGGCCTCGCGGGTGGTGAAGCGCTCGTCCAGGCTCTCGACCGCCACGCCTTCCGGCAGCGCCTCCCGCAGCGAGGAGAGGAACAGCCGGACGCGGGCGCACTGTTCTCCTTCCAGTCCGGACGGGAGGTACGGCATGCCGACCACGACCACCCGGACCTCCCGCTCCCGGACCACCGCGGCCACCGCGGCCACCGTCTCCTCGAGGCTGCGGCTGTCGATCGGCGGCAGCGGCGAGGCGACGATCCGCAGCGGGTCGGAGACGGCCAGGCCGGTCCGGCGACCGCCGTAGTCCACGGCCAGGACCCGGCCCTTCACAGCAGCTCGGTGCGCCCCTCCGCGCGCAGCCGCTCTACGATCCGCTTGACCTCCTCGGCGCGGTCGCGGGCGGCGACCAGCAGGGCGTCGCCGGTGTGGACGACGACGAGATCCTCGACCCCGAGGAGCGCCACCAGCCGCGGCTCGGCCGACCAGACCAGATTGCCGCCGGCGTCCAGGGTCAGCAGGTCGCCGCCGGCCGGGAACACGGCCGCGTTGTCGTCGCTGTCCCGTTCGAGTTCCTCGTGCAGCGCCTGCCAGGAGCCGATGTCGCTCCAGTGGAACGGCGTCTCGAGGACGACCGCGCCGCTGTCGGCCTTCTCCATCACCCCGACGTCGACCGGCACCGATCCGAGACCGGGGTAGAGCCGGTCCAGAGCCGCGGTGAAGGCGGCGGTCCCTCGCCGCCAGGCCGCGGCCAGCTCGGCCAGGGCGGCGCCGAGGTCGGGCAGGTGGCGGTCGATCGCCTCGAGCAGGGTGTCGGCCCGCCAGGCGAAGATGCCGGAGTTCCACAGGTGGTCGCCGGCGGCGATCATCGCCGCGGCCCGCTCGGCGTCCGGCTTCTCGGTGAAGGCCGCCACCCGGGCCCGGCGCAGACCCTCGAGCGGCGGCAGCTCCTCACCGCGGCGGATGTAGCCGTAGCCGGTCGCCGGCCGCGTGGGGGGGATGCCGAAGGTGACCAGGGCGCCCGGCTCGGCCGCCGCCGCGGCCGCCGCCCGAAGGGCGCGCTGGAACTCCTCCCGCGGACGGACCGAGTGGTCGGCCGGCAGCACGATCAGCACCGCCTCGGGATCCTCGGTCGCGATCACCGCGGCCGCCAAACCCGCACATGGGGCGGTGTTGCGACCGCAGGGCTCGAGCAGGAGCCGCTCGACCGGCACCTCCGGGCAGGCGGCCCGGATCCCCTCGGCCTGTTCCCGGCCGGTGACGATCCAGGTTCGCTCGGGCGGCACCAGCGGCGCGAGCCGGGCCGCGGTCTCGGCCACGAGAGGGCGACCGCCGAGGATCGGCAGCAACTGCTTCGGGCGGGCGACCCGACTCTCGGGCCAGAAGCGGGTGCCGGCACCGCCGGCCATGATCACGGCGTGGAGCATCAGTTCTCCCTGGCGCCGGCGTCGGCCGGCGCCGGGCCATTCTCCGGCGGCGGCGCCGGCGGCGCGACCGGAGGGAGGGCCGGGGACAGCCGCCAGTCGGTGGGTTCCAGCTCCGGCACCCAGAGCGGGAACGGGACCCGGCCGGGGTTGGGATCCGAGACCTTGCTGAGGGCCCGTTGCCGGACCTGCGGCCGCTCGATCGGTCCGTACACGTCCTGCTCGACCAGGAGGTCGACCAGATCGCGGACGAGGGGCAGGCGGGTCAGGAAGGAGAGGGTGCGGACGGTCGCCTTCAGGTCGAGGTAGCCGTCCAATCCGATCCAGCCCTTGCCGTTCACCTCGAGCAGATCGTGGTGCAACTCGAAGCGGTCGATCCGGATTCGACCGCGGCTGCGGACCGGGTCGGCCCGGAATTCGATCGTGCCGCGATCGAACACCGGCGGTCGGATCCCGGCCACCCGCCACATCGTCGCCAGCACCGGCACGTTGCCGAGGGCGCCCCCTTCGACCTCCAGGCGGCCGCGGCCGGAGTAGTCGAGCGGACTCGGGGTCGGGCTGCGGAAGGCCAGCTCGCCGCTCAGGCGGCCGGCGAGATCGCCGCCGAGACCGAGTTCTTCCCGGACCCGGGCCAGCCGCAGGTCCTCCAGCACCACCCGGTAGGACAGGGGCGCCTCCGGGGTGAGGCCGAACTCCAGCCAGCCGTCGCCGGCGGCGGGGTCGGCCGCCGGCGCGGTGCCGACCCGCCCGCCGAGGAGCGAGGCCTGGAAACGGTCGAAGCGGGCCCGCTTCGGCGTCAGCACCAGATCGCCGGAGGCGTCGCCGAGGGTCAGGCCGGCGAGGATGCCGCCGCCATCCGCCAGCTCCATCCGGCCGGACCAGTCCTCCGGGCCGTTCCACTGGAACTCCTCGATCTCCAGCCGGGCCCGGCCGTCCCGAAGCCGCGGGGCCGCTTCGACCGCGATCCGGTCCAGGAGGAGGCCGCCGGCCAGGGCGAAGGAGATCTCGTCGCCGAGGAAGAGCCGCAGCCGCAGGTTCCGGGCCGCCGCCCGACCGCGCAGGCCGACGCGCTCGAAGGCCGCCCAGGCGCCTGGACTGAGACCGGTGATCAGGTCGGGCTGAAGCGGGATCGGCTCGGTATCGACCACCAGATCGACCAGGGTGCCGGACGGGTCGGGGACGATGCCGATCCGCCGCAGGCGGCCGCCGCCCTCCGGCAGGACCGCCTCCAGCTCGCCGGCGGGGACGGTCGAGTCCTCGATCCGGAGCCGGCCCCGGAGGTCGACCAGCGGCCGGCTCCCGGCCTCCTCGTCCTGCAGCCGGACTGAGAGCGGGTGGAACTCGACCCAGCCCCGGTTGCGGCTCGGCCGCAGCGGATCGAAGGCCAGCGCCAGGTCCAGCGAACCGGTCCAGTCCCGGGCGGTGTCCGGAGCGAGACCGAGAATCCGGCGGGCGAAGGCTTCCGTGCTCGGGGCGACCCCGAGGTCGCGGAGGCGGACCAGGCCGGTCGGCGGCGGCAGGACGGGATCGCCGGCAGCCACGGTGAACGAGGCGAGCGAGGCGCCGCCGCAGCAGGTGGCCTCCAGCCTCGGCGCGGCGACCAGGGTGGTCCGGTCGGCTCTCACGACCACGATCCGACCCCGCACGCCCTCCCACCGGGTGCCGGTCGGAGCCCAGCTCAGGTCCGCTCCGGCGCCCAGCCAGTCGATCCGGGCGCTCAACCGGCCGTTCCCGTCCCGCAGGAACGAGGCCTCGACCTGGGCCGGCCCCTCCGCGCCGGCCTGGGCGAACCCCTCGGGCAGGTCGAGGAAGCCTTCGAGAACTCGCCGTGCGGCCTCGTCCGGCTCGAGAGCGGTCTCGCTCCGGGCTTGGATCTCGATCCTCGGGAGTTCGTGGCCGGCCACGGCCTGCAGCCTTCCCTGCAGGGCGACCCGGCCGCCCAGGACCGAGGCCTGGCCGAGGAACGCCGCCCGGCCGGGCGACCACTCCAACTCGACCCGCTCCGCCCGGGCGGGGAGAGGGAGGAAGTTCGGCCTCAGCCCGACGCCCTCGGCCCGGGCGCGAAGCAGCAGGCCGACGTCTCGGACGCCGAAGGGTCGCCGGAGCATCAGTTCGAAGTCGGCCGTTCCGCCGCTGGGACCGCCGAGTTCCCGCCAGACCCGGGACAGCTCCGGAGTCCCGGTGACGGCCCGGGTGATCCGCGGATCGATCGGGATCGCGCTGCCGTGCAGGTCGGCCACGATCTCGGCCGGGCCGGGGCCGACCCGAACGGTGGCCCAGCCGCCGACGGTGCCGTCTCCGGCCCGGCCCGCGGCCCGCACCAGGAAACGGGGGCCGGCGGCGACGAAATCGCCCCGCATCGCCTCGGCCGGATAGTCGAAAGAGGGGCGGTCGCCGTCCGCCTCGAGGAAGCCGCGGTAGGTCGCCCGGACCTCGCGGAAGGCGGCGTGGGCCACCGGCCGCAAGGGCTCGCCGCTGCGCCAGTCGAGGGCCAGGCGGACCTCGGGAGCGCCCTCCAGGCCGAGGGCGGCGAACACCTCGGCGGTGGTCGGATCCAGCCGCTGCAGCCAGACCCGGAGGTCGTCGTCGATCTTCCAGGGGCCGTCGCTGGCGCCTTCGAGCCGGAGTTCCAGGCGCCCGTCCGCACCCCGGCGGAGCCAGCCGCCGACCGTCGCCGCGAGCGGACCGGCGAGGACCTGCGCCGCCAGGTCCAGGCCGGCGCCGAGGCGGCCGCGGGCCCGGAAGCGGGGGATTCGGACCTCGAGCGGCGGATCGGTCAAGGCGAGGCGGAAGCCGCCCAGGTCGAGGTCGGCGATCAGGTCGTCGGGCCGGATGCGGGCGCGCAGGCGGCAGGAAGCCGCCTGGGCGGAGGCGGCGATCGGCAGGTGGCCGCGGTCGCGGAGATCCCGGTCGTCGCAGGAGAGGTCCAGGGTCCAGTCCGCGAAGCCGTGGTCGGCCGCGAACCGGAACTCGGCCGTCAGGCCGTAGGGGCTGACCAGCCGACCGCGAAGACGAGTCCGATGCCGGGAGAGCAGGCCGGAGGCCTCGGGCAGTTCCGCCCGGAGGGTGCGACCGTCGGCGAGCGGCAGCTCGGCCCGGGCGTCCTCCACTGCGAGGATCAGCGGGGCCAGGTCGGGCGGTCCGCCGGTGCCGCCCCGGAGGCGTTCCAGGTCCTCCGGCCGCAGGCCGAGGAAGACCCCGCTCGCCGCCACCCGACGGGGCCGGAAGCGGGTGGTCGACCAGGGCCGGAGGTCGAGCCGGAGATCGGCTCGATCCACCGCCAGGAGGAGCCGGTCCGGGGACCGCAGTTCCAGGCCCCGGACGATGAGGCTGCCCGTACCCCAGCGAAACCGGGCCTCCCGCATCGATCCGGTCAGCGGGCGACCGTCCAGTTCGAGGCCCCCGAGCAGGGAGTCGCTGAGGCCGGCTGGCACCGGGAACGGGAACCAGGCGCTGGCCGCCACCGCCGCCGAAAGGAGGAGGGAGAGCCGGAAGCGCCGGGTGCGGATCATGCGCCCAGGAAGGCCGCGGCGGCCGCCGCCGGCCCGGCCGCGGCCGGCTCGGTCCGATCGACCGGGATCCTGCGCACCCGGGCGCCGAGCGAGCAGGTGATCTCGTACGGAATCGTGCCGGCCGCCTCGGCCACCTCTTGGACCCGGATGCGCTCGTCGCCGTCGCCGCCGACCAGGGTGGCGACGTCGCCGACCTGGACGCCCTCGACCCGGGAGACGTCGATCGTGCAGTAGTCCATCGAGATCGCGCCGACGATCGGGCAGCGTCGGCCGCGGACCAGCGCGGCGCCGCGTCCCTCGGCGCCGAGCCGATAGGGGAGGCCGTCGTTGTAGCCGATCGGCAGCACGGCCAGGCGGGTCTTCGAGCCGGTCGAGCGCCAGCGGCCGCCGTACCCGACCGGGGTGCCGGCCGGGACGTCCTTGAGGAACACGATCTGGGCCCGGAGGGAAAGGACCGGGCGCAGTTTGGCGGCCCCCGGCAGGCCGGAAGGCAGGATCCCGTAGAGGGCGATGCCGGGGCGGACGGCGTCTCCGAATGGCTCTCCCGCGGTGAACAGGACGGCCGAGTTGGCGGCGTGGATCGGCGGCAGCGACAGCCCGGCGGCGGCGATCTCGGCCAGCGCCCGCCGGAAGACCTCGGTCTGCTCGGCGGTGGCCGGATCGAGGCACCCGTCCGGGGAGGCGTAGTGGGTCATCACCCCGCGCAGCTCGAGCGCCGGTTCCTCGGCCACCGCCCGGGCGACGCGGACCGCCGCCTCGGGGCGGACGCCGAGCCGGCCCATCCCGGTGTCGATCTTCAGGTGGACGCCGAGGCGGACCCCGGCCCGCCGGGCCGCGGCGCCGAGCATCCGGACCCTGCTCTCGGAGTGAACGCCGACCTCGACCCGGTGGCGGAGCAGCGCCGGCACCTCGGCGTCGATCACGGTGCCGAGCACCAGGAGCGGGGTCTCGATCCCGCCCTCGCGCAGGTCCAGCGCCTCGCCGCTGTCCCCGACTCCGAGCCGCGGCGCCCCCGCGGCGGCGCAGGTCCGGGCCACCGCCACGGCGCCGTGGCCGTAGGCGTTGGCCTTCAGGACCGGCCAGACCTGCCGCCGGCCGGCGGCGCGCCGGATGCGGGCGAGGTTGTGGCGCAGGGCGGCGAGGTCGATCTCGGCCCATACGCGATGGGGCGGGCGCATGCCGGGAGCATAGCGAAACCGGCCGGCCTCCGGCCCGGGCGGGGATGGCGGAGAGGGAGGGATTCGAACCCTCGGACCCTTGCGGGTCACCGGTTTTCAAAACCGGACCGTTCGGCCAGCTCCGGCACCTCTCCGCGGGGACCGCTCAGCCGGGGACCGTGCCGGCCTCGGCCATGACCTTCTCGGCCACGAAAATCGGCGTGCCGGCGCGGAGCGACAGCGCGATCCCGTCGCTCGGCCGGCAGTCTAGCTCGACCGGCCCCTGGGGCGTGGCCAGGTCGAGGCGGCCGTAGTAGGTGCTGTCGCGCAGATCGTGGATCACCAGGCGTTCGATCTTGCCGCCGAGGCGGCTGAGGATGTCGAAGGCGAGCTGATGGGTCAGCGGCCGGAGGGTCTGCTCCTTGCTCAGGCAACGGCCGATCTCGGCGGCCTCGGCCGGCCCGATGACCAGGGTCAGCACCCGCCGGCCGGCGGTCGAGGCGGGCTCGCATTCTTCGAGGCGGACGAACTGGTAGCCGCCCTTCTCGACCACCACGAGCTGACTCAGTCGGACCTCGATCACGGCCGCTATCCTAGCCCGGCGGCCCGGGGCCGCCCCGGCACCGATGACCGACGCTGCCTCCCCCGTCTTCGCCGAGGTCCTGACCAGTCCGATCGGCCCGCTCGGCTTCCTCTATTCCGAGGACGGCGAGCTGCTCGAGATCCAGCTGCCCGCGCCCGGCCGGCGGCACCGCCGCTTCGGTCGTCGACCGGCCGGCGCTCCGTCCCGCCGTGCCGTCGAGGCCTGGATCCGGGCCTGGTTCCGAGAAGGGACCGCCGACTTCCCCGGCCGCTGGCGCCTGCCCGGCGCCCGTCCCTTCACCCGCGCCGTCTACCGGCAGGTCGCCCGGATTCCGGCCGGCCGGACCCGGACCTACGCCGAGGTGGCCGCCCGCTGCGGTTCCCCCGGCGCCGCCCGCGCGGTCGGCAACGCGATGGCCCGCAATCCGCTGCCGCTGCTCGTGCCCTGCCACCGGGTGGTCGCCCGGCAGGGCCTGGGCGGTTTCGGCGGCGGCCTGGCGCTGAAGGAGAAACTGCTGGCGGCCGAGGCCGCTCCTCAGGCCGCCGCCGGCGCCAGGGCCCGCCCGGCCAGGTAGCAGGCCGCCAGCAACAGGGCGGCGCCGGCCAGGGCGGCGAGCGGCCAGCCCTCGGGCGAGCGGCGGCGGCCGAGCGCGGCCAGGACGAGCGCTCCCAGGGCCAGGGCGGCGGCCGGTGCGGCCCAGGTCGGGCCGGCCGCGAACCAGCTGCGGGCCGCGACCCCGCCCCAGAGGACGAAACCGAAGGCGCCGAGCAGGAGGCCTGCCAGCCGACGGGCGTCCCCGGCCCGCTGCGGCAGCAGGGCGCGCATCGCCGCGGCCGCCGCCACCAGGGGGAGCACGAAGGCGAGCTGGCCCAGCTCGACGCCGAGGTTGAAGCCGACCAGCGCCGGCAGCCGGAAGTGCGGCGGCAGCCCGATCTCGCCCAGGACGCCGGCGAAGCCGAAGCCGTGCAGCAGCCCGAAGGACAGAGCCGGCGCCCAGGCCCGCGCCCGCTCGCTCCCTTGGGCCAGGTGCAGCCAGAGGACGGCGACGACGCTGAAGGCGATTCCGGGTTCGACCACCTCCGGCGCCAGCCCGAGCACGCCGAGCGCCGACAGGGCCAGGGTGAGGGTATGGGCGAGGGTGAAGGAGGAGACCGCCGCCAGCAGCGCGCCGAGCCGGCGGACGCCGAAGAGCAGGGCGAGGACGAAGGCGAGGTGGTCGGCGCCGGCGAGAACGTGGCGGAAGCCGAAGCCAAGGTAGCCGAGGAAGGGGGCGGCGCCGAAGTCGCAGCTGCGCTCTCGGGTCGAGATCAGACCGTAGAGTTCGCTGCCGGCCACCCCGGTCACGGCCAGGAACATCCGGTGGTCGGGGTTGCCGTGGTCGAAGAACAGCGTGCTCTCGACCGCCAGTCGGCCGGGGGCGGGGCGGTCGATGCCGCCGCGCAGGGTCAGCCAGCGGAAGCGGTCGGAGGCCTCGCCGACCAGTTCACTGTCGCCGCCGCCGAACTCCCAGGCGGTGAACCGGGCAGGCTCCGGGGCGCCGTCGAAGCGGAGGGTCAGACCCTGCTCGAGGTAGGCGGTGAGGCGGTCCCAGCCGGCGGCGATCTCGCCCTCGCTCAGTTCGAGGTCGCCGTCGAGGTCGAGCGCCAGCGGCGTCACCTCGGCCAGGGTGCGGGTCTGGACGACCAGGGTGAGGCGGGTCGTCGCCGCGCCGACCTCGACCCGGAGGTGCGAGACCGACATCGGGTGGGTCGGCCCCGCCGCCGCGCCGGCGGTCAGCAGCAGGACGGCGGCGACGGCCATCAGTCGCGGGGGTCGGGCAGGTCGCCGAGGACCCGCTCGAAGGGCTCGACCAGACCGGGATCGAACTGGCTGCCGGCGCCTTGGCGGATGATGTCGAGGGCGTCCGCCTTGCTCAGCGCCTTGCGGTAGGGCCGGGTCGAGCAGACGGCGTCGTAGGTGTCGGCGACCATGACCAGGCGGGAGCCGAGCGGAATGTCCTCGCCGGCGAGGCCGTCGGGGTAGCCGGCGCCGTCCCAGCGTTCATGTTCGTGACGGACGATGCGCTGCACCTCGGGCAGGACTCGGGCCAGCGGTTCGAGGATCCGGCAGCCGTACTCGGGGTGCAGCTTGACGACCTGCCACTCGTCCTCGCTGAGTCTGCCCTGCTTGTGCAGGATCGACAGCGGCACCCCGATCTTGCCGATGTCGTGCAGCAGCGCCCCGGCCCGGATCTCGCGCAGCGCCCGGCGGCCGAGCCCCATCGCCCGGCCGATCCGGAGCGAGATGTCGGCGACCGTCCGCGAATGGCCGTGGGTGTACGGATCCTTGGTTTCGAGGGAAGCGACCAGGGCTTGGACGCCGCGCATGAAGCCGATCAGCGGCGCCAGCTCGGCCCGCCGCAGGCGCTCGGCGCTGCCGGCGATCTGGCGCCGGCGGCGGATGGCGGCCAGCAGACTGTCGGCCAAGGCGAGCGGACCGGCCGGCTTGACCAGGTACTCGTCGGCGCCGTCGCGCATGCTGCGGACCGCCGTCGGCACGTCGTCGTGACCGGTCAGCATCAGGAAGGCGATTCGGTCGGTGGACAGCCGGACGTAGCGGAGCAGCTCGCTGCCCGAGAGGTCGGGCAGGCCGAGGTCGCAGAGGACGGCATCGAAGCCGCCGCCGTTGAAAGCGCGGACGGCCGAGCGGCCGTCGGGGCAGGCGCAGACCGTGAACCCGGACTGTTCCAGGGCCAGCCGGGTGACCTCGCGTTGTTCGGGATCGTCCTCGACCAAGAGGACGGAGAAACCGGTGCCGGGGCCTTCGCTCACTGCGCGGGGGATGGGGGGGAGGAGCCGCCGCCGCGTTCCCGCCGCAGCAGGTCGGGCGTCGGCTGGACCACGAGTGTTCCGGCCGGGACGCTCTCCGTCAACCAGACGTTGGCGCCGATCACGCAGCGGCGGCCGATCACGGTTTCGCCGCCGAGAATGGTGGCGTTCGAATAGATCACCACTTCGTCCTCGATCGTCGGGTGCCGCTTTTCCACCCGCAGCACGCGGCCGGCCGAGTCGCGCGGGAAGTTGAGCGCCCCGAGCGTGACCCCCTGGTAGAGGGTGACGCCGCGGCCGATCCGAGTGGTCTCCCCGATCACCACCCCGGTGCCGTGGTCGATGAAGAACGATGGCCCGATCTCGGCGCCGGGGTGGATGTCGATGCCGGTGCCGGTGTGGGCGAACTCGCTGATCATGCGCGGCAGCATCGGCACGTCGCGGCGAAGGATCTCGTGGGCGAGCCGGTGGGCGACGATGGCGCGGAAGCCCGGGTAGCAGGCCTGGACCTCCTCCGGGGAACGGGCGGCCGGATCGTGTTGGAGGGCGGCCTCGCAGTCAGCGGCGAGCAGCTCGCGCAGCCGCGGCAGCTCGTCGGCCACCTCGGCCGCCATCCTCCCGGCGTCGCCGGCGGTCAGGCCGGAGCGCTCGCCGGCCTCGGCCAGCTCGATCCGGAACAGGGCCAGGCGGCGGTCGGCGGAAGCCGGCAGATGCAGGCTGGAGGGGGCCGAGAAGCCGGTGGCGGCCAGGGAATGGAACTGGTCCAGGAGGCGACCGACCTCGCGGAAGCTCGGGTGCATGGCGGCATGATCGCCGTCTCCCCGGGGCCACGGCAAGGGCGGCGGCCGGCCGGCCGGAGGCGGGCTAGAATGGGGCATGGAGCGGTTCCGGCGCACCACCCTGCTCGACCGGGCGGGCCTCGCCCGCGGCCTGGACGAGCTGGCCGCGCGCCTGCGCCCGCGGCTGGCGGGCCGCGAAGTGACGATTGTGCCGATCCTCGGCGGCGCCCTGGTCTTCGCCGCCGACCTGATGCGACGGCTGCCGCCGGGGCCGGTGCTCGACTTCCTGCGGATCCAGACCTACGGCGACGCCATGTCGCCGCAGCGGCCGGCCGCGGCCGACTGGCGGCCGCGGCCGGAGAACATCGCCGGCCGGACCGTGCTGCTGCTCGACGACATTCTCGACACCGGGCGGACCATGGCTGAGGCCCGCCGGCTGCTGCTCGAGGATTTCGGCGCCGCCGAGGTTCTGGTCGTGGTGGTGGTGGACAAGCCGGCCCGGCGCGCGGCGGCGATCGAGGCCGACGACTGCATCCTCCGCCTCGAGGAGGACCTGTTCCTGGTCGGCTACGGCCTCGATCTCGGCGGCCGCTTCCGGAACCTGCCCGAGCTGCTGGCGCTGCTGCCGGACGAGAACGGCCACGCCGCCGAAGTCGCCGCCGCCGGCGCCGCCCCGAGCCGGTGAGCCGCTGCCTCGAGGTTCCGGAGGAGTTCGTCGGCGCCCCGCTCGACGAGCTGGTCGCCAGCCACTGGCCGCGGGTGGCCAAGGGGCGGCTGCGCGAGCTGATCCGGTCCGGCGCGATCACCGTCGGCGGCCGGCCGGCGCGGCCTTCGCAACGGCTGCGGGCGGACGACGTCGTCCTGGTCGAGGCCGACCCGGACGAGCTGCCGCAGGTGGCCCCGGCCGGTTTCGAGGTGCGGGTGCTCCACCAGGACGAGCACCTGGTCGCGGTCGACAAGCCGCCCGGCTTCCCGGTCGAGCCCGGTCGCTGGGGCGAACACCCGGCCACCCTGACCGGCGCCCTGCTCGACTGGGCGGCGAGCCGGCGGACCGCCGGCGGGCGTCGCCCGCCGCGGCCGCGGGCCCTGCACCGGCTCGACCTCGGGACCTCCGGCGTGCTGCTCTACGCGCTCAGCCTCGAGGCCGAACGCTACTACCGGGAGCTGTTCGCCACCGGGCGGGTGGAGAAGGTCTACCACGCCCTGGTCCTGGGCGAGGTGCGGCGGGCCGGGGTTGTGGACGAGCCGATCGGGCCCGACCCCCGCCGCGGCGGCCTGATGAGGATCGGCCGCGGCAAGCCGGCCCGGACCGAGTACGAGCCGTTGCGCCGCTATCGCGGCTACACCCTGGTCGAGTGCCGACCGCGCACCGGCCGCACCCACCAGATCCGGGTCCACCTGGCCGGGATCGGTCATCCGCTGGCGGTCGATCCGCGCTACGGCGGCCGTGATAGAATTCTCCTCTCGGAGATCAAGCCGGGCTACAAGGCCAAGCGCGGCCGGGCCGAACGGCCCCTGATCGACCGTCTCACGCTCCACGCCGCCGAGGTGCAGCTCGTCTCCTTCCAGGGCGAGCCGCTCCGGATCGCGGCCGAGCATCCCAAGGACCTTCGGGTCCTCCTCAGCAAGATGGAGAGATGGCGCCGTGCGCCTGAAAAGAATCCAGGATGATTTCCGCGTCTTCGAGGTCCTGGACGAGAAGGCGCTGCTCGGTCCCGGGCCGTTCACCCTCTACCGGGTCACCAAGCGCGGTCTGACCACCCTCGAGGCGGTCGACGTCCTCGCCCGCGAGGCCGGGGTCGATCGCTCGGCGGTGGCCTACGCCGGCTTCAAGGACAAGGACGGGGTCACCGGCCAGTTCATGACCGTCGAGGGCGGCCGGCCGGTTCAGTACAAGGACCGCCGTCTCACCTTGCGCGGAATCGGCTCGGCCCGGCGGGCGGTGCGCAGCGACGACAACCTCGGCAACAGCTTCGAGATCGTCGTCCGCGAGCTGGCGGCCGCCGACATGGCTCGGATCCGCCGCAACCTGGCCGTCGTCCGTCGCCAGGGCATGCCGGCCTATTTCGACGACCAGCGCTTCGGCTGCCTCCGCCACGGCCAGGGCTACATCGTCCGCCAGCTCCTGCGCGGCGACGCCGAGGGCGCCTTGCGGTCGCTGATGTGCGCCCCCTCGCGCTACGGGCACGAGAAGGTCGAACGCTTCAAGGAAGGCATCCGCCGGCGCTGGGGCGACTGGGATGAACTCGCCTCGTATTGTCGCGGCCGCCGCGGCGAAAGCCTCTTCGCCCATCTCCGGGACGAGCCGGACGACTTCGTCGGCGCGCTGGTTCGAGGGATCTCCACCCGCGAGCGCACCATCCACCTCTTCGCCTGGCAGTCGCACCTGTGGAACCGTGCGGCGGCGCTGTGGGTGCGGTCGGTGGCGCCGGAAGACTCGATCGGCTGGCTGCCCTGCGACGAGGGACCGCTGCCGGTGCCGCGCGAACTGCCGCCGGCCGAGCTGCGTCGGCTCCAGGCGGCGAAGCTGCCGCTGTTCGGACAGGGGGTGGAACTCGGCCCCGAGGCCGAACGGTTCTACCGGGCGGTGTTCCGGGCGGAGGGCGTCGATCCGGAGGCCTTCCTATCCCTGGACATCCCCGGCTTCCGGCCCCTCGGCGAAGAGCGCGACCTCTACATGCTGCCGCAGCACCTGCGCGCGGCTCCGGCCGAGCGCGACGACGTCTGCCGCAAGGGGCACAAGATGCGCCTGCGCTTTACCTTACCGCGCGGTCGCTACGCCACCTTGGTCGCCAAGCGCTTAGCGCTGCCGGAGTCGGAGAACGACCCGCCGCCGCGGCTCTACGTGTCGCGCCACCGGCTCGACTTCCCCGACGCCGAGGGACGGATGCCGGACGAGGACGTCAAGGTCTGGCGGGACGAGGAGCGGCGCTGGCAGGCGAAGCGGCACGAGCAGAAGAAGGAGCGGGCCGGCGGCGGGCGCGGCCGCCCCAGCCCCTGGCGCGACGGCGGCAAGCCGGGCCGGCGGCGGGCCGGTGGGCCGGACGACCGTTCGGGCTGGAAGCCGGGCGGCAAGCCGGGCTCCGGTTCGGGGCGGGGCGGGAAGGGCGGCCGGTCCGGCCGCCCGGGCGGTTCGAAGCCGGATTGGAAGAAGAAAGGCCCCGGCGGACCGCGCGCCGGCGGCGGCTCCAGCCCCGCCTCCGGTCCGCGGCCCGGTTGGGGAAGCCAATGGAAGAAGCAGAAGGAGGACGAGGCATGAACGAACGCGACCGGGCCACGATCGGCGTCATCGGCGGCAGCGGGGTCTATGACCTCGCCGGGCTGGAGGACGCGCGCGAGCTGGAGCTGAACACCCCCTACGGCCGGCCCTCGGACGCGCTCCTGCTCGGCCGTCTGGACGGGGTCGAGGTCGCCTTCCTGCCGCGCCACGGCCGCGGCCACCGCTTCACGCCGAGCGAGGTGCCCTACCGGGCCAACGTCTACGCCCTGCGCATGCTCGGCGTCGAGCGGTTGCTGTCGGTCTCGGCCGTCGGCTCGCTGTGCGAGGAGTACGCCCCCGGCGACTTCGTGCTGGTCGACCAGTTCATCGACCGCACCCACCGCCGGGTCCAGACCTTCTTCGGCGACGGCATCGTCGCCCACGTGCCGATGGGGGATCCGGTCGATCCGGCGATGGTCGAGGCGGTGCTGGCGGCGGCGGCCGAGGAGGGCGTCACCGTCCACCGCGGCGGCGCCTACGTCTGCATCGAGGGGCCGCAGTTCTCGACCCGGGCCGAGTCCGAACTCTACCGCTCCTGGGGGGCGCGGATCGTCGGCATGACCAACGGGACCGAGGCCCGGTTGGCGCGCGAGGCCGGGCTGGCCTTCGCCTGCATCGCCATGGTCACCGACTACGACTGCTGGCACCCGGACCACGACCACGTCGACGTCGAGCAGGTCATCCGCATCGCCCACCGCAACGCCGAGAACGTCCGCGGCCTGGTCCGGCGCTCGATTCCGCGCCTGGCCGCGCTCGGGCCCTCGCCCTGGGCGCGGGTGCTCGAGGGGGCGGTGATGACCCGCCCGGACCTGATCCCGGCCGACGCCCGCGAGCGGACCGAGGCCCTGTTCCGGCGCGACTGAGATGGCCGGCGGCGAAGGCGGCGGCGGCGAGCGGATCGTGCCCGGCGGCGAGGGCGCCGGCGAGTACGAGGATCGCGGTTCGCGCTTCCTCGCCTGGGTCTTCCCGGCCCCGGCCGAGGACGACCTGCGCCGCCGCCTGGAGGAACTGCGCGCCGAGCACCCGAAGGCCCGCCACCACTGCTGGGCCTGGTTCGGCGACGCCTCGCACTACCGCTTCGCCGACGACGGCGAGCCCGGCGGCACCGCCGGCCGGCCGATGCTCCAGGTGCTCGAGGGCAGCGGGCTGGTCGAGGTCGGGGCGGTCTGCGTGCGCTACTTCGGCGGCGTCAAGCTCGGCACCGGCGGCCTGGCGCGGGCCTACGCCGGCGCCGTCGCCCGGGCGCTGGACGGGCTGCCGCGGCGGGTCGTGCCGGCCGTGGCCGAGTACTGGCTGCGGCTTCCGTTCGACCTGCTCGGCCTGCGCAACGAGATCGAGAGCCTCTGTCCGACCGCCCGCTTCGACGGCGCCTACACCGACCAGGGCTGGGAGGGGCGGGTCGAGCTGACGGTGGCCGACGCCGCCCGCTTCGAGCAGATCCTCGAGGAGCACGGCGCCGGCCGCGCCCGCTGGACCCGGGCCGTAGACTGAGCCCGGCCTTGCCCGACGCCACCTCCGACCCTGCCGCCGATCTCGCCCTGGCCCGCCGCGTCGCGGCCGGCGACGAGGCCGCAGCCGCCGAGCTGGTCCGCGCCCTCGGCGGCGAACTCTACGGCTACGCCCGCAAGGTGCTCGGCGACCCGGTCCAGGCCGAGGACGTGCTCCAAGAGGCCCTGCTCGGCATCCTGCGCGGCGCCGGCGGCTACGACGGCCGGGTGCGCCTGCGCGCCTGGGCCTTCGGCATCCTCCGGCACAAGATCACCGACGCCCTCCGCCGCCGCGGGCGCGACCCGCTGGCCGGGGCGGCCGATCCGGAGGAGGACCGCTTCCAAGCCGACGGAAGCTGGCAGAAGGGTGTCACGTTTCAGCCCTGGGACGAGAACGCCGAACTGATGGAGATCGTGCGCCGCTGCATGGAGGACCTGCCGCACAACCAGCGCGAGGCGCTGGTCCTGCGGGCGGTGCAGGGGCTGTCCACGCGCGAGGCGGCCAGGCTGCTCGAGGTTTCCGAGGCCAACCTGCGCCAGATCCTGCACCGGGCGCGGGCGGCGGTGCGCCGCTGCGCTGACCAGAAGGCCGGGCCGGGCGCCGGCGGGGGGGAGGCGGCGTGAACCCCCGCATCCTCACCCGCTGCCGGGAGTCCTACCGGGTCCTGAGCGACTGGTTGGACGGCCGCCTGGGCCGGGCCGACCGGCTGTGGCTGCGCGGGCACCTCCTGATGTGCCAGAAGTGCCGGCACTACGCGGCCCAGTTCCGGAAGGTGCACGAGCTGACCACGGGGATGGAGGTGGCCGAGACGCCCGCGGACTTCGAGCGGGTGGTCGCGGCGGTGCTGGACGCCTGGCGGCGGTCGCAACGCCCGGCCAGCTGATTCAGTCGACGTCGAGCAGGCCGGCGCGTTCGAGATCCTCGCGGGTGTCGACGTCGTGCACCGGCTCGCCCTGCCAGAGTTCGATCCCGGCCGCGGCGGCGGCGGCGCGGGTGGCGTCGGCGACGCCGGCGGTGCCCCAGGGGATGGCCCGGAAGAGTTCCGGGTGGGGGCGGCGGGCGGCGAGCAGGGCGTAGCCGCCGTCGTGGGCCGGGATCAGGGCCGCTTCGGCGCCCCCGGCCAGCGCGGAGGCGGCGGCGCGGAGGCGGGCGGCGTCCAGCTCGGGGGCGTCGGTGCCGGCGACCGCCGACCAGGGGGCGCCGGCCTCCGTGGCGGCGGCGAAGGCGGCCAGCAGGCGGTCGCCGAGGTCGCCGGCCGGCTGGCCGAGGACGCGCGCGGCGCCGGCCAGCCAGGCGCCGGCCCGGTCGGCGGCCGCGGCCGGTTCGACCCACAGCCAGCGGTCCCAGGCCGGGTCGGCCAGCTTGGCCCAGCAGCACTCGGCCAGCCGCCGGTAGGCCCGCCGGGCCCGCTCGGCGCCGATCGCCGCCGCCAGCCGGGTTTTGACCGGCCCCTCGGCCCACCAGCGGGCGAAGACGTGGACGACCGGCTTCATGCCAGATCCGGCTCGGGGTCCACGCCGAGGCCGTCGGCGATCCGGTTGATGAAGTTGAAGTAAGCAGCGACCTGGCAGATCTCGAGGATTTCGCGGTCGCTCCAGCCGGCCGCGCGCAGGCCGGCCGCGTCGGCGGCGCTCATCTCGCGCGGCCGCAGGGTGAGCTTCTCGGCCCAGGCGCAGGCGGCCCGCTCGGCGGGCGCCAGCGGCGCGTCCTCCCAGCCGGCCCGCTCGAGGTGATCGGCCAGCTCCGCTTCACCGACCTCGGCACGGAGGTCGTGGGCGTGGGCCCGCACTCAGTAGTGGCAGCCGTTGGCGCGGCTGACGACCACCGCCAGCGTCTCGCACAGCCGCGGCGGCAGGCTGGTGTCCGTGCGCATGACCGAGGCGTAGAGCCCGAGCGAGGCGCGGAGCTGGCGCGGGTTGAGCCCCTGGACGCGGACGATGTTCCACACCCGCCCGGCGCGGGCGACGGCGTCGGCGTAGATGCGGGCGAGGAGGCCGTCGGCCTCGTCATCGGGGATCTGGCGGATCCAGGCCATGGAGAAAGGATAGGGGAGAACTGGAGGAGTCACCGAATAGGGGAGGGGGAACCCATTGTTTCCAGGTCGAGGTGGTGGATTGTGGTTCAGATTGCAGTCGCAACCTGCATGGCCGGGGTGGAGGATTCTCCTCAGGAGAAGGTCGAGGATCGTGGTTCGGCGGTCCCGAGAGTTGGATGTTGAGTAGGTGGCCGTTCACAAATCCAGTGTCGGAATCGTCCTACGCCCTTCCTGTAGCAATGCAAATTCCTAGGTGATCTTCCCCGAATTCGAATTGATGCCGCTCGGGGCTTTCGCTCTCAGGAAATCCACGGGTTCTTTTCTTTCTTCGTTTCGAGTTTTCCGTTCCCTTCCGCTGAGAAGAGTGTAAGAAAGAGAGAGGAGGTCAACTCCTCCCGTTTCGGTCCCACGATTTCCCACCGCCTGAGCCGATGAGATTCCGCCCTTCCGCCCTTCCGAGCCTTTCTTCCGTTCCTCCTCGCCGGCGGCCTGATCCTGGCGGGTGACCCGTCCGACCCCACCCCGCCGCGGACGAACACCCTCCCCACGCTGACGGCCGGTTTCCACGACTGGCCGCACTGTGACCAGGAGGGCCGGGTGGAGACGCACCCGGGCATCTTCTTCCTGCCGAAGTGGGGTCCTGCCGCCCTCCTTGGCGGCTCCGGCTGCGGCTCCTGCGGCGGCGGCGGCTCGTTCCACGGCGACCCCCAGACCGC
>RFGR01000106.1 GCA_003696625.1 Planctomycetota bacterium
CCGCCCGAACAGCCCAGCGCGGCGGCCGCCGCTAGGGCGACCGCCGCGCGTCGGGCGGCGACGGCGGCCGCCGCCGTCAACGCCCGTCCCGCTCCGGAGCGGTGACGACGACGATCTCGACCCGCCGGTTCCTGGCCCGCCCTTCGTCGGTGCCGTTGTCGGCCACCGGCCGCCAGGGGCCGTACCCGACCACCGAGATCTGCTCCTCGGGCAGGCCGGCCTCGACCAGGATCGCAGCCACCGATACCGCCCGCTCGGCGCTGAGCTGCAGATTGCCGTGCGGGAAGCGGTCGGCGTGGACCCGAACCGGCCGGTCGTCGGTGTGCCCCTCGACCCGGAAATGGCTGCCGTTCTCGGCCAGCGAACCGGCCAGATGGGTCAGGAGCCGCCGCCCCTCCTCGCTCACCTCGGCCGAACCAGAGGGGAACAAGACGTGTTCGGAAATCCTCACCACCGGGCCGTCGGGTCCGACCAGGTACTGGAGATCCCCGTCCCCACCCATGGACTCCTCGAGGCGCTTGCGCAAGGCCTCGAAATCGGCGTCCAGGGCGGCGACCGCCTCGCGGGCGTTGGCTGCCCGTTCCCGGTTGAGTTCCACCTGGAGATCCTCGACCTGGGAGCGGAGGGTGGCGTTCTCGGCCTCGAGCTCGGCCTGGTAGCGCTTCAGGGCCTCGAGGGAGGACTCCCATTCCTGCCGCAGGTCCGCGACCTGCTCCTCGGAGTAGAGCTGAGCGCAGGAGGGCAGGAGGGCGCCGGCGGCGAGGACGATCAGGAGGGCGGTGCGCATCGGCGGAATCACTCGCCGCCGCCGCTGACCATCTCGACGACCGCCCGGGTCACGGCGCTGGGCTTGCCGGCACTCATGTCCACCACGAAGGCCAGGCCCCAGAGCATGATCGCGGTGGTGACGACGGTGGCGAAGACCAGGCCGTTGGCGGCCGGCTCCTGGGCGGCGGCGGCGCGGGCGCCGCGGCTGCTGCGCGCCGCGCGGGGAGCCGCCGCGGCCGGCGCCGCTTCCTCGACCTCGACGACCTCGAGACCGTCGTCGAGGAGGGTGTCCTCTTCGCTGAGCTGGGTGGTGACCATGCCTTCGTCCTCGGCCGATTCGGAGAAGACGACCTCCTCGACCTCGAGGACCTCGCCGGCGTCCTCCTCGGCCACTTCGCCGCCGACGCCCAGGTCGGCCGCGACCCGGGTGACGTCCTCCGCCCGCAGGCGCATCTTCGAACCGTCGCGGTAGGCGCGGATCTCGCCGGCCGAAATCAGGCGCTTGAGGTCGTCCTCTTCCAGGTCGAGCTTCTCGATGGCCTTCTCGAAGGAGTAGTATTCGCTGTCGCTCACGGGTTTCTCGCTTCGCGCCGGAGGCGCGTTCGTGCTGCGGGTGAGTGGAGTGCGGGAACGGCCGGGCGCCGGGCCGGGCCGGGGGGCGTCCCAGGATACGCTATTCCCCGTCGCCCTCAAGTTCGGGCGGAGGCAGCAGGCCCCGCTTCTCGAATTCCTCGCGGAGCTCCCGGGCGCTGATCTCCGACTGGTCGTTGAAGCCGTCCAGCCGGGTGTCGAGGCTGATGTCCCGGGCGCCGACGAAAACCACCTCACGGGCGTTCGGGCCGCCGCCGTGGGCCTCGTAGACCGCCAGGTGCTCCGTCTCCTGGTCCAGAACGTAGAGCAGGGACACCCCGGTCATGTATTCGGCGGCGACCGCGACGTAACGCGGTCCCGAATCGGCGGCCTGGGCCCGGGCCGGCTGCGGCAGGGCCCAGCGGACGAGGAGGCCGCCGAGGGCGGCGGCCAGGACGAGTTCGATCGGTCGGTGGAGGAGCTTCATCGGTCGCTTCCGGCCGGGGCCTCGGCGGTGAGGAGCTGGACCAGGATATGCTCGAGATCGACCACGCCACGCCACTTCCCGGGTTCGCCGACCAGGGCGACCGCGGCCTGGCGGCGGCGGAGTTCCTGGAGGGCCGCGGAGAGGTCCAGCTCCGGATCCAGGACCGGAAGGTCCTCGGCCAGCTCGGCCGGCCGACGGGCGCGGGCGGCCAGGGCGAGGCGTTCGCTCCGGATCAGGCGGAGGCCGCCGTCGTCCGCGGCCAGGAGGCCGAGGCCGTCCGGGGTGGCGGCCAGCGCCGCCCGGGCCTCCTCGAGGCCGGCCGAGTCCCGGACCAAGGGCAGGTCGGTGCGGAGGAAGGGCTCCAGCCCGCGACCGTGCGCCTCCAGGGCCCGGTGGGCCGCCCGGGCCGCCGCCGGGCCGGGGCGCAGCCCGGCCAGGAGCAGGGCGCCGAGTTCGTGCCGGCCGAGCGGCGCCGAACCGCCCAGCCGGAGGAGCCGCAGCAGCCCGGCGAGCGGCGTCGCGACCGGCCAGAGCAGGAGCCGGAATCCGGCCAGGATCGGGGCGAGGGCCAGGCTCCGCTCCAGCGGCCGAGCGAGCACCCGCTGCTTCGGAAGGACCTCGCCGAACAGGAAGACCAAGGGCGTCAGGAGGAAGGTGGCGAGGAGGTGGGGGTCCCCCACCGGCCAGCGGTCGAGCAAGGCGACGGCAGCGTGGACGGCGGCGTCGTTGGCCAGGTTGTTCCCGACCAGGAGGGTGCACAACCAGGCCGACGGCGAGCGGCTGATCCGGGCCAGGAGGGCGGCCCGCCGGGAGCCGCGGGCGGCGATCCGCAGCCGCAGGGCCGGCGTGGCGTAGTAGCCGGTCTCGGCCCCGGCGAAGACGGCCGAGGCGGCCAGGGCCGCGAGCAGGGCGAGGACGGGGTTCATCCTTCCGCCTGACCGCCGCAAGTGACCTGGACCCGGAGCGTGCGGGCGCCGTCGACCTCGACCACCCGGAGTTCGAGCGGCTCGCCCCCGGCCGGTTCCAGCCGTAGGCGGTCGCCGGCGGCCGGAATTCGGCCGAGACGTTCGGCCAACAGGCCGGCGACGGTCTCGAGCCGGGGATCGACCGGCCCCGGATCCCCGAAGTGCTCGCGGAAGACGTGCAGCGGCAGATCGCCGCGGATCTCGAACCGATTGCCGGAGATCCGGCGGATCGCCGGGCGCCCAGCCTCATCCGGTTCCGGCACCCGATCCAGCAGCGTGTCGGCCCAGGCCCCCCGTTCGAGGATGCCGGCGGCCTGGCCGTATTCGTCGACCAGCAGGAGGAAGGGCACGCCACGCTCGCGCAGCAGGCCGGCGCCGCGGGCCAGCGGCGCCCCCTCGGGCAGGATCGGCACCGGCGCCATCGCCTCTCGGACGGTGCGGCCGGTCGGCATCCGGCCGAGGTCGAGCACCCCGTGGATCTCGCCGTCTTCCTCCACCACCGCCGCCCAGGGCCGTCGCTGTTCGCGCAGCCGCCGGACGGCGTCGGCCAGCCGCTCGCCGGCCCGCACCTGGACGGTCGCCGCCAGCGGCCGGCGGACCGCGCCGGCTCGGAGCAGGTCCAGTTCGAGCAGCTGGCGGACCAGACTGCGCTCGTCGCTCGGCAGCAGGCGGTCTCCTTCCTCGGCGAGGAGCCGGTCGAGGGCGCCGGGGGAGACCGGCGCCTCCGCGGGCGCGGGCGGGAAGAGCATGCGGCCGAGGGCGCGAGCCGGCCGGGCGGTGAGCCGGTGCAGGAGCCAGGGCAGGGGCAGGAGCACCACCGCCGCCCGGTGCGGCGCCCGATGGGCCAGGAGCTTGGGTAGGATCTCGCCGGCCACGACCACCGCCAGGACGGCGCCGGCGGCCGCCGCCGCTTGGCCGGAACGGCCGAGTCCGGCCCCCCAGGCCGCGGCGGCGGCGAAGAAGGCCAGGTTGACCAGGAGGTTGCCGAGCAGGATCGCAGTCAGGGCGCCGGCCGGGTCCCGGAGCAGGTCCCGGGCCATCCGCGGGACCGGCGAGGCGGTGCGCCCGGCCAGCGTGAACAGGGCGGCCTCGGAGCCCGAGAACACCGCCGAGCCGGCGAGAAGCAGAAGGGCGGCCGGGAGCGGACTCACGAGTCGGCGAGCGGCAGCTCGATGCGCACCTCGAGGCCGCCCTCGGGCCGGTTGCCGGCCTCGATCCGGCCACCGAGCTGGCGCAGGGTGGCGTGGGCGAGGGCGAGGCCGAGACCGGTGCCGCGGCCGACCTCCTTGGTGGTGACGAAGGGTTCGAAAAGGTGCGGCAGGAGTTCCGGCGGCACGCCCGGGCCGTCGTCCCGGATCCGGATGCGGGCGAGCCCCTGCTCGCCCCGAGCCCGGAGCTCGACCCGGCCGGGGCGGCCGGCGTCGTCGAGAGCGTCGAGGGCGTTCTGGACCAGGTTCAGGAGCAAGGGGAAGAGATCGCCGGCGGCGGCGGCGACCCGCAGCTCCTCAGCCGGCAAATCCAGCACCAGCTCGTGTCGCTCGAGCCGGCTGGCCAGGAAGTCCGGCAGGTCGCGGGCGACCGCGTCGAGGGCGCAAGAGCCGGCCTCGGGCCGGGCCGGAGCGAGCTGGAGCAGACGCCGCACCAATCCGGCGATCCGCTCCAGCGCCTCCTGGACCAGGGCGCCGTAGCGCTCGGCCCGCTGGCCGGCGGCATCCCGGCGGAGGACCTCCAGGCCGTGCAGGGCACCGGTCAACGGCGAGTTGATCTCGTGGGCGAGACCGGCCGCCAGGGTGCCCATCGCCGCCAGCCGCTCCTGCCGGGCCGCCCGCCGCTCGGCCTCGGCGGCGCGGGCGGTGGCGCGGGCCACCTCCCGCTCGAGTTCGGCTTGGAAGCCGCGGATCCGCTCCATCATGGCCGCGAAGGCGCGAACCAGCTCGTCCACCTCGCGGGCGCCGCCGGCCGGGGGCAGCCCCGGCTCCCGCCCCTCGCCGAACTCCCGGGCCGAGCGGGCCAGCCGCTCGACCGGTCGCAGGACCAACCGGCCGACCAGGAGATAGACCAAACCGGCGCCGAGAGCGGTGGCGGCCAGCGCGAACAGGGTGATGCGCAGGGCCAGCGGCACCATGGCCGGGGCCGTCCGAGGCCGGACGAAGACGCCGCCCCACAACCGCGGCCGGCCGCCGGCGGCGCCACGGGTGATCAGCGGCATGGCGACCCCGCCGGCCAAGTGGCGGGGCTCCCCCTCCTCGATCGCCCGGTCGATCGCCGCCCGGACCTCGTCGAGCGGAAAGTCCGGCGCCCGCCGGCGGGCGCCGAGAGGGTTCAGGAAGACCGCGCCGGGGGCGGCGCCGGCGGCGCGGTCGACGACCACGGCGTCGGCGAACCCACGCCAGAGCGAGGAGCGGAGGATCCCGGCAAGGTCGTCGGCTTCGTCGGCCTGGATGGAGCCGAGGGCCTCGCGCAGCGACCTTTCGAGCAGGTCCTGGCGGGCCAGCCGGTCGAGCCGGCGCTGGCCCTCGTCCCGTTCGGCCCAGACGGCCAGGGCGCCGAGGACGACGAGGTTGACCAGGACCAGGACGAGGGTCAGCCGGGCGCGCAGGGAGGCGGCGCGACCCATCCGGACCCGGTTCATCCCGCCTGCTGGCCGAACTGTTCGAGGAGCTTGAACAGGGGCAGGAACATGGCGAAGGCGATCAAGCCGACCATGCTGGCCATGATCAGGAGCATGAACGGCTCGATCAACTTGACCATGACGTCGAGGGTCCGGGCGTAGTTGGTCTCGTAGTTGCGGCCGACCCGCAGGCACATCCGATCCAGCTCGCCGGACTCCTCGCCGACCTCGACCATCGAAACGACGACGTCGTCGAAGCGGCCGGTGGTCTCGAGCGAGGAGGAGATCGACTCGCCCTCGCGCACCTCGGCCTGGACCTGGTCGATCGCCTCGCGATAGACCTCGTTGGTCAGGGCGCCGCGCACGATCTCGAAGGCGCGCAGGTGCGGGACGCCGCTCGCCACCAGGGTGCCGAAGGTGGAGGCGAAGCGGCTGATCTGGCCAGTCTTGAGCAGGCCGCCGATCCCCGGCAGCCCCAGCCACCAGGAGTGGTTCCAGCGCCGGAAGCCGTGCGAGCGGAAGTAGGCGAGCTGGTAGATCAGCCACAGGACCACCGGCGTCGGCAGCAGGTACCAGTGGGCCTGGAGGAAGTCGCTGGTGGCGATCAGGGCCCGGGTCGGGGCCGGCAGCTCGATCGCCATGTCGGTGAAGAGCTCGGCGAACTTCGGGATCACCCCGACCAGCAGGCCGCTGATCACGCCGACCGCGACGACCAGGATGATGACCGGGTAGACCATCGCCGAACGGGTCCGGTCGCGCAGCTCCTGGCTCCGCTCCATGAAGTCGGCCAGTCGATTGAGCACCTGATCGAGGACGCCGCCGGCCTCGCCGGCGCGGGCCATGTTGACGAATAGGTCGTCGAACACCTCCGGGTGCTGGGCGAGGGCGTCCGACAGCGGCTGGCCCTCCTCGACCATCTCGGCGGCGTCGAGGATGGTGTCCCGAAACCGGCCCGGCGGCCACTGATCGGCCAGGATGTTCAGGTTGCGCAGGACCGGCAGACCGGCCTCGGACAGGGTGGCGAGCAGCCGGGTGAAGCGGACCAGGTGCTTGAGCGGCACCCGGCGACGGATCCGGCGGGACCCCGAGCCGCCGCCGGTCGGGCGCCGGGCCGGACTCGGGCGGCTGGCGGCGGGAACGCGGCGCTGGATCCGGGCCATCACTCGTCCTCACCGAGGGTCTCGCGCAGAACCTCCTCGAGGGTGGTGCGGCCGGCCGCGACCAGCTCGAGGCCGCGTTGCCGGAGGCTGCGCAGGCCGCGTCTCCGGGCCAACCGGCGCAGGGCGACGGTGCTCGGGTCGCGAAGGAACTGCTCGCGGATGGCGTCGTCCATCGGGAGGATCTCGTAGATCGCGGTCCGGCCCTTGTAACCGGTGTAGTGGCAGTCGTCGCAGCCCTTGCCGCGGACCTGCGGACCGGACTCGATCCCGGCCCGGGCGCAGAGTTCGGGATCGGGCTCGACCGGCGCCGCGCAGGCCGGGCAGACGCAGCGTACCAGCCGCTGGGCGACGATTCCCTCCAGGGTGGCGGCGAGCAGGAACGGCTCGACCCCGAGATCGACCATGCGGGTGATCGTCGACGGGGCGTCGTTGGTGTGCAGGGTGCTGAGGACCAGGTGGCCGGTGAGCGCCGCCTCGACCGCGATCTGGGCCGTCTCCGGGTCGCGGATCTCGCCGACCAGGATCACGTCCGGGTCCTGGCGCAGCATGGTCCGGAGGACGCGGGCGTAGGTGACACCGATGGCGTCGTTGACCGGCACCTGGACGATGCCATCGAGGTCGTACTCGACCGGATCCTCGACGGTCAGGATCTTCCGCTCCGCCTCGTTGATCCGGCTCAGCAGCGAGTAGAGGGTGGTGGTCTTGCCCGAGCCGGTCGGGCCGGTGACCAGGACGATCCCGTGCGGCCGCTGGACGAAGCCGAGGATCCGTTCCTGCTCCTCCTCGCTCAGGCCGAGCCGGCCGAGGTCGAGCTGCAGCGCCCGTCGGTCGAGGATCCGCAGGACCACGCTCTCACCGCCCTGGATCGGCACCGTCGAGACCCGCAGGTCGATCGGGGCGCCGTCCACGACCATCTCGATCCGGCCGTCCTGGGGCATTCGGGTCTCGCTGATGTCGAGATCGGCGAGGACCTTGATCCGCGAGATCAGGGCCGGCGCCAGGTGGGCCGGGGGCGGATCGATCTCGTACAGCACCCCGTCCACCCGCATCCGGATCCGGAACTCGCCCTGGTAGGGTTCGAAGTGGACGTCGGCCGCCCGGTCGCGTACCGCCCGGGTCAGGATCGACTCGAGCAGGCGCACGATCGGCGCCGCCTCGCCGGCCTCGGCCGCGGCCTCCCGCCGACTCTCGGCCTGGGCCTGGTAGGCGACGTCCACCGCCTTCTCGAGGGCGGCCGGGTCGGCCAGCACCGGCTCGACCGGGCAGCCGGTGATCGCCTCGAGGTCGCCGAGCAGCGGCAGCGTGTCCGGGTCGGCGATCGCCAGGCGCAGCCTGCCCCCACTCACCCCCAGCGGCAGGGCGCCGAAGGCGCGGGCGGTGGCGGCGTCGACCAGGGCCAGAGCCTCCGGGTCGGCCCGGAGCTCGCCCGCCGGCACCCAGTCCATCCCCTTCTGGAGCGCCAGGGCGCGGGCCAGATCTTCGGCCGTGATCGCGCCGCGGTCGAGCAGAATGGCGCCGAGCCGGCCACCGCTGCGCCGCTGCTCGGCCAGGGCGGCCTGGAGCTGGCCCTGGCGGAGGACGCCCATCTCGACCAGGATGGCGCCGATCCTTCGTCCGTCGGGGGGGGCGGGCATCCGGGCGGGGAGACTCAGCCGCCGAGGCGCTGGCGCAGGTCGGCCGGGAGCTGAGCGAAGGCGAGGGCGGACTCGCGGGTGATCGTTCCGGCCTGGACCAGCTCGAGCAGGTGGTCGTCGAGGAGCTGCATGCCGAGGCGCTTCTGGGTCTGCATGACCGAGGTGATCTTGAAGGTCTCGCCCTTGCGGATGTGGTTCTCGATCGCGGAGTTGCGGATCATGATCTCGAAGGCGGCGACCCGGCCGTTGCCGTCGGCGCGCGGGATCAGGACCTGGGAGACCACCGCCTGGAGCGAGACGGCCAGCTGCGAGCGGACCTGTTCCTGCTGCTCGCGCGGGTACTGGTCGATGATCCGGTCCATAGTCCGGGCGGCGCCGGTGGTGTGCATGGTGCCCATCACCAGGTGGCCGGTCTCGGCGGCGGTGATCGCGGCGCTGGTCGTCTCCAGGTCCCGCATCTCGCCGAGCAGGATCACGTCCGGGTCCTGGCGCAGAACCCGGCGCAGCGCCTCGGCGAAGCTGCTGACGTCCTCCCCGATCTCGCGCTGGGTGACGATCGCCTTGTGCGAGTCGTGGTAGAACTCGATCGGATCCTCGAGGGTGACGATGTGGCAGGAGCGGCTGATGTTGACCTCGTGGACCAGGGCGGCGAGGGTGGTCGTCTTGCCCGAGCCGGTCGGGCCGGTGACCAGGACCAGACCGCGGGGCAGGTGGGCCAGCGCCCGCAGCACCGGCGGCGCTCCGATCTCCTCGAAGCTCATCTTGTTCTGCGGGATGCGGCGGGCGACCAGGGCATAGGTGCCGCGCTGGCGGAAGACGCTCAGGCGGTAGCGGTCGCCGTCGTGGGCCAGCGCGAAGTCGGCCGAGCCGGTCTCCTCGAGTTCCCGCCGCCGGCGCTCCGGCGTAAGCGCCAGGCAGATGCGGGCCAGCTCCTCCTCCGGCACGAGCACCTCCTCGATCGCCTTCAGCTCGCCGGCCAGCCGCATCATCGGCGGTCGACCGACCCCGACGTGAAGGTCGGAGGCGTCGTTGGCCGCCACCGCCTTCAACCAGAGATCCATTCTGCTACCCGGTTCCACCTGGCTCATGCCTTGTCCTCCATGCCCGCCGCCGGCGGGACCCTCTCCTCCTCTTCGGTCGGGATCTCGACGCGGGTGACCCGCAACATCTCCTGGACGGTGGTCGTGCCGGCCAGGACCTTGGCCCGGACGTCCTCGGCCAGCGCCGTCCAGGCGCCGCAGGCGGCGGCCCGGGAGCGGAAGGCGTTCGGATCGTCGGCCGCGAACAACTGCTCGCGCAGTTCCTCGTTCATCTCCAGCCACTCGAACACGCCGACCCGGCCGCGGTAGCCGGTCCGCTGGCAGGCGCGGCAGCCGCGCGGATGACGGAGGCGGGCGCCGGCCGGCAGACCGAGCAGGGCCCGCTCGAGCGGGGTCGCCTCCTCCTCGGCGGCGCAGTCCGGACACAGCCGCCGGACCAGCCGCTGGGCCAGCACCCCCTGCAGCGAGGTCGCGATCAGGAACGGCGGCACACCCATGTCGAGCAGGCGGGTGACGGCGCTCGGGGCGTCGTTGGTGTGGACGGTGCTGAAGACGAGGTGGCCGGTGAGCGAGGCCTGGATCGCCACCTCGGCCGTCTCCCGGTCGCGGATCTCGCCGACCAGGACGATGTTCGGGGCCTGGCGCAGGAAAGCGCGCAGGACCCGGGCGAAGTCCAAGCCGATCTGGGGATGAACCTGGACCTGGTTGATGCCGCGCAGCCGGTACTCGACCGGATCCTCCACGGTCAGGATCTTGCGGTCGGGCCGGTTCAGGGTCTGCAGGGCGGCGTAGAGGGTGGTGGTCTTGCCGGAGCCGGTCGGGCCGGTGACCAGGAAGATGCCGTTCGGCCGCTCGATGACCCGCCGGAACCAGGCCAGGGCCTGCTCCCCCATGCCCAGCTCCTCCAGCGACAGCAGGTTGGCTTCGCGGTCGAGCAGGCGCATGACACAGGTCTCGCCGTGGTTGGTCGGCAGGGTCGAGGTGCGGACGTCGAGGACCCGGCCGCCGGCCTCGTGTTCGATGCGGCCGTCCTGTGGCTTGCGCTTCTCGGCGATGTCGAGGCCGGCGCTGACCTTGAGATGGCTGAGCAGCGGCGCGTGCAGGTCGCGGGGGTGCTCGTCGGCGACCCGCAGCCGCCCGTCCACCCGGTAGCGGATCCGCACCTTGTCGGCGAACGGTTCGATGTGGATGTCGGAGGCCCGGGCCGCCACCGCCTCCTCGAACATCCGATGGACCAGGCGCACGACCGGGGCCTCGTCGCCGGCCGGCGCCGTCTCCGCCGCCGTCGCCCGGCCGCGACCGCCACCGGGCGGCCCGTAGCTTCGCTCCAGGGCCTGACGCAGCGGCGTCTCGGCGGCCAGGGCCAGGGTCACCTCCCGGTCGAGCAGGAAGCGCAGGGTGTCCAGGATCACGGCCTTGGCCGGATCGGCGACGGCGACGATCAGGACGTCGTCCTTCTCCGCCACCGGCAGCACCTCGTGCTCCCAGGCGACCCCGGGATCGAGCAGGCCGGTCAGCCGCTCCGGCGGCCGCCGTCCGGCCAGGTCGACGAAGGGCAGCCGGGCCTGGCGGGCCAGCGCCCGGGCGACGGTCTCCTCATCGACGGCGCCGGCCTCGACCAGCAGCCGTCCGAGCGGAACCGATCGGTTCTGCTGGCGGGCGAGAGCGGCGCGGAGCTGTTCCTCGCTGATGGCGCCCTGCGCGAGCAGGATCTCGCCGAGGCGCTTCCTCAATTGGACTGGCTGATGATCACCGAAAGGTCGAACTCGCGCGGCTCGAGCGGCAGCTCGCTGTCCTCGGGCCAGGTGAGGAGGATCTTGCCGTCGTGGCGCCCGGGCGAGGCCTCGGGCAGGACGCCGACGATCAGGTCGTAGCGCAGGCCTGGCTTCTTCTCGTCCAGAGTGATCTCGAACACGTTCTCGTCGCCCTGGTACTCGATCCGGGGAGCCGGGATCGGCAACCGGTCCTGGGTGGCGCGGATGCTGACCGCGCGCACGACCTCGGTCTTGCCGGGCTGGACCAGGCCGAAGCGGGGGAAAGCCTCGGGGAAGTAGCGGACCGGCCCGAAGACCTCGGCGTAGACCTGGATCGCCAGGTCCTTGCCGAGGCTGGTCTCGGCCATGGCCATGGTCGAATGGCGACCGACCGGAACGTCGGGGTTCAGGGCCACCTCGAGCTTGCGGATCTGGCCGACACCGTCCGGGGCCGGCCGCGGCTCCTCGACCTCGCGGATCTCGAGCCACTCGGGCAGGTCGATCCAACGCAGGATCTCGAACTCCTTGGCCCCCGTGACCTCGAGATAGCGGGTCGGCCGGTCGTTCCGGCGCAGCTCGCGCGACAGCAGGTTGTCGAAACGGGCCATCCGCGGCGACACCTGGAACAAAGGCAGGATGAAGGCCTTGAGGGTGAGCTGGACCGGCAGGTTGACCGCGTTGCCGAGGATCCGGATCGAGGAGGCCTTGTCGAGTTGGAACTTCTTCGAGTCGAAGACGGCCAGGACCCGACCGGCGGCTCCGGGCGGGATCGGCTTGCCGAACTCCCAGGGCTCGCCCTCGACCTCGAGCGAGGGGGCGGTGCAGCCGCAGGACACCTCCGGCTCGAACAGGGTGATCGGATCCGGACCGTTGCACTGGAAGGGGAACTCCAAGTCGCGGGTCTCCTCCTGGTACATCTGGCCGAGGTCGATGTGGGTAACCTCGAAGTCGATCCGCGACCGCGACAGGCTCTGGTCGCGGGTGATCACCGGCGGCGGCCCGGAGCCGCGCCGGCCGGGCCGGCGGCCGGCCGGAGAC
>RFGR01000107.1 GCA_003696625.1 Planctomycetota bacterium
CCCCTCCGCCCCCCGCCGCCAGCGCCGAAGCCCGCGCCCGATTCCTGGAAGCCGGGCGTATCGCCTGCTCGGCGCGGGATTTGGGGATATCCATGATTGCTCCGGGAGTCCTCCTCCGGGAGGTGGTCGAGGCGGTCGAGGCCTTCATCCGCGAACACGGCGGAGGTCCGGCCTTCCCGGCCCAGACCTCCCGGAACGCCGTCGCCGCCCACTACTGCCCCTCGCCCCGCGACGAGACCCGCTACGAGGATGGCGACGTGGTCAAGCTGGACGTCGGGGTCGAGGTCGACGGATACGTGGCCGACACCGCCGCCACCGTCCACCTGGGCACGGATCCGGACCGTCAGGCCCTGGTCCGCGCCTCCCGGGCCGGCCTGGAGGCGGCGCTGGCGGTGGCGGGCCCCGGCGTCCCGATCCGGGACCTCAGCGCCGCGATCGAGCGCGCGATCGAGGACGCCGGCTTCCGCCCGGTCTACAACCTGACCGGCCACGGAGTCGGTCGCTGGACCGTCCACACCGCCCCGCAGGTACCGCCCAGCCCGGACCGGCACGACCAGGCGGTGCTCCGGCCGGGGATGGTGGTGGCGATCGAACCCTTCGCCACCGACGGGCGCGGTCAGGTCGGCGAGCGCGGCCGGGCCGAGGTGTTCATGCTCACCCGGTTACCGCGCAAGATGAAGGGGATCGACCCGGCGGCCTGGCGGGTGATCGAGGGCATGCACGGCCTCCCCTTCGCCCGCCGCAGCTTTCCGACCTCGGTGCCGGCGGCTGCGGTCGAGGCCACGCTGGCCCGCCTGCTCCGGATCGGCTGTCTGATGGCCTTCCCGCCGCTGGTCGATCCGGATCCGTCCGTAATGATCTCGCAGGCCGAACACACGATCCTCGTTCTCGAAGACGGGATCGAGGTGACGACCGCGCGCGGCCTGGAGAACTGAGCCTCAGGCCTCGGCCCGGGTCCGCGCCGACTCGATCCGGCGCTCGGCGAAGCGGTCGGCCGCGACCGAGGTGCAGATGCCCTCCTCGCGCGAGATGGCGAAGATCTGCTTCATGTTCGTGTAGATCTTCTCCATCATCTTCATCGCCCGCTGCTCGTCGTAGCCACCCGGCACCAGCTCGTTGTAGACGTTGATCAGGCCGCCGGCGTTGACCACGTAGTCCGGGCCGTAGACGATCCCGCGCTCGCGCAGGGCCATGCCGTGACGCGGCTCGAGGAGCTGGTTGTTCGCCGCCCCGCAGACGATCCGGGCTTTGAGCTGCGGAATCGTCTCGTCATTCAGGGAGCCGCCGAGGGCGCAAGGGGCATAGATGTCGCAGGGGATCGAGCGGATCTCCTCCGGGCGGACGACGGTGCCGCCGGTGGCTTCAGCCACCCGACGGGCCGACTCCTCCTTGATGTCGGCGACCACGATCCGGCCGCCGCGCTCGGCGATGAGTTCGGCGTAGCGGCTGCCGACCGAACCGGCGCCTTCGAGGGCCACGACCTTGTCCTTCAGATCGTCGCTGCCGTAGACCTCCTCCAGCGCCGCCCGGAGGCCGAGGAAGACGCCCCAGGCGGTGTAGGGCGAAGGGTTCCCCGACTTGCCCTCGAGGCCGACGACGTGCTCGGTCCGCCGGCGCACCACCCCCATGTCCTCGACCTTGGTGTTCACGTCTTCGGCGGTGATGTAGCGGCCGCCGAAAGACTCGACGAACTCGCCCATGGACTCGAACAGAGAATCGGTCTTCTTAGCCGGGTCGCCGATGATCACGGACTTGCCGCCGCCCAGCTCGAGGCCGGCGCAGGCGGCCTTGTAGGTCATCCCCTTCGACAGACGGAGAACGTCGGTCAGAGCCTCCGTTTCGGATTCGTAGGGCCACATCCGCATGCCGCCGAGAGCCGGACCCAGCACGGTGCTGTGGACCGAGATGATGGCATGGAGGCCGCTCTGGGTATCGATCGCGCGCTTGACGCACTCGTAACCTTCGACGGGGATGTCCGTGATCTGAAGCATGAGGTACTCGTTAAGCTCTCCGGGGCGGAACGCACGGGCTATTATCCGGCCGCGACCGGATTCCCACAAATCGGCCGCCTACGGCTCCGATTCCGGCCCTTCGCACGGTGCACGCCTCACTCGACCCCGTCTTCGTCGCCTGCTGGACGACCGGACCGGATCCCAACCGGGACGGCGTCTTTCGGCTCGAGGCGACCGCATTCCCCGCCGAGGACGGCGCGGTCGAGATCGTCCCGGCGACTTGGATGCGCCCCTTCGCCGGGATCCGGGCCGGCTCGCCGCTCTCGCGCCGGCTGCGCGCGCTCGGCCTCGAAAAGGGAGCGGAAGAGGATCTCCCGGCCCAGGAACGAGCGCTGCCGGAGCTTCTCGGTCGGCTGGCCGCTCGACCGCTGGTGGTCGCCGGCGACCGCGCCGGGCTGCTGGCGCGGTTCCGCCGACACCTACCCGAGGCCGAGCCGCCGATCGTCCTCGACCTCGAGGGCTTCGCCACCCTCCTCCACCCCCGCCGCGGCGAGCGGGGGTTCCCCTGGCTGTGGCGCCGCCACTTGGGCGGCGAGCCGCCGGCGGAACCTCGGCCGGCGGACCTCGCCCGGCTGTTGGCGGCGTTGGTCGAGCGCCACTTCGAACGCGAGGACGCCCTCCGCCAGCTGTTCGCCCGCGCCTTCGAGGAACTCCAGGCCGCCTGCGACGACCGTGAGGCCGAGGGCGTGGAGTGGCTCGAACTCGCCCGACGCCTCCTCGACCGACCGAGCCGCTACGCCGCCGCCGTCGAGCCGGGGCTGTTCCGGCGCCCGCCGGAGGACGGCCGCTTCTCGGCCGATCTCGACGAAGCGCCGCTCGAGGCCGAGCGTCTGCTCGATCGGATCCAGCCCGCCTTCGCCGCCGAGTACGAGGCCTTCTTCGCCGACGCCGAGCCGCTGCCTTCCCGCGAGGAGGAGGAGCCCGCCCCGCTCGACGACGCCGACCATCGCATCCTCGAGGCCTTCTTCGATCACCTGCCGCGGCTGTTCCACGGCGGCGGCGGCGCCGAGCGGCCCGGCCAGCGCGCCTTGGCCCACGCCGTCCGCTCGGCCCTGGAGGAGCACGAACTCCTGATCGCCGACGCCCCGACCGGCACCGGCAAGACCCTCGCCTACCTGGCTCCGTTGCTGCTCTGGTCCAGCGCCCGCGGCGTCCGGGTGGCGGTCAGCACCTACACCCGAACCCTTCAGGAGCAGGCCTTCTTCCGCGAGGTGCCGCGGGCGCTGGAGCTGCTGCGCCGGGCCGGCCTGCCGGAGGAGCGCCTGCCGCGGGTCAGCATGCTCAAGGGACGGGCCAACTCGATCTGCGGCCGGGCCATCGTCGACGCCGCCCCCGATCCCGGCAGCGGCTCGCCGGCGGCCCGGGCGACCTGGCTGCGCTTGGCACTGCACTTCTGCGAGGATCCCGCCGCCGACCTGGACGGTTTCCCGCTTGCCCCGGGGCCGCCGCTCGGCCATCCGGCCCGGGTGCTCCGCATCGCCCGGGCCAAGGTGGACGAGGTCCGATCCCTGCCCCGCTGCTGCGAGGGGCGGCCGGCCCGCCGTTGCGCCGCCGGCGTCCGCACCCTCCGGGCCGAGCGCAGCCACCTCGTGGTGACCAACCACGCCTATGTGCTCGCCCGGCCGGACGCCTTCTCCCACCTCGTGTTCGACGAATGCGACCACCTGCACGAGGTCACGATCTCGGCCCGCAGCTTCGACATCGACCTGGAGGAAGTCGCCGAACTGGTCGCCGAACTGCGCGACGGCCGCGGCCGCGATCGGGCTCCGCTCCAGCGGCTGGCCCGCCTCCTTCGTCGGCTGCCCGAAGGCGATCTCGGCGCCGATCTGGTCGAGGCGGCGACGGCGGCACGGACCGGCGCCGACGAACTCGACGCCACCGTCCATCTCTGCTGCCGCGAGCTGAACCGCTATCGCGAATACCGGCGCGAACGGGGCGAGCGGTTGTCCCCCGAAGAGAGGGCATTCCTGCTCCACGACTACCTCGAGACCGGCCCCGGCGACGCCCTGGCCACCGCCCTGAACGGCTTGAAGGAGGCCGTGGACCGGCTCGACAGCGCCCTGCGAACGACGATCGAGGAACTCGGCGCGATCGAGAACCGCCGCGCCCGGGCGCTGCGCCTGGCCCTGCGCCGTCCGCTCGAACCGCTCGCCCACTGGCGGGAGGGGTTGTTCCTTTGGCTGGGCGGGCACGACGTGGCGCTCGGCGAAGGCGACGAGGGCGATTTCAGCGAGGACTTCCACTACGACGCCGAGTTCGAGAACCGGCGCCGGCCGCTGCTGGTGCTGAAGTGGCTGCTGCCGCAGAAGTGGCTCGGCGAGACCTACTACCCCTCGCTGCGCGGGGCCGCCTTCGTCTCGGCCACCGCCCGCATCAAGGGCGGCTTCAAGGCTATGAAAGGCTACCTCGGCCTCGACATCGTCCAGGAGGAAACGGTCGACCGGCCCGGCCGGGTGGTGCGCGAGTTCGCCGGCCCGCCCACCTTCGATCCCGGCCAGGCGCTGATCTGCGTGCCGGAGGACGCGCCACCCTACGCCACCCACGGCCCGGCCCACCGAGACTGGCTCGACTACGTCGGCGACTGCCTGCTGTACCTGGCCGAGCGCACCCGCGGCCGAATCCTGGGCCTGTTCACGAACCGCCTGGTCCTGCAGCGGGTCGGCGAACGCCTCGCGTCCGCCTTCGCCGCCCGCGGCATCCCGCTGTTCTGGCAGGGCATGCCGGGGCTGAGCAAGGAAGAGATCATGGAGCGCTTCCGGTCCAGGGTCGACAGCGTCCTGCTCGGCGTGGACACCTTCTGGTACGGCGTCGACTTCCCCGGCGAAACCTGCGAATACGTAGTGATGACTAAGCTGCCGTTCGGGGTTCTCGACGACTACCACTACGCCCAGCGCGCCCGGATGGGCTACGGCCCGCAACGCAACCGCATCTATCTGCCCAAGGCGCTGGCGATGTTCCGACAGGGTTGCGGCCGCCTTCTTCGCCACGAGGACGACCGGGGCGCGGTCCTGATCCTCGACCGGCGGATCCTCGAGCGGCGGCACGGCGCCTTCCTCGACGAGCTGCCCGGCGGCGCCGAGGAGTTCGAGCGGCCGGCGGTGTTGGTGGCGCCGACCGACGAGTGCTTCCACCGGATCTTCGCCCACATGCGGCTCGGTGCCGAGATCCGCCGCCGCGGTCTGGAGGGCGACTTCTCCGCCTGCCGCGGCCTCCCCGCCGCCGGCGCCTGACCGCTGCTATCCTCTCGGTCATGGACGAAGGATCCCGCCGGGTCGGCAGTCTGCTCCTGCGCTGGTCCGAGGATGCTCCCCGCCCCGGCAAGCGGGACCTGGCCGTGGACCTGGCGCCGGCCGCCGACCGCATGGCGGCCTGGATCGCCGACGGCGGCCTGCTCGCGGCCCAGGCCCTCCACCCGGTCGCCGGCCTGCCGCCCGAGCAGCGCCGCGGCTTGCGCCTGACCGCCGCCGGCCCCGCCGCCGCCCTGGCCGGCCTGGTCGCTGCGGCGATCGGATTCGCCCGCATCGCCGCCGCCCTTCATCCCGACGACCGCGAGGCCTTCAGCGCCGCCATGGAACGGATCGGCGGCGGCGCCGAGGTCGCCGTCGTCGACCGGATGGCCGACCTGCCGACCGACCACGCCAACGATTACGCCTTCCTCGGCTGCGGCGGCACGCCGCCGCGGCCGGACCTGCTCGGCCCGCTCGTCCACCGTCTGCGGCCGGAAGGACAACTCGTCCTGTTCGGCCTGCCGCGGGCGGCGATGCGGGCCAGCTTCGACGATTTCTCCGCCCGCGGCCTGTCCCTGCGGGCGGCCGGAATCGACGGCGACTTCGCCTTCTTGGCCGGATCGCTCGACCACGGCCACCGGATCGGGGCCTGAACCGCCGGCAGCCGCCCGGTCCCGGTCCTTGTCCCTGGAAAGGGTGTCGTTCGTCCGAGGCGGAAGCACCGTCCCGGGCGGGCAGAACCGGTTCCACGGGCTGCTACGATTCCCGCACCCGCCGGGCCGCCACCGCCCGGCTCCCATCCACCACCACCGGAGATCGAGATGAAGCGATGGATCATCCTGGCGGTCCTGGCCGGCCTGTTCGCAGCCTGGTCGGCCGCCCCGGCCGCCGCCCGACCGCAGAAGGTCGAGAAGGTCGAGAAGACCTCGACCCGCCAGAAGGCCGAACGCGGCCAAGAACACGGCCGCGAGGAGGCCGCGAAGGAACACGGTGAGGAACAGGAAGAGCACGAGAAGGACCACGACGAGGCCAAGGAACACGACCAGGACGCCGGCCGTGCCGAGGCCGGCGGAGTCGGCTTCGGCCCTCCCCGGGCCGATGCTCCGAAGCCGAAGGCGCCTCCCGGCGCCGACGTCGCCGTGCTGCGCAAAGTCGCCGCCGAAGAAGGCCGCTACCGGAAGAACGTCGCCCGGATCAAGCGGGCGCGCGAGGTCGCGACCGAGAAGGGGGACGAGAAGGCCCTGGCCCGGATCGCCGAACTCGAGAAGAAGAACGAGGCCGGCCACGCGAGCCGGCTCCAGAAGCTGCGCGACCAGTACGGCGCCGAAGAGGTGGACGCCGCGCTGGCCAGGATCGAGAAGCTCGACAAGAGCAAGCTGAAGGGCCGCGGCGGCGCCCGGGCCGACGCCGCCCGCGGTAAGGCCAGAGAGAAGGCCGACGAGGCCGCCCGGCGCCAGCGCGAAGAGGCGCGGGAGCGCCTGAAGGAGAAGCGGGCCGGTCGCGGCGCCGGCGACGGCCAGGACGCTCCGCCGGCCGGCGACGGCACCGGCGGCGGCCGGAATCAGGAGGGCGGGCGATGAAGGATTTCCTCCTCCTTTCCACCCTGCTGCTCCCGGTCGCGCTCCTTCCCGCCTGCGGCGGCAAGGACCAGCCGGCGCCGACCCCGGCCGAGGACGAGGCGCTGACCGAGGTGCCGACCCCGGCCGAGGCCGAAGCCGAGGCGGCTCAGGAGATCAACGCCGAAAACCTGAACCAGGCCCTCGACCAGCTCGAACAGGAGGTCGGCGGCTGAGACTCAGCGGCGGACGGGCCGGCCCCCTCAGGAGCCGGCCCGCACCGCCAGCGTCGTACGGCCGCGAAGCCTCGCCTCGGCCGGCGGCACGTAGGGCTGAGCGCTCCCGGCGGCGTGCAGCTCCGCCTCCCAGTCGAGGAGAGCCGTGTCCGCCGCGAGCAGGAAGCTCTCCTGCGGCGCCAGCCAGAACCGAAAGTCCACCCGCGCCGTCCCCAGGGCCGGGTCGAAGAAGTCGGCGGCGCCCTCGAAGGTGAAGACGCCGAAGCGGTTCGAAGGGGTGTTCCTCCACTCGTGGCCTCGGCGCCCGTCGAAGGCGGCCAGGTCGAAGGACCAGTTTCCGAGCGCCAGATTGAAGACGGGATCGAAGAGTCGGAAGTCCAGTCGGCCGGTCAGAAACACCGCGAAGTTCCCCTCGCCGACCGGGCGCAGTGAGATCCGGGCCGGGGTCTCGGTCCGACCGACCACGGCACCGTCCAGGTCGAGCGCGTCGCCGACGAGATCGGCGTCCCAGTCCACCCCGGCGAGGTTCCCTCCGGAGGCGGCGCCGGCTCCGCCCAGACAACCGGCCAGGAGCAGCGTCAGCGCGGAGAGGATCGGGAACCGCCGCATGGGGCCAGGCTAGGACCCGGAGGGGAACCCACCGCCCCCGGACCCCGAGCCCGAAGGTGGCATGC
>RFGR01000108.1 GCA_003696625.1 Planctomycetota bacterium
GACTACGCCTCCGAGTGGGAACTCGACAACGTCGTGGTCGACGACGTCGGTCCGCCGCCGCCGCCGCCGGCCTGGCCGAACCTGCCGGCCGCCTTCGTCGCCGCCAGCGGCTACCTGGACGACTTCGAGAGCTACGCCGGCGTCGTGCCGCCGCACATGGCGGTGAACGAGCTCGACGCGATGTTCGGCGCTCCCGACCCCGAGGCCTGGTGCAACATCGGCCAGCACGCGCCGGCGATCACCGCCAGCTCCGGCCTCTACTGCCTGGAGATGGGCCTCGATCCGGCCTCGAACAACTACCACGACGTCCGCAACGGCCTGATCCTCGGTCTCGACGGGACCGGCGCCGGCGCCCTCGAGCTGGATTTCCAGGCCATCGACCATGGCGAGGAGACCGACCCCTGGGACGGGGTCTGGCTCTCCGACAACGGCCTCGACTGGTTCCAGGCCTACGGCCCGTGGACCTCGCTGTCCAGTTCCTGGCAGGCCGTCTCGGTCGGCGACATAACCGGCACCGGCGCCAGCACGGCCGGCAACTTCTACCTCCTGTTCGCCCAGGACGACAACTTCCCGTACGGCTACCTGGACGGCATCGGCGTCGACGACATCGATATCCACCCGCCGGCTCCCGCCGGTCCGGTCCTGTCCATCGCCAACCTGGTCGGCGGCGCCACCGCCACCGCGACCGTGACCAACGCCACCCCGGGCGGTTTCGTCGTCTTCGGCGTCAGCGCCACCGGCGGCGGCCCGACCTCGACCACCTGGGGGGACGTCATGCTCAGCGCCCCGATCCACACCCGCTGGAACAAGGCCGACGCCGGCGGCACGGCGACCTGGAACCACCAGGTCTATCCCCACCTCAGCGGCTCGACCCTCTGGTTCCACGCTCTGGACTACACCACCGGGCAGCTCAGCAACGCGCTGTCCGAGGTCGTCGGCTGAGCCCAGCCGCCTCGATCGACCCCGGCGGGCCCCTCCGATTCTCGGGGGGGCCCGCTCCTTCCTCCGCTATTCCTCGCCGGCGGTCGCGGCCGACTCGAGGAGCGGCGCCAAAGCGGGATTGGCGGCGACCGCCAGCCGGTGGGGAAGGAGCGGACCGGCGCCGGGGTCTTCGGCCAGGAAGGCCGCCACGGCACCGACGCGGCCCGCCAGTTCCTCGGCCACGGCCAGCCCGAGGCGGGGTTCGCGCTGGGTTTCGGGCAGCGGTCCGGACCGGAGCCGGCTGGCCGCGAAGGCTCGGCGGGCGGCTTCGAGGTCGCCACGGGCGAGGGCGGCCCAGCCGGCCAGGTCGTGGACCCGGCGGTCCTCCGGCCAGCGCTCCCGGGCCGCCTTCAGACCGCTCTCGAACTCGCGATCGCCGTCCGGACCGAGCCGCGGCAGCCGCGCCTGGAGTTCGCGGAGGACCGCCTCCCGGTCGGCCTGGAAGCGGAGCGGCAGGGGGGCGGGGGAGTCCGGCGGCCGGTAGGGCGAGTCCGCCGGCTCGAGCGCCCGGAGCCAGGCTTCGGCCGCCTCGGCGGCCGACGGCAGGGCCTGCCGATGTCCGGCGGCGAGCAGGCGCAGGGATTCTCCCGGCCAACCGGCCGCCCGCTCGGCCGGCGCCGTGGTCAGCAGCTCGGCCAGCCGGCGGTCGGCCGGTTCGCCGCAGCGACCCGCCGCAAGCAACGCGAGGTGAAGGAGCGGCCGTCGGTTCCGGATTCGGTTCGGATCGGCGGCGAGGGCGGGATCGGCGATCGGCGCGCCGATCGGCTCGGCTTCGAGCAGGGCCAGGACCTCCTCCGCCAGGCCCTCCGCCTCGCCCGGGTCCGGGTTCTGGGCCTGTCCGCGCAGGCGGGCGGCGCGGAGCGGCGCGGCGCGGTCGGCCAGGGCGGCCTCGGCCTCGCGGAGGAGGGCGAGATCCCCGGCGCGCCTCGCCGGCGGATCGAAGGCCACCAGCGCCGCGACGAAGTCCGGCCAGGGGCCTTCCGGCAGCGAGCCGAGCCGGGCGCGGCCGACCAGGAGGTCGAGGAATTCCTCCATCGTCGGGCGGCCGAGGGCGCTCTCCCGGGCCAGGGCGAGGACGTGGGCCCGGCGGACCGGCGCGGGCAGGGTCGGGTCCAGGAAGCCGTCGCGCCAGCGGCGGAGGTCGTCGGCGCCGGCGCCCTGCCGGAGGCGGTCGATCAGCGCGACCTGAGCCGGAACGGACAGCGCCGGCAAGCGGCTCCAGAGGAAGGCGCGGGCCTCAGGATCGGTCGGAGCCAGGGCGGAGGCGGCGGCGTCGACCAGGCCGGCCGGCAGTCGGTCGCGCTCCTGCCACCAGCGCCGGAACATCGGCCGGGCGGCCTCCTCCGGCACGACCAGGAAGGCCCAGTCGGCGGCCTGCGGATGGTTCCGACCCTCCGGAGAGTCCAGCCACTCCAGGAAGACCGCCAGGGCCGCGTCGGTCCGCAGCCAGCGGATCGAGGCGACGAGCTGCTCCCGCACCGCCGGATTCCGCTCCTCCTTCAGGCGTCGGCGATAGAAGGCGGCGGCTTCCTCCTCGCTCAGGGCCTTGGCCAGGAGCTGCACCGCCAGCTTCTGGACGTCCCGGTCCGGGGTCCGGGTCCAAGCCTGGTAGACCGCCAGGATCCCGGGATCGGCCCCGGCTTCCCAGGCGGCCAGGGCGGTCCGGAAGCGGGCCGGTACGGGCAGGTCGAGGACCCGGGGCAGGAGGTGCCGGCGCCGCTCGGGCGGCCCGTGGCGGAGGAGGAGGGTCAGGGCGGGACGGAGGGACCGGCCGGTCGGGAGTCCCCCGGATCGCTCCGCCAGGGCCGCCGCGAGTTCCGGGCCGGCGACCGGCTCCAGAGCGGAGAGCACCGCCTCGAGGACCTCGTCGGGCTGGGGAGAGTCGAGCAGCGGGCGCAGGATCGGCAGGGCCTCGCCGACGAGGCCGCGGGCGAGGCGGAGGACCGCCAGCCGCCGCTCGGCCGGCGGCCGGCCGGGATCCCGTGCGACGGCGGCGAGGAAGGACCGGACCTTCCCGATCGGAGCGTCTCGGAGCAAGAAGTCCCGGGCGACGCCGGCCGGAGGCGGCACGGGGCCGGGCACCGAGGCCGGAAGCTCGAGGGCGTGCCGGCGCAGGCCGTCCAGGAGAGCCCGGGGCACCGGTCCGAGTTCCGCTTCGGGCCGGTCGAGGCCGGCGATCCGCCCCCAGATCCGATCGAGGGCCTCGCCGGGGGCGGGGTCGGCGCCCTGATCGAGCAGGACGAGCCGCAGCAGCAGGTCGGTGTCCGGATCGGGCAGGGTGCCGGCCTTGGCGCGGAGCCCGGCCGCCTCGGCGGCGGGCAGGGAGCGCCCGGCCAGGGCCAGCAGGAGGCGGGTCGGATCGTCGAGGCCGGCGAGAGCGGCCGCCAGATGCCGGGTCGGGAGCATCCCCCGGGCGAGCGCACGGTTCGCGGCTTCGATCCAGGCCCCGCGGAGGTCGGCCGCGGCCCCCTCGGCCGGCACCACGCCGCGACGCCAGCAGGCGGTCAGCAGCTCGGGGGGAGGGATCGGCGCCGAAGCCAGTCGGCCGGCCAGCGCCGCGTCCAGCTCGGAGTCGGCGGGCGCCGCGGCGGCGGCGACCCCGGCCGCCGCCTCGAGGCCGGCTTCGAGTCCGTGGCGGGCCAGGGCGGCGAGGCCCGGACGCCCGGCCCAGGCGCGGGCGGCGGCCCGGAGCAGGACGTCGCGCCCTTCGTCGCCGGCGGCCTCCGCCCAAATCGGGTCGGGGTCGGCCTCGGCGCCCAGCCGGTGGAGGGCGGCGGCGCGGGCGCGGATCGCCGCCTCCCCGCCGGCCGGCGGCGGGCCGGCGACCAGCGCCAGGGCCACCCAGGCGGCGAGGATGCGGCTCACTCCAGGCCGAGGTCGCGGGCGATGGCGTCCAGGATCGGATGGCGTTCGGACAGGTCCCGGACCAGCCAGACCGAACAGGGCAGCCGATGGACCAGACTGCGGGCGGTCCGGCCCAGCAGCAGCGCACTCCAGCGGGAACGGGCGCGGGTGCCGAGGAGGACGAGGTCGGCGTCGGCGCGCTCGGCGGCCGCCTGGACGACCGCGCACGGCCGGCCCCGCTCGAACCGGGCCTCGAAGCCCGGGATCGCGGCGGCCAGGGCTTCGCGGACCGGCTCGGTCTCGGCCGCGATCCGCTCCCGCATGCGCTCGGCGGCCTCCTCCTCGCCCGAGGGGGCTTCGGAGAAGCCGAGCGGCAGGTCGTAGGCCGAGACGGCGACCAAGGAGGCGCCGTCCAGGGTCGGCACCACGGCCGCCGCCCGGGCGGCGGCGGCGAGACCGGAAGGCCCCGGCGCGAGAGCCAAGAGGGGGTGCCGGAAGCCTTCGGCCGGGGGCTCGCGGACCAGCAGGACGTCCCGCGGGGCGGACTGGGCGATCCGCTCGGCGACCGAGCCGAGCGCGAAGTGGGCGAGGCCGCTGCGGCCGGAGGTGCCGACCACGAGCAGGTCGGCGTCGAGGCGGTGGGCGGACTCCAGGACCACGTCGATCGGGTGGCCGGGCCGGACGAGCCGTTCGCCTTCGACGCCGAGGGCGGTGGCCTCCCTCTCCAGCCGGTCCTCGGCGCCGGCGCGCAGAGCCTCGGCGGCGCCTTCGGCCAGGAAGTCGAGGTGGGGATCCCAGACCGGCAGCGCGTGGACGAGGTGGATGCGGGCTCCGAGTCGCCCGGCCAGATCGGCGGCGGCTCGTCCCGCGGCCTCGGCCTGGGGCGAGAAGTCAGTCGCGACCAGGACGTTGCGGATCGGCTTCGATTCCGGGAGGGCGTGCAAGAAGATCCTCCAGCAGCGCCAGCTGCTCGGGCGTGTCGACGTCGAGGAAGGGGCCGGGATCCCCGGCCAGCGGCACGTCGAGGACCCGACGGCGGTCTTCGTCGAGCAGGGCGCGCAGCGGCCGGTCCGGCGGGAAGGAACGCAGTCTAGGCAGCCCGGCGGCGCCGACCAAGAGCGGATGGCCGCCGCGGCCGCCGGGGGTGACCGGTCGGGCCAGCCGCTGCGCACGGTCCGGACAGCGGTTCCAGGCCCGGACCACTTCCGCCACCGCCGCGGCGGTCAGCAGGGGCACGTCGCAGGGGTGGACGAGCAGACCGGGAAGCTCCTCGGGCAGTTCGGCCAGGCCGAGCAGGAGCGAGCCGGTGCGGCCTGACTCCGGGGTCGGATTCAGCACCTCCCGGTCGGCCCCGGTTGGGCCGAGGCCGGCGATCGCCTCCCGGGCCGCCGCGGACAGGACGAGTACGACCTCGACCGCGCCGCCGCGGCGGAGGGCGGCGACGATCCGCGGCAGCATCCAGCGGCCGCGAAGATGGAGGGCGGCCTTGGGCCGACCGAGGCGGCGGCCGGCGCCGGCCGCCAGCACCACCGCACCGAGGCCGGGCCGCCTCATCCCAGGACCTCGGCGGTCTCGGCCAAGGCCGCCCGGACCCGGGTGAACTCCTCTTCGCCGGCCTCGATCGGCGGGCTGAGCCGGAGGACGCCTCGCCGCGCCCCGAGGTCCGCGCAGACGTCCGGGGCACACTGGAGACCGGCTCGGACGTGGATGCCGAGCTGCGCCAGATAGGCGGCCGCCTCCTGGACCGGGAAGCCGCGGCCGAGCAGGGAAAGCACCGGCAGCCGCCGGTCCCAGGGGACGGGCCGCCGGGGCAGCACCTCCCACCTCGGGTCGGCCCGGAGATCCTCCTCGAGCGCGGCCAGCCGCCGCCGCACCGGCCCGAGAGCGGGAGGATGCTCCTCGAGCCAGGCCAGGGCGCGCTCGAGGCCGAAGATGCCAGGCAGGTTCGGGGTACCGGCCTCGAGCGCGATCGGCAGCTCGGGCGGCATCTCGCGCCGGTGGCCGAGCACGCCGGTCCCGCCCTGGATCAGCGGTCGGGGCTGGAGCTTTGGCGCCACGAGCAGCGCGCCGACCCCGCGTGGGCCGCGCAGGCTTTTGTGCCCGGCCACGGCGGCCAGGTCCAGGCCCCAGTCGTCGCAGCGGACCTCGATCTGGCCGGCGCCTTGGGCCAGGTCGGCGACGACCCGGGCGCCGGCCCGGCGGGCGGCGGCGGCCAGCTCGGGCAGGGGCTGAATCGTGCCGAGGACGTTGCTGGCCAGGCCGATCACCGCCCAATGCGGCTGGAAGGCGCCGCAGGCCTCCTCCCAGGCCGAGGGATCGATCCGGCCGTCCTCGGCGAACGGGACCTGTCGGACTTGGCAGCCGGCGGCGCGCAGGACTTCGAGCGGCCGCAGGACCGCGTTGTGCTCGAGGCGGGTGGTCAGGATCCGTTGCCCGGGTCGGACGCAGCCGTGCAGGGCCTGGTTCAGGGCGAAGGTGGCGCCGGGACCGAAGACGACCCGCTCGGGATGGGCGAAGCCGAGGAGTCGGGCGAGGCGGCCGCGCGCACGCCGCAGACGCTCGGCGGCGCGGTCGCCGTCGCCGCCCCGGCCGGGCGTGCCGGCGACGAGGCCTTCGAGCATCGCCTCGGCCACCCCGGGAGCCGGTTCGCCGCAGGTGGCGGCCCGGTTCCAGTTCAGGGGCGGCGGGGCGGCGGTCATCGCTCAGGCGCCGGCGGTCCGGGCCAGGATGCTCCGCGCCCGGGCGGGATCCTCGGTGCCGCGGACCAGGGCGTGGCCGTCGGCGAAGAGGAGAACCTCCAGCCCGCCGGCCCGATAGCGCAGCAACCGGGAGCGGAGTTCGAGGTCGGCGACCGTGCCCGCCAGCCGCTCGGCCAGGGCCGGCAGATCCGGCGCCCGCTCGCCGGCCGGCACCCGGACCGCGCCGCCGCCGCAGACCGCCTCGGCGGCGCCGACCCCGCGTCGCCCCTCGAGCCAGGGGAAGTCGCGGCGGCCGCAGGCCGGACAGGCCGGATCGCGGCGGGCGCGCAGGCCGCGGAACTCGTTGCGCCAGAGGTCCAGCCAGCGATAGCCGGGGAAGACCGCCTCCGGCCGACCGGCCAGGA
>RFGR01000109.1 GCA_003696625.1 Planctomycetota bacterium
ACTGGTCGAGGACGACACGGACCTGGAAGGGCTCGCCGGCCCGGGCCGGAACTTCGAGGGACTGGACGGACCAGGCGTAGAGTTCGCGTTCGAGGGATTTCTGGGCCGGCTCGCCGCCGCCGCCGAGGAAGGCGGCCGTCGAGAGCAGGAGGGTCGGAAGGGTGAGGATCATGCTTGGGAAGCCAGTGGGAGCCTTTGGGATGGGGATGACGGAACGGCGAGAACCAGCCCTTCCGTAACGGGCGGTTCACACCCGCCAGAAAAGGGACGCGGCGACGCCGAGGGCGGTTCCGGCAATTCCCGGCCGCCCGCGGACCACCCCAAGCCTACCCGGAAACCCCAGCGGAAGGGCGGGAAATCCCCTTCCGTCCCGGTGCCGGCCGGGCCGCCGGCTCAGGGCAGGATGGTCAGCGGCCGGGCGACGGAGACCAGCCGCGGGCCGGCGTTGTCGTAGCTGACCACGCAGCCGTGGAAGGTCTCGCCGATCCGGGGCGTCAGCCAGAGGGCGTCGCCGATGTAGAGGGTCGAGCCGTCGCCGTTCGGATCCAGCACCCCGTGCGGAGCGGTGAAGATCCGCGGCCAGTCGCCGTTCACGGTGCGGTCGAACATCGTGTCCCGCCCGAGCGGCAGGTCGATGCCGGCGTAGTTGGTCGGGCCGGTGCCGCTGTAGGAGACGACGACCGCGTAGAGCTTGCCGGCCTCGCTGTCCGGGAAGTCGAACTGGCAGTCGACCTGGCCGCCGGCCGCGGCGCCCATTTCAACCACGTCGGTGAAGAGGATTGGGTTGAAGTCGAAGCGGCGGACCTCGCCCGCGAAAGCGTCTCCGGCGGCGTTGCTGGCCCGGTGGGCACCGATCACGAACTCGTCGCAGCCGTCGCCGTCGGTGTCGCCGATGCCGGCGCTGCTCCGGCCGAAGAAATCGTTCGGGGCGTTGCCGGTCAGCTCCTTGACCAGGGCGCCGGTGGCGGCGGTGTAGATCCGGGCGTAGCCGGTGTCGGTCGGGGTGGCGTTGGGCGCGCCGACGATCACCTCGACCTGGCCGTCGCCGTCGACATCGCCGGCTAGGGACAGGCCGTAGCCGAGCTGCCCGCCCGGGGCGCCGTCGAACTGCTGGAGGATGGTGCCGCTGAAGCCGGAGAAGATGTAGGCGGCCCCGACGCCGTTGTTGGCCGAGGGGGCGCCGACCAGCAGATCGGCGTAGCCGTCGCCGTCGACATCGCCGATCCCGGCCACGTCGGCGCCGAGGTTCTCGCCGCCGAGGCCCACCACCTGCAGGATCTGGGCGCCGGTGGCGCCGCTGTAAACGGCGGCGAAGCCGGCGTTGGCATTGGCCACGGCCGAGCCGACCAAAACGTCCGGGGTGCCGTCGCCGTCGACGTCGCCGGCCAGATCCACCGCGGCGCCGAAGTGGCTCCAGGCGCTGGGGCCGTCGATCCGCCAGAGCTGGGCGCCGCTCGCCCCGCTGTAGGCGAAGACCGCCCCGACCGGCAGGCCGTTGACGACGAAGAAGCGGGAGCCGACCACGTAGTCGTTGACACCGTCGCCGTCCAGGTCCATGCCGCCGGCGACGTCGCTGCCGAAGTGCTCGCCCTGGGTGGTGCCTTCGTGCACGCGCAGGGGGCCGTTGGCGGCACTCGACCAGACGTAGGCCCGGCCGGTGAGGGTCGTGCCGGAGGTGAGGTTGGCGCCGAGAACGGCGCCGGCGAGGAAATCGTCCCGGCCGTCCCCGTCGATGTCGCCGATCCAGTCCACCGAGCCGCCGAGGCGGTCGTACTTGAGGCCGGCGATCGAGGCCAGGACCGAGCCGTCGGCCCCCGAGATCACCTCGACCCGCCCGGCCTCGGGCCGGTTGCCGTTCATGGCTTTGAAGGATCCGACGAGCCAGTCGCCGACGCCGTCGCCGTCGTAGTCGCCGCCGCCTGCCAGGGCGATGCCGTGGTGCTCACCGGCGGCCAGGCCCTGGCTGAGCCCGGTTTCGCTCCAGACCCCGCCCACGAGCTGGGCGGAGGCTGGGGCAGCCAGAAGGAGGAGGACCGGCAGGAGATGGGGATGTCGGGTCATGGTGTCAGGCGAGGGAACAAGCCGGAGGGCAATCGTATTCTAGGCCGGACAGGCCGGCCCGGAACGCCTCTTCCGCCGGATCCTGGGACGGACCGGAACGCTTCGGGTTCCAGAATCCGGCTTGCCGCCCGCTTCGCCTGCCTCCTCGCCTTGATCCGCTCCCTGCTCGCGCTGCCGGCCGCGCTGGTCTTCGCCTTCGCCTACGCGAGCTGCGCCCTGGCCTGGGCTCTCCTGCTGCCGCGCACCTTCGAACCCCGCAAGGAGCGGGTGATCCGGGCCTGGGGAAGGTGGTTGATGAAGATTCTCGGCCTCCGTCTAGAGATCCAAGGTGAAACTCTCCCTGAGGGCGGCGCTCGGATCCTGATGGTGAACCACGTCAACCTGCTCGACCTGCTCGTCTTCACGGCGATCTGGCCCGACCGGGGCACCGTGGTCTACAAGAAGGAGTTCCACCGGATCCCGGTGATCGGCCGGGCGATGCGGGTTCTGGAGATGATCCCGATCGACCGTTCCGATCGCGCGGCCGGGATGGCCAGCCTGGCCGAGGCCGCGGCCCGCATCCGGGACCGCGGCCAGACCGTCCTGATCGCGCCGGAGGGCACCCGCTCGCGCGACGGCCGCCTGCTGCCCTTCAAGAAGGGCCCCTTCCACCTCGCTCTGGCCACCCGGGTACCGGTCCAGGTCGCGGTGATGCTCGACAACGCCGAGCGGATGCGGCCGGGAACCTGGCTGGTCCGTCCCGGCCCTCTTCGGCTCCGCTACCTGCCGCCGATCCCGACCGAGGAGTGGCGGGAGGAGACCCTGGCCCAGCACATCGCGGAAGTCCGGGCCAGGTTCCTGGCGGCCGGACTGGTGGAACGGCGGGAATCCGGCCAAGATGGATGGACCCTGCCGAGATGAGTGCTTGCCAGTGGGCTGGGGCCTGCCTTCCGGACCGGATTCGGTCAATGGAACACACTGAGAACGGTGTGGACATCGGCCAAGAAGGCCGCCTCGAGGGCTTCCATCCGCGCCCTGGCCTGGGCCAGGTCCGGGCAGATCCGGTCGAGCAGCTCAGCCGGCAAGGGTGACTCCTGCAGCCCTGCCCGCTCCGCCGCGGCAACGGCTGCGTCGTGGAGGCTGTGGATCTCCCAGGTCAGCATGGCGTGGTCCCGGAGACGGTGGACCCAGATTTCCCGGAGTTGCTGCCGGACTTCGGTGGTCGGCTCCTGCCCGGGCCCCAGGAATCGGCGGACGGTTGCCTCGAGGGGCAGGACGATGCGCATTCCGGGGGAACGGCCCTCGGACTGGAGGATCCCCTCCAGCACCTGGGGCATGGCCGAATCTGCTGGAGCCCCTGTCTCGACGTCCCACTGGTCGGTGTTGCGGGCGAGCAGAGCGATGGTGGTGGCCATGCCCCACATCTCCAGGGGATCACTCAGACCGGGGAAGTCTTCCGGTTGCAACGGGCCGTATTCCCCGACCTGCCTTGCCGGTCCCGCGAAGGCCTGGTCGAGGTAACCAGGGATCCAAGGTGCGGCGGTGTACCGCGCCCTGATCTCCTCGAGCTCCCTGGGAACCCCTTCCCTGGCCAGCAGGACCCGTTCCTCCCGAGTGGATTCACCTGGACTCCGATCGACCGGAGCAGGAGGTCGAGAGGCCTGGCGCTGGCCTTCCCCGTCCTGGGGCGAAGCAGGCTCTGCCGGCAGGGGCGGTCGGTCCTGGAGGAGAGAGGCGTCGGAGTCCCGGGCCCCCGCTCCCCCTTCCGGCAACAGGACCCAAACCAGAAGGGCGCTGGCCAGGACCAGGCCGAGTAGCGGCAGGATCCTCTCGCCGCCCTTCATTCCTGCCCGGGCGAAGCACAGGCGCTGCAGTCGAAATCCAGGTAGATCTTGCCCAGCAGATCGCCGTCGGCATCGAAGAACCGGATCGCCGGCCGATCGGCCTTCTCGCAGGCGGGAGTGGCGTAGTGGGGCTGGAAGGTCGCCTTGGCGCTGGAATGGGAGACGTCGATCGTCTCGCCGAGGAAGCTGGCCGTCGCCACGGTGGTGTTGCAGAGCCTGACCCACGCTTGGTAGTAGAGGGTGCAGGGAACTCCGGCCGCGCAGTTGCCAGGAACCGCAGCCAGGAGGTCGGCGTCTGCTCCGCAGAGACCGGGAGTTCCCTTGGGCGGACCTTGACTCGGATCGCACAGATGTTCCGGCGGGATGCCCTGGGCGGCGAGGAGGGCCAAGAGGAGGATTCGCAGGAGAGGCGTGTACATGAGCTACTCCTTGGCAGGAGAGATTGGATTCGGTCTTCAACCTACCCCCCCCTTTGCCTCCGGTCAAGGACTGCCTGGCCAGTCCTCCGGCCGGATCCGCAGCGGCTCCCCGCCCGGCACCAGGCTGTAGCCGCTGAGATCGGTGATCCCGGCCGCGGCCAGGGCATCCTCGTCGATCCAGGCCCGGCCGGTGACCTCCGCGCGGGGCCGGGCGAGCAGCGCCAGCAGGGCGTCGGAAACGACTTCGGCCTTGCGCCACTGGTCCGGGGTGCCGAGCTGGTGATTGATCGCGGCCTGGGACTCGACCACCGTGGCCGGCCAGAGTGCGAAGGCGGCGACGTCACGCTCGCGCAGTTCCGCGGCCAGACCGAGGGCGAGCAGCGTCATCCCGAGCTTCGAGATCGCGTAGCCGGTCTTGCCCGGCAGGAGATCGAGGTCGAGCGGCGGCGACAGGTTGACGATCCAGCCGCCGCGGCCGCCGGCGCCCAGGTGCGGAATGGCGAAGTGGGCCGCCAGGTGGGTGGCGCGGACGTTCACCCCCATCACCAGATCGAAGCGCTTCGGCGGGGTCTCGGCCACCGGGCGCCACCACAAGGCCCCGGCGTTGTTCACGAGCAAGTCGAGTCCACCGAAGTGGTCCACTGTCCGGGCCACCATCGCCGCGACCTCCTCGGCCCTGCGAACGTCGCAGCGCACGGCCAGGGCGCGGCCGCCGGCGGCCTCGATCTCGGCCGCGGTCTGGTGAATCGAACCCGGCAGCCGCTCCCGCGGGCGTTCGGACTTGGCCGCCACCGCCACCGCGGCGCCGCAGGCGGCCAGCGCACGGGCGATCACCTTGCCGATGCCGCGGCTGGCGCCGGTGACCAGCGCAACCCGGCCGCGGAGGTCCGGCCGCGGCGGTTCAGGCGCCGGCGTCGCCACGCTTGCGGATCTCCTCGTCCCGCAGCACCCGGCGCAGGAGCTTCATCATCGAACTCTTCGGCAGTTCTTCCCGGAACTCCCAGAGTTTCGGCACCTTGTAGCGGGCCAGGCGCTCCCGGCAGTATTCGGTCAGCTCTGCCTCGGTGACGACGGCGCCGGGCCGGAGCTGGATGAAGGACTTGACCGTCTCGCCCCGCTTTTCGTCCGGCACCCCGATCGTACAGGCCTCGACCACGTCCGGGTGGCTCATCAGCACCCGGTCGATCTCGTCCGGGAAGATGTTGTAGCCGCCGGCCAGAATCATGTCCTTCTTGCGGCCGACGATTCGGAGGTAGCCATCCTCGTCCATCACCGCCAGGTCGCCGGTGTAGAGCCAGCCGTTGCGGATCATGTGCGCCGTTTCGTCCGGCATGTTCCAGTAGCCCTTCATGACCTGCGGTCCTTTGACGATCAGTTCGCCTTCCTGGCCGGTCGGCATCTCCTCGAGGCCGTCCTCGGGATCCACTACCTTGACGTCGGTGTCCGGAATCGGGATGCCGATGTGGCCGATCTTGCGCCGACCGTCGAGCGGGTTGACGGTCACCACCGGCGAGGTCTCGGTCAGTCCGAAGCCTTCGACGATCTTCGAGCCGGTCAGGGCCTCGAAGCGGGTCTGGACGTCCTCCGGCAGCGGCGCCGAGCCCGAGAAGCAATACTTGACCGAGCTGATGTCGATCTTGTCGATGCCCGGATACTGATTGACGGCGTTGAACAGCGCCGGCACCGAGGGCAGCAGCGTCACCCGGTGCTTGCTGATGTTCTTGACCATCAGCGGGATGTCGCGCGGGTTCGCCATCAGGACCATCGCCGCGCCGTTGGCGACCGGCCAGGTGGTGCACACCGTGAGGCCGAAGATGTGGAAGGCCGGCAGCGAGGCCAGCAACACCTCCCGCCCCGGTTCGAGGCCGGTGAACCAGGCGGTGATCTGCTGGACGTTGCAGGAGATATTGCGCTGCGTCAGCATCGCCCCCTTGCTGACGCCGGTGGTACCGCCGGTGTACTGGAGCAGGGCCACGTCGTCCATGTCGATCGCCACCTCGGGGACGCGGGGCTCGCTGCCGGACACCAGCGGCCGGAAGAAGTGCAGGCCGGGCTCGGCCCGCACCTTGGCCCAGGCGGGTGGATCCATCTTCTTCAGCTTGAGCGGCGCGAGCTGACGCAGCGGGAAGCGCAGGTACTCCGGGATCGAGGCGATCACGTAGTGCTTGACCGGCAGTTTGGCGCGCATGCCGCGCAGCAGCCGGTCCCAGAGGAAGTCCATGGTGATCGCCACCTCGACCCCGGCGTCGTTCCACTGGTGCTCGATCTCCGGCTCGGCGTAGAGCGGGTTGGTCATCACCGCGTGGGCACCGAGGTACTGGATGGCGAAGAAGGCGATGACCGTCTGCGGCACGTTCGGCGCGTGCACAGCCACCCGGCTGCCCTTGCCGACCCCGAGCGCGGCGAGAGCGGCCGCGCAGCGCCGAACCTGATCCTCGAGCTGGGCGTAGCTCAGCCGGCAGTTGAGGAAGATCACCGCCGGCCGCTCGGCGTAGCGCCTGGCCGAGCGGGCGAGGAGATCGCGGATGGTCAGATCCTCGTATTCGAGGCTTGGCGGGACGCCCGGATCGTAGAAGCGGTGCCAGATCCTTTCCTCCATGATCGGAGCATAGCCGATCCAGCGGATCCGAGGCCGCGCCTGGCATCATGTCCGGCGATGACCCGGGACCGGCCGCCCCACCCCGCCGCGCTGCCGCCGGCCGAGCTGCGCAAGGAGCTGCGCGAGGAGCGGACCCGCGGCTCCGGTCCGGGCGGCCAGCACCGCAACCGGGTCGAGACCGAGGTCCGCCTCACCCATCTGCCGACCGGGATCCGCGCCTTCGCCGGCGAACGGCGCAGCCAGGAGCAGAACCGGCGGATGGCACTGTTCCGCCTGCGCCTGAACCTCGCCCTGCAGGTGCGGAGTCCGCTGCGGGACGAGGATTGCGTGCCGCCCGGTAGCCACCGCCCGAGCGATCTCTGGCTCGGCCGCGTCCGCAACGGCCGGCTGCGGGTCAACCCGGAGCACGAGGACTTCCCGGCCCTGCTGGCCGAGGCCCTGGACGTACTCCACCTCTATGACGACGACCTGGCGGCGGCGGCGGCGGCGCTGCGGATCTCGCGCAGTCAGTTGGTCCGGTTCCTGGCCCAGGCGCCGGCGGCGCTGGCGGCGCTCAATGACCGCCGCGCCGCCCGCGGACAGCGACCGCTCCGAGCCTGAGCCGGTGCGCCCGGCCGGTTCCGCGGCGGCCGGTTCAAGCGCCGGCGGCCGAGGACATCTCGCGGACCGCCCGGTAGAACCAGACGTGGTACTGCGAGCCCCGCCGCTCGGTCAGGTTCTGGAAGCCGCGGCCGCCGAGGACCGAATAGAGCGGCAGCGGGTCGAAGCCGACCGCGAGATGGAGGACCTCATCGGCGGCCAGCGAGTCGACCGCGGCCATGATCAGGGTGAACGGATCCTCGCCGCGGGCCACGATCGGCCGGACGTCCAGCGTCCGCTGGCGCCGGAAGCCGGCCTTGCGAAGGGCGGGCGGAAGTTGAGTCGGAGTCAAGGCGGGAAGGAATCGTTCCGTTTGTCTAAACCCTGACCACTCCCCCGGCAAGGCGCCGATCCGGCCGCGGCCCGTGCCGGGGAACGGCGGTCGCGATCCGGTTCGATCCCGAAAACCGGCGGCGCCGGGACCGCGCCGGTCCACCGCCATGGTCCAGATCGGCCCGGACGGAAGGAACATCGGCGGCGGGCGGCTGCGGCGGGGGGCGCCGTCGGCTCTTGCAAGAACCGGGCCAAAGACCCAGACAGCAGCCGGCCGACTGCCGGCCGCCGGCGTGGAAGAGGAACGGTTCGGGCAGGCCGTCGATGGCGAGGTCGCCGGCCGTGCCGCCGCCAGAACCAGGCAAGGGAGGAGCACGGGACGATCGAGCGGAGAGACGGAGCCGACCCTTCCCAGGCCTCCCGAGGCCGCACCCCGACCGGGCCGGACCGACCGCGCTAAGCTATCCGGCTTCCATGGCCTCCGTCGCCTCCGAGATCGACGCCCTGCTCGAGCAGGCCGCCCGCCTCGCCGCCGAGCACCTCGAGGCCAGCGCCGACCGTTCCCGGCCGGTGGTCGACTGGCGCGATCCGGCCGATCTCGAGCGCGAGCTGGCCCTCGAGTTGCCCGATCGCGGTCGGCCGCTCGAGGAGGTGATCGCCGACGCCCGCCGCTTCCTGGCCCGCTCGGTCCGCACCGGCCACCCCTTCTTCTTCAACCAGCTCTTCAACCGGATCGAACCGGCCGCGATCCTCGGCGAGTGGCTGGCCGCGGTCGCCAACACCTCGATGTACACCTACGAGGCGGCCCCGGTCTTCACTCTGATCGAGGAGAAGCTGTCCGAGCGCCTTTGCGCCCTGGTCGGTTTCGAGCACGGCGAGGGTGTGCTCGGCCCCGGCGGCAGCACCTCGAATCTGATGGCGATGCTGGCCGCTCGCACCCGCACCTGGCCGCGGTCGCGGATCGCCGGTCTGCCGGCCGGCGAACGGCCGGCGGTCCTGGCCAGCGCCGAGGCGCACTACTCGATTCCGCGCGCGGCCTCGATTCTCGGCCTCGGTCTCGAAGCGGTGATCCCGGTCCCCTGTGACGATCGCGGCGCGATGCGGCCGGAGGAGCTGGCGCGGGCGTTGGCCTCGGCCGCCGCCGCCGGCCGTAAGCCCTTCTTCGTCTGCGCCACCGCCGGCACGACCATGGCCGGGGCCTACGATCCGGTGGCGGCGATCGCGCCGCTCTGCCGCGAACACGGCGCCTGGCTGCACGTCGACGCCGCCTACGGCGGCAGCGCCCTCTTCTCACCCCGCCACCGTCACCTACTCGCCGGGATCGACCAGGCCGACTCGGTCGCCTGGAACCCGCACAAGGCGATGGCGGTGCCGCTGCATTGCTCGGCGCTGCTCATGCGCCGGCGCGGCGATCTCGAGGAGACCTTCGCCACCAGCGCCGACTACCTCTTCCACGACACCGAGGAGGCCGGCCGCGACCGCGGCGACATGACCCTGCAATGCGGTCGCCGGGTCGACGCCCTCAAGCTCTGGCTGGCCTGGCAGGCGATCGGCGACGACGGCTTCCGGGCCCGGGTCGACCACGCCTTCGCGCTGGTCGCGGCGGCCCGGGAGCGGGTGTCGGCGCGGCCGGACTTCGAACTGGTGCGGGAGCCGATGGGCTGCAACCTGCTATTCCGCTGGCTGCCGGCGGCGGACGCCCCGCCCGAGGCGGTGGACGCCCTGAACGTCGCCCTGCGCGAGCGCCTGAAGCGATCCGGCCGGATCATGCTCAACTACAGCCGCCTGGACGGCCGGGTCGCTCTGCGCCTGGTCTTGACCCACCCGGAACTCCGCCCCGCCGACCTGGACGAGGTGCTGGACGCCGTGGCCGAGGCCGGCCGTGCGGCCGAATTGGCTCAAGCTTGAGGCTCGGGCGGCCGTTGAATCCAGGGAGAACGCCATGGCGAGCAACCGCACCGGAAGCGCCGCCGTCCTGCTGCTGCTGGGCGCCGCCGCCTTCGCCGCCGGCTTCGGCGCCGGCCCGATCGGGGGCCAGGATCCGCAGCAGCCGGCGGTGGACCACCGCAATCCGAGCGCCCAGCGCAAGGAGATGATCCACCTGCTGGCCTCGATCGACCACCGCCTGGCCGAGCAGGCCAAGGCCGGCGTCGACGGGCAGCGCGAGACCGCCCAGCTCCTCCAGGGCATTCAAGCCCGGCTGGATCAGCTCGACCTCCGCCTGCGCCGGATCGAGGCGGCGCTGGCGAAGGGCGAGTAGGCCGTCAAGGCACCACCGTCAGGGGCCGGGAGTCGTCCCGGCTGCTCGTGCTCCTCGGACAAGCCGGGAAAGGGGGCTGCCAGGATCGAAGGTTGCGGATGCTCCTCAGCACCAGAACGACGCGTCGCCGTAGGAGTAGAAGCGGTACCTCCGCGCCACCGCGGCGGCGTAGGCCCGCTTGACCAGGGCCAGGCCGTCCGGGGCGCCGCGCTGCTCGGCGAAGGCGGCGACCAGCGCCAGCAGAGTGCTGCGCGGGGTGTGGAAGTTGGTCAGCAGCGCGTCGGTCAGGAGGAAGCGGCTGCCCGGGCGGAGGAAGAGTTCGGTCGCGCCGGCGGCGCGGCCGTCGCGGGCGAAGCTCTCGAGGGCCCGGCAGACCGTGGTGCCGGCGGCGACGATCCGACCGCCCGCGGCCCGGGTGCGTTCGATGGACTCTCTCGCCGCCGCCGGGACCTCATAGCGCTCAGCGTGCATCGGATGGTCCTCCAGGCGTTCCGTGGTCACCGGCAGGAAGGTGCCCTCGCCGACGTGCAGGGTGAGGGTGGCGGTCGCAACCCCGGCGGCACGCAGGCCGACGAGCAGCTCCTGATCGAAGTGCAGGCCGGCGGTGGGCGCCGCCACGGCGCCGTCGCGGGCGGCGAAGACGGTCTGGTAGCGGGCGCGGTCCTCGGGCGAGTCGTCCGGCTCGCCGGCCCGCTCGCGCCGGCTGCGGATGTAGGGCGGCAGCGGCGTGGCGCCGGCCTCGGCGAGAAGGCGTAACCAGCCGCGACCGGATTCGTCTTCCAGAAGCCAGCGCCCGGGGGCGACCCGCTCGGTCAGGCGCAGCCGGTACCCACCGTTGGCCGTGTGGAGTTCCGTCCCCGGGCGCAGGCGACTGCCGGAGAGCAGGAACAGCCCGCGTCCGTCCGGCCGTTCGCCCAGCCACAGGCCCTCCACCCGGCCGCCGGTCGGCTTCCGGGCCACGATCCGGGCCGGCACCACCCGAGTGTCGTTCAAGACCAGCAGATCCCCCGGCCGCAGCAGCGCCGGCAAGTCCCGGAATCCGAGGTGACGCCACTCCCCCGCCGCGCAATCCACCGCCATGAGCCGCGAAGCCGTCCGCTCCGCCGGCGGGTGGAGCGCGATCAGCTCCTCCGGCAGCGGGAAATCGAGGTCCTCGGTCCGCAGCGGTCGCTCCCCGCCCACCGCCGCCGCCGCCCTAGGCCTCGGAGTCGTCCGCCGCCAGCCAGCGCCGGAACAGCTCCATCTGCCGGTGGAAGTCGTGCTCGTCGCAGCCGAGCGGCGCCTTGAAGAAAGGGGCCGCCGGCAGCAGCGGCCCGCCCTCGCCGCGGTCCTGGGCCAGCAGCGCGATCCGCGCCAGGTCGAGGACCAGCGGGGCCGCCAAGGCACTGTCGCTCCCCTGCCAGGTGAGCTGCAGGCTCATCCGGGCGCCGAGGAAGCCCTGGAAGTGGATGAAGTCCCAGGCGGTCTTCCAGTCGTGCAGGCTGGGCACGAAGTCGATCCGCACCTCGGTATGGAGGTTCGGATCCGGCAAGATCCTGCGGAGAACGGCGTCCTTGTTCGCCACCTTGCCGGCCCGCCGGTCCGGATCGGCCAGCGCGGCGCCGTCGCGGTTGCCCAGCATGTTGTAGCCCTCCCAGGCCATCACCTGCAGCGCCCGGTCGCGGAACATCGGCGCCAGCACGGACTTGAGGAGGGTCTCGCCGGTCTTGCCGTCGTTGCCGAGCACCGGCACGCCCCGGCGATGGGCATAACCGGCCAGGGCCGGCGCCGCCGGCCCGATCGCCGGCGTGAAGTTCACGAACGGCAGGCCTTCGGCGACCGCCGCCAAGCCGTAGAGCAACGATCGCGACAGGTCGTCCGGAGCACCGGCGACGAGCTGGAAGGGGTCCGCCTCCGGGTCGTTCCAACCCGGCGGCAAGCTGCCCTTCCGTTCGGCGGTGGCCAGGTGGACGACGACGCCGCGGTGGAAGCCCTCGTCCCGCATCCAGCCGCGGATGTCCTCGCGCAACGCCTCCACCGCCTCCGGCAGCGGCAGACGCAGTCGCTCCCGCGCCGGCGGGTCCATCAGGTCCGCGTCGCGCGGGTCCCCCACCCCGGGGGCCAGACGGAGTTCGAACCGGTCGCGGGTCTCGCCGCAGAGATCGACCAGGTCGGCCGGCAGCACGCCGACCCGGGCCAGCTCGGCGGCTGAGCGGTGGCTGTCGCCGGTGATGTCCCAACCGCAGACCCGCATCCCGGCGAGCGGCAGGAAGGGCACGGAAGCGAATTCCTCGCGGGCGGTCACCAGGCCGACCGGCGCCACCTCGGCGCGCAGGGCCTCGAGGCCGTGGAGGACGGTGGTGGCGATGGCGCCGCGCGCCCCCACCAGGAACAGGCCGGTCTTGCGGTGGTCCGGACTCAAGGCTTCTTGTCGTTGCGGAGGCGCAGGTAGCGGTCGATCACGGCCTGGAAGGCGGCGTCGCCGCGCGGGGCGAGCACGGGCGGCGATTCGGCGCCCGGGGAGGTCGTGACGGCCATCCATTCTGCCGTCTCCGCCGCTGCCGCGGGGGCGGCCGCCGCCGGCGGCCGATCGCGGGGGGAATCCTCTCCGTCCTCCGGCCCGGCGGCGGGGAGGGCGCCGGCGCCGGCCGAAGCCGCCGCATCCGGCCGGCCGCCCGGCGCCGACCGGTCGGTTCCGCGGCCGGCTCCCGGCATCGGGATCGGCTCGGCCCGGAGCCAGACGGCCAGGAAGAGGGCCAGGGCCGCGGCCGCCGCCAGGGCGACCGGTTCGCCGTTCGGTCGGAAGCGCAGGCGGCGGCAAGCGGCGGCGGCGGCGAGGCGGTCGGCGAATGGATGGCCCTCCGGGACCGCCAGTGCCGCCCGCACCAGGCCGTCCGGATCCGAGGCCGGGTCGACCTCCAGGGCCGGATCGGCCAGCGGGGGACGGGCGACGAGATCGGCCGCGCCGGCCAGGGCGGCGCCGAGCAGGGAGGGCAGGACCGGCCGCACCCCGTCCGCCCAGGCCAGCAGTCCGACCAGGGCCCCTCCCCCGGCCGCGGACCCGGTCGCCGCCGCCAGCCGACCGGCCAGGAGCGCGCGGCGGGCGCGGCGACGCAGATGCCGGATCACCGTTCCGCCGCCGGCACCTCGACCCGTGGCTCCGGCTGCTCGAGCGGCTCGCGGCTGAAGAGCAGCCGCACCGGATGGCCGATCGGGGGCAGGAGCCAGGAGTTCGGGTACCAGATGTACTGGTTGTCCGCCTCCGGATCGGCGCCGGTCAGGAGGTGATTGGCGTAAGGGAAGTAGACCAGGCTGACCAGGTTCCCCTCCGCGTCGGCGGCGAACATCTCCTCGGCGTCTTTGTGCGGCTTGATGAACCGCGAACCCAGATACACCCAGCGTCCCCGCTGATAGGTCCGTTCGGCGCGGACGTTCAGGACCAGGTCCTCCGCCCGGTGGAAATGGTGGTCCACCACCCCGTCCGGGCGCTCCACGTCCCAGGCGGCATAGAGGTAGAAGCCGTCGCCGCTCGCCGGCTCCACCGTGTAGTCCGGAACGCCGGCCTCGTACTCCTCCCGGGTCGGCGGCGGATCCTTGGGCACGAAACGACCATTCACGCCCTTTTCGACCCCGAGCAGGAGCATGGCCGCGTTCAGGGCGCTGGCGCTCAGGTCGCGGACCAGGAACAGGGACTCGTGGTCCTTGCCGCGGGGCTGGACGATCAGCAGGTATTCGAGCGGCTCGTAGATCTGGCAGACCTCGGCGTCCAGTTCGATCAGGCCGCGGTCCAGGTCGAGTCGGATGCCCTGCTCGGCGAAGCGGCGGACGACATCCTCCTTCGCGTCGGCGGGCTCCCGCGGCGGGACGGACGGATCCTGGAGGGCGGAAGCGGCGAGCGTGAGCAGGGCGGCAGGGATCATGGGTCGAGAGTCCAACGGGCCGGAGGACGGCCCCGTTCAGGTTCATCCTAGGTTCAACCGGAGCCGGGGGTGAGCCGGCGGACGGCGGCTTCGTGGCGGGCGGCCTGCTCGAGGTCGCCGGCGGCGCGGGCGGCCGCGGCGAGCAGTTGCCGCGGCCCGGGCTCGGTCGGGGCCAGGGCCGCCGCCCGCCGACCGAGTTCGGCCGCCAGGGCCGGATCGCCGCCGGCGAGCGCCAGCCGCCCGGCCTCGACCAGGTTGGGCGGCGCCGCCGCCCCCGGCAGCAGCGAGCGCAGCAGGTCCGCCCGTTCGGCCCCGCCGGCGGCGGCCGCCCGGGCCAGGATCCGCTCCTCGTGCAGGCGGTCGATCGGCAGCACCCACATCCGGGAATCCTCGGCGCCGAGACCGAAGGCGAGATCCCAGGGATGGGCGAGGACCACGTCGGGTCGGCGGAGCAGCGCCTCGAGCGCGGCCACGGCGCTGTCCGAGCCGCGCAGGATCGCCGCTCGGGCCGCGAGCGCCTGAGCGCGCAGGCGCAGGCTCGGATCGAGGTCGGACCGTTCGGCCACGTTCCGGCTCCAGAGCTGGATTCGGGCCGGGGCGGCCGGCGCGAGCACGGAGCAGGCGTGCAGCAGTGCCGCCGGAGTCGCCCCCTCCAGGTCCAGTTCGGGCAGGAGCCCGCCGGCCTCGAGGCAACGTCGGAGCGCACGGGCGGCGGCATGGACCGCCGGCAGGGCGGCCGCCGCCCGGCGCGGATCGGGGAGGCCGGTCGGGAAGAGGTCCGGGGCGCGGCGGAGTTCGCGGGCCAGCTCCTCGGCCAGCAGCGGCGCGTCCGCCGGCCGCGGCATGGCCTCGGTCGCGGCCAGGGCGGCCAGACGGAGGCCGAGCCGATAGTCGGGATCGGAGAACGAGGCGTCATCCAGCGCCCGGCGCAACGCGATCCGGCGCTGGTGGTGGTCGCCGTGCTCGATCAGGCCGCGGATCAGCGCCGCGCGGACCTCGTACTCAACCGGCGCGCCTTCGAGCAGCTCCAGCAGCCAGGGCCGGCCTTCGGGAAGGCGGGCGATCCCCTCGAGGGCGGCGGCGCGGGCGGGGGCCGGCCATCCCGGTTCGGAGGCGATCTCCTGGAGCAAGGCAAGGTCGTCGGGGTGGCCGGCTTCGGCCAGAGCCCGCACCGCCTGCTCCTGTTCGAGAGCGGTGGAGTCGGGCAGGGTCCGGCGCAGCCAGAGGCGTGCCTCCGGGGAGGCGGAGGCACGACCCAGGGCCAGCGGCCGGGCCACCTCGGGCGGCACGCGGGAATCGGCGAAGAGGCGGCCCAGGAAGGGATCCACCTCGGGGGAAGTGCTCAGCGCCCGGGCGACGGCGGCGCCGAAGCGCGGCTCCGCCCAACCGCCGTCGGCCAACCAGGCCGCGGCCCGGCGGTGGGAGGCGGGTGCGTCCACCCGGGCCAGGGCGGCGATCGCCGGGGCCAGGGCATCCGGTCGGTCCGGGGGTGGCAACCGCTCGAGCAGCAGTGCGGCGAGGTCCGGCGCCGGCATGAAGGCCGGGAGGACCTGGGCGGCCAGATCGTGCAGTTCGCGGTCGGGACCATCGAGCAGGGCCGCCAGGCGGGCGGCCAGGTCCGGAGCCGGGCCGCCCGTAGCCAGCGCCCGGAGGGTCCTCAGCCGCAGTCCGCTCGGCCGCTCCAACGCCCGCTCGAAGCACTCCCGGCGCCGCTCGGGGTCGCGCTCGAGCCGCGCCCACATCGGCAACGCCGTGTCGGCGACCGAGGCCCGCGGGTCGGTACTGACCTGCCGCAGCCGGGCGGCGTCACAGGGCTCCAGCAGGGGCCGCCAGAGTCCGAGCAGGCGCCGGGCCAGGAACGGGGAAGGGTCGGAGAGGATCGGTTCCAGCGCCCGCTCCAGGGCGGGACGGCCTCCGGCCGGGATCCAGTGGGCGAGGAAGTCGGACCTGGCCTCCTCGGCCACCGACCGGTCGAGGGCGAGGGCCGCCCAGAGGTCGAGGGCGTCGGGCGCCGGGGCGGCCAGCAGCAGCCGGCGGGCGGGAGCGGACCCGGCTCGGGCCTCCTCCGCCAAGCGCTCCAGCTCCGGCCGGTCCAGCCACCCGCGCAGGCGCTCCCGAACCGGTTCGGGTTCGTCCACGGCGCCGGCCAGGAAACCGTCCAGGGCGAGTCTCAGGGCGCGGGCGCGTTCCTCACCGGCCAACGGCGGCAGGCCGCAGACCCGCTCGGGCGCCAGGGCCCCGGCCGCCAGCATGGTCCGCGCGGCGGGATCGGCCGGCGGTCCGGTCAGGAAGGCGGACCGCGCCTCGCGACTCGAGAAGCCGGTCTGGAGGATGGTGGCCGGCTCCGGGAGGTCTTGGGCCTGGGCCGCCAGGACAAGGGCCGCGATCAGCATTCGACCGGGTGGCGACGCAGCGCCTCGGGCAGGAAGGTGAGCAAGTCGGTCGCCACCAGTGACTCCTGGCCGAGTTCGGCCGCGGCCAGATCGCCAGCTCGGCCGTGGAGGAAGGCGCCCAGCCGGGCGGCCTCGCGGGGCGCCAGACCGCGGGCGACGAGGGCGGCGATCAGGCCGGTGAGGACATCGCCGCTGCCGGCGGTGGCCATGCCGGGGTTGCCGGTGAGATTGGTCCAGGGCGGGTGGCCGGGAGCCCCGACCAGGGTCCCGGCGCCCTTGAGCAGGACGACGCAACCGTAGCGTTCGATCAGGGCCGCCAGCGCCGCCGGCCGATCCCGCTGGATCTCGCCGGCGCCGGACCAGCCGAGCAGCCGCGCCGCCTCCCCCGGATGGGGCGTCAGGATCGAACTCGGGTGGAGCGGTGGTACCTCGCCGACGGCGGCGGCAGCGGCGAGGAGGTTGAGGGCGTCCGCGTCCAGGATCCAGGGACGGTCGCCGGCGGCCAGCAGTCGCTGAAGCAGGAGGCCGGTGTCGGGATCGGCGCCCAGGCCGGGGCCGGCCGCCAGCGCCTGGGAGGAGGCCGCTCGTTCGAGAATCGGCCCGGCGTCCTCGCCGCGAAGCCGCTCGCGCTCGGGGCCGCCGCAGAGGCAGAGCACCGCGCTCGGCACGGCGGCGGTCAGCTCGGCCGAGATCCCGCCCGGCGCGGCCAGGACAGCGTAGCCGGCGCCGCCGCGGAGCGCCGCCTTGGCGGCCAGGACCGCCGCGCCGGCCATGCCCCGGGAGCCGCAGACGAGGAGCGCCCGGCCCATCGAGCCCTTGTGGGCCTGGGCGGGTCGGGGCGGCAGCGGCGGGAGATCGGCACCGGACACCACCGCAGAGAATACGAGGAAACCGGCCCGGTCGGCTGGATCCCCGAGGCCCGGACTCGACCGCCGACCGCCTGGGTTCGAGGACGGGGCGGTCGAGGCGACGGAATGCACCGGAAGCGGTTACGCTGCCCGCGGAAATCGGGTCCAGGGAATCGGACCGGATTCCCCGGCCGTGGAGACCGTCCGTCCGCCGAAACTCGAGTCCTACCTCGACGACGAAGTCGCCCGCGCTTACGACCGGCGCTGGCAGGGACCGGCCGGCCGCCGCCGCGATCGGCGCAAGGCCCGGGCCCTGGCCCGCGCCCTCGACTCCCTGGCCCGCCAAGCCGAACGGCCGCTCCGGACCGTGCTGGACGTCCCCTGCGGCACCGGCCGCTTCGCGGCCTTCCTCACCGGCCGGGGCCTCGCCTGGGCTGGCGCCGACCTCTCGCCGGCCATGCTGGACCAGGCCCGGGCCAAGGCGCCGGCCGGCTCGCCGCTGCTGCTCGCCGACGCCGCCCGGCTTCCCTTCGCCGATCGGACCTTCGACGTCGTCGTCTGCATCCGTTTTCTGCATCTGGTCCGCGATCCGGGCCTGCGCCTGGTCTTCTTGCGCGAGTTGCGACGAGTCTGCCGGCTGGGGGCGGTGATCGGCCAGCACCACTCGCGGACCCTGCGGGTCGCCGGCCGGCACCTGCGGCACCGACTCGGCCTGCGCGAGCGGCCGCCGGGCAACCCGTCGCCGGGCCGGATCCGGGCCGAGATCGCCGCCGCCGGTTTCGGCCCGGCCGAGTGGATCGCGGTGCATCGGGCGCCGTTCCTCTCGGACAAGGTGCTCCTGGCCGCCCGCCGGGACCCGGTCGGAGAGCCTCCCTCCGGGGCCTAGAATGCCGGCGTGGAGACTCCTCTGCACGAGCTGTTCACCTCCTGGGGAGCGGAATTCGGCCGCCTGGACGGGGTGGAGCTGCCGCTCCGGGTCGCCGGCGCCGGCCCGGAGTACGAGGCCGCCCGCGAAGGGACCGCCCTGTTCGACGGCGGCGACCGCGGCTGGCTCGAGATCGAGGGCGAAGACGCCGTCGACTTCCTCCAGCGCCTGCTCAGCAGCGACGTCCCGGCCCTGGGCGACGGCGGCTGGCAGTGGTCGGCCCTGCTCGACGGCCGCGGTCACTGGGTCGCGGACCTGATCCTGTTCCGCTTCGGCGACCGGATCGAGATCGACCTTCCGGCCAGCCGCGAGGACGCGGTCGAGCAGGCCCTCGACCGGCTGCATTTCGGCGAGCGGCTGGCCTGGCGGCGCCCGCGCCCGGCCCGGCTGCTGGTGGCCGGCCCCGGGGCGGAGGCCGCCGTCGCCGGCCTCGGCCTGCCGCCGGCCGGCGAGGGACCGATCCAGGTGCTGCGCCGCCCCGACCGCGGCGTGGAGTGTCTCGAACTCCTCGGCCCGCCGGAGGAGGTCGCCGCCCACGGTGAGCGCCTTCGCGCCGCCGGCGCCGTGCCGGCCGGCCTGGTCGCCCTGGACATCCTCCGGGTTGAGGCCGCCGAACCGCGCTGGGGCACCGACTTCAACGAGACGGTCACCCTTCCCGAGAGCAACGAGTGGCGCCGGGTCAGCTTCACCAAGGGCTGCTACCCCGGGCAAGAGGTCGTGGCCCGGGTGAACGCCTACGGCGAAGCGCCGCGTCAGCTCTGCCGGCTACGCTTCGACGGCGGCACCACGCCGTTGGCGGGCTGTCCGCTCGTCGACGAAGAGGGCAAGCGCCTGGGCCGGGTCAGTTCCTGGGTCTGGTCGCCGCTGCGGGACGAACCGATCGGCCTCGGCACGGTCCGCCGGCGGGCGGCCCACAACGGCGCCCGGCTGCTGGCCGCCGCCGACGACGGGGCCCGGGTCGGGGTCACCGTGGAAGTGCCGGAGAAGGTCCACGGATGAGCCGACGCGGCCTTCGCACTGTCCTCGGCTGCGGGATGGTGCTGGTCCTGCTCGCCCTGGTCGGCACCCTGGTCTGCCCCCCGGTCCACGAGCGGACGACTCCACCCGATCCAGCCGCCCGGAACGAGCTGGCCGATCCGGAGCCGGCGCCGGTGGATTTTCCCCTGCCCGCCGGCGAGCGCCGGGTGCCGCTGCCCACCGGCGGCGGGCAGGAGCTGCGGATCGAGGTCCGCGACCGCGACGCCGGGCTGCCGCTGGCCGACGCCGAGGTCCTGCTCCTGCACGAGGACCACCACGGCACTCTGCTGCGCTCGCCGGTTCCGTTGGCCCCCGACGGCACCGCCCGTCTGGAGTCGTTGCCGTCCGGCGCCTACCAGGTGCTGGCCCGACGGCGGGGCTTCTTTCCGCCGCCGCCCGCGACCGTCCAGCTGCCGGCGAGCGAACCGGTTGCGCTCCTTTTCGAGCTGGAGCCGGCGGCCCTGATCTCCGGCGAACTCCGGACGGTGGACGGCAGTCCGGTGGCCAGCGGACTGGTCCGGCTAAGCCGGCCGGACCGACCGCAAGTCTTCCACCTCTGTCCGGTCGATCCGCGCGGCGATCGCTTCGAGTCGCCGCCGCTCGACGCCGGGGTCTGGACGGTCGAGTTCCTCGAGTCTCCGGCCGAACAGCCGGGGCCGGGGATGGTCGCCGAGGTGGCGGTGGTACCCCGGCAGGAGCTGCGCCTGCGGATCACGGTCCGCCGGCCGGGAATGGAGCCGGCCGCGGACCGGGCGCCCGGGATCGAGGTCCTCGACTGAGGACCCGACCCGGGCCCGGCCCGCGGCCGCCGCGAGACCGCGGCCTCAGCGGGTCACTTCGGTAGGACGCCGGTGGTGGCGTACTGGTGCTCCGGCGCCGCCAGGACCTCCGCCAGCACCGCCTCGACCCGGGCCGCCCCGTCGGCCTTGGCCGGATCGGCCTTGGCCTCCTCGATCAGGCGCCGGATCTCAGGGATGAACTCGTTGTACCAGCGGTCGGCGACCTCGTAGGTGCCGTGCCAGTGGGCGTAGTCCGGCGCCATCATCGAGGCGCCGTGGCGGCCGCGCCGGCCCTCGTGGTGCCAGATGTAGAACCAGGTCCACTCGATCGTTTCGTCGAAGTTCGGCTTGCTGAGCAGACCGTTCTCCTTCAGCGCCGCCATCAGCTTCAGGCCCGGGTTGGCGTACTTGGCGTTGTACAGCTCGACGAAGTCGTCGTACTGCCGGAAGAAGCCCTCGACGTAGTTCTTCGAGTGGCAGTTGACGCAGACCGAGGTCATGGCCTGACGTCGCTCCTGCCAGGTCTTCTCGTCGTCGTCGATCCGGACCGAGGCCGGCGGCCGGTTGTTCCAAGAGATCCGCTCGCGCGGGTCGTGGGTGACCGGCAGGTCGCGGGTCGCCGACATGTGACAGGTGGCGCAGGTGGGCGCCGCCGAGTAGTCCTCGCCCAGGACCCAGCTCGAGGAGTCAAGATTCATCTCGTCCTTCAGGTCGCGGTAGGCGATGCCGTGCTTGGACTCTTCGTAGATCTCCTTCTGCGGGTGGTCCGGACCAAGGTGGCACTTGCCGCAGTTCTCCGGCTGGCGGGCGCGCCGGGCCGAGAAGTCGTGCCGCGAGTGGCAGGCGGTGCAGGAGCCGCGGCTGCCGTCGAGGTTCAGGCGGCCGATGCCGGTGTTCGGCCAGGTCTTGGTGTCCAGCACCGGGCGGCCCATCTTGTCGCGCTGGATGCCGGCCGGATCGACCAGCGACGCGTCGTAGCTGACCACCGCCTTGCCGCCGCCCTCGGGCAGCTCGAGCTTCCAAGGGGTGACCGTGCCGCCGTCGGCGGTTTGCAGCGCGACCTGACTGCCGTGGCATTGGTGGCAGCCCGAGTTGGCGAAGGCGAGGCCGTTGACCTCGATCATCTGGCCGGGATCGTGCGGGTTCGGGACCATGACCGGACCGCGGTTCCCCTCGACCACCTCGGCCAGGAGGTTGTCGAGCGAATGCAGAATGTTGCCGGCCTTGGAGTGGTGGCTGGCCTGGAACTCCTCGGCCTCGGTCGCGTGGCACTCGCCGCAGTCGTTCGGCGTGACGATCGTGGCGATCCAGGCGCCGCCGTGCTTCCAGGCGTCCAGATCGCTCTCCGCGGCGCCGTGGCAGTCGAGGCACTCCACCCCGACCTCGGCGTGGGTCGAGCCCTGGTATTGGTGGATGATGCCGGGATTGGCCTTGCCGTGACACTTGATGCAGCCGGCCGAGCCGTCCTGGAGTTCGGCGGGGATGGTTTCCGGGACCGCCGCGGTCAGGGACTCGGCGGGCGCCTCGTCGGCGCGGGCGTCCTGACAAGCGGGGACGAGGAAGGCCGGCAACGCGGCGGAGGACAAGACACCTAGCTTGATCCAGTTCATGGATGGTTCACTCCAGCGATGAGTCGGGGCGGAAGCGCTCCCAGAGCGTCCCAGGGTAATAACGCCATCGTTCCAGTGCGCAATAGTAGAGATCAAAAAAAACCGCCCACCCTGGAAATCCGGCCCGATTCCCTGGACCCTGATCGCGGAAAGACCGTAACCACGCCCCACCGAGTCCGTCTGGCCCGAGAGGCGGAAGGTGTGGGGTGCCGCCTGCCGCTTCCAGAAAGGCCCGACGAAGGCGACGGCTCGGCCGCCGCGGTCCGATCGAGTCGCGGATCCAGGCGGCGAACCGCCTGCGCCCGGGCAGCGAGCCGATCAGGGCGCTCGGTCAGAAGCCGACCGGCTCCGGGCCGGCCGGACCGGTGGCGGGAGCGGAATCCCCTCCTCCGTCCGCTTCCGCCCGATTCCGCCGGATTCCGAAGGAGAGAGGTACCGCTCCCCGCCGATCTCGAGGTCCACCGCTCCGGGCGGTTCCTTCAGGGGCGCTCAGCGCCGGCGCCGGAACAGCCAGAACAGCCCCCCCAGCACCAGCACCGCCGCCGCGAACCGGTCGGCCGGATGAGAGCGCAGCAGCCCCTCGGCCGCCAGCACCGGTGCCGCCAGCGCCGCCCGGGAGGCGCGCCGGGCCCACTCCCGGCCCTCGATCCAGGAAGCCGCCTTGGGACCGTACTCGTAGTAGGCGCGGACGAAGGATCGGCCAGGAGCGCCGGCCAGCAGGTAGTCGTCCCGGAAGCGCCGCAGCACTCGGACCTCGGGCGCGTCGTAATCGCCGTGGGCCGCGGTGGCGACGAAGCAGCCGGTGCTGTTGCCGCCACCGCCGCCGACGGTGGTGACCCGGAAGTTGGCACTGCCGGCCTGGCCGCCGGGCAGGGCCACGTCCACCGCCCAGGTGCCTTCGTCAGCCAGAGCCGGGATATCGAAGATGAAGCCGGTGCCGTCGGCGAACACCGCCGGGTCGACGGTGATGCTGGTCGCCCCCTTGCGGATGGCGACGATCATCTGCCCGATGGTCGCATCCGGGTCGTCGTTGTCGACGAAACCGGTGTTGGCGTCCTTGGCCCGCACGGTCAGGGTCGAGGGCGTGTTCTCGGCCACCTTCCCCGGCGAAACGGTCATCGACAGGAGATCGAACAGGATCGGATCGAGATCGACCAGGGTCTGCGGGACCCCCTGGTAGTCGATCATGGACTGGGCCGTGCCGAGGTTGACCGTGCCCCAGAAGTTGCCTTCGGCCGGGAGGAGCTGGAGCAGGGTCAGGTAGTTGGCCATGTCCGGATCCAGGGCCAGATTGAAGCCGCCGGCGTTCTTGAAGGTGTTCCGGCCGGTGCCGTTGGCGGCGGTGCCCAGGTCCGGCAGGCAGTTGACGCCGCCGCTGGCCGGGGCGGTGACCACGAACGCGATCCCGTCGCCGGTCGAGCCGTTGATGGTGTTGCCGGTGAAGGGACAGGTCAGGTCGGCGGTCGAGAAGCCGTTGTTCTCGGTCTCGAGCGAGACGTTGGTCGTGTTGCCGCTGAACAGGTTGTACTTGACCTCCCCGTCGCAGACCGCGCTGCGGCCGCTGGTCGAGCTGGCCAGCACGCGCAGACCGACGCCGCCGGAGGTCACCTGGTTGCTCTGGACCAGAACGCCGTTGCTGGCGTCGCGGGCGGCGCTGGCGGTGGCGCTGACCTCGATGCCGGCGCTGCTCGAGACCGAGATGTCGTTCCTGCGCACCTCGCAGGTGTCGAGGACGATGCCGCCGTCGCTGGCCTCGATCGCGACTCCCACCTGGCAGTTGGTGATCGTGCAGTCGCTGACCACGCTCTGGGCCAGAACGGTGCCGGTGCCGCGCGCCTGCAGCCGCACCCCGTGCGGGGCCGAACTCGGGCTCAGGGCCGAGTTCCGGACCCAAATCACATGGCTGCCGGCGGCGTCGAGCAGGGCCCGCACCGCCGCGACCGAAAAGCTCTCGAACAGACAGTCGTCGACGTCGAGCGGGTGGGTGAGGGCGCCGCCGCCGCTGGCCACCTCGACTCCGATCGTGCAGTTGCGGAGGCGCAGGCCCTGGAGCGTGCCGCCGTCGGCGAAGACGCTGTTGACCCGGAAGACGGAGGTGGTGCCGGCAGCGTCGAACACCGCCGCGTGGTCGCTGCCCGGGTAGACCAGATCGACCCCGTCGACGAGCACGATCGGAAAGCTCTCGCCGTTGGTGGCGGCGCTGAAGACGCCGTCCTTGAGTTCGACCCGGTCGCCGCTGGCGGCCACGGTCATGGCGTGGGTGACGGTCAGCCACGGGTCGCCGGCGAGGCCGGTGGCAGCGTCGTCGCCGTTGACCGGATCGACGTACCAGGTGGTCTGAGCCGCCGCCGGCGCGGCGAGCGGGAGGAGGACGCAGAGCAGGGCGGGGAAGCGGCGCATGGGACCTGCCGGCGGCTCGGCCGGAACCCGGATTCTACCCCGCGAGCAGCGAGCGGCCGTCCATCTCGGTCGGCTGCGCCAGCCCCATCGTCTCGAGCAGGGTCGGGGCGACGTCGGCCAGGACCCCGTGCGGCCGCAGGCGGGCGCCGCGGAAACGTTCGCCGAGGAGCAGGAAGGGCACCGGGTTGAGGGTGTGGGCGGTGTGCGGCTCGCCGGTCGTCGGGTCCCGCATCTGCTCGGAGTTGCCGTGGTCGGCGGTGATCGCGACCGTGCCGCCGCGGGCCAGCGCCGCCGCCACGATCCGGCCGAGACAGGCGTCGACCGCCCGCACCGCCGCCTCCGCCGCCGCCTGGATCCCGGTGTGGCCGACCATGTCCGAGTTGGCGAAGTTGACCACGTAGAGATCGTGCTGGCCGCGCTCGAGCCGCCGGCAGACCTGGTCGCAGACTTCAGGCGCCGACATCTCCGGCTGCAGGTCGTAGGTCGCCACCTTCGGCGACGGCACCAGCAGCCGCTCCTCGCCCGGGTAGGGATCCTCGCGGCCGCCGTTGAAGAAGAAAGTGACGTGGGCGTACTTCTCGGTCTCGGCGCAGCGGAACTGGCGGCGGCCGGCGGCAGCCACCAGCTCGCCGAACATCGCCCGCAGCTCCTCGGGCGGGAAGGCGACCGGGCAAGCGAAGTCGTCCCGGTAGCGGGTCATCGTCACGTAGTGGACCCGGGGCCGGCGGACGCGGTCGAAGCCGGCGAAGTCCTCGGCCAGGAAGGCCTCGCTGAGCTGGCGGACGCGGTCGGCGCGGAAGTTAAAACAGAGGACCGCGTCGCCGTCGCGGACTGGCCGGCCGCCGGCGATCAGGGTCGGCTGGACGAACTCGTCGCTCTCGCCGCGCTCGCGGGCGGCGGCCAGGGCGGCGCCGGCGGCGGCGGCCTCGTGCTCGGCTCGGCCCAGGACCATCGCCCGCCAGAAGCGCTCGGTCCGATCCCAGCGTCGATCGCGGTCCATGCCGAAGTAGCGGCCGCAGATCGTGGCCAGTCGGCCGCCGCAGGCGGCGAGCATCTCCTCCAGGGCGGCGAGGTGCTGCGGGGCGGCGTTCGGCGGCGTGTCGCGGCCGTCGAGCAGGGCGTGGAAGGCGAGCCGCTCTCCGGGCAGACCCATCTCGCGGGCCAGCTCGAGGAGCGCCCGGTAGTGGCGGTCGGAAGCGTGGACGCCGCCGTCGCCGATCAGCCCCCACAGATGGAGGGTGGAGCCGTGGTCGAGAGCATGCTGCACCGCGCCGCGCAAGGCGCCGTTCAACCGGAACTCGCCCTCCTCGATCGCCCGGTCGATGCGGCTGATCGTCTGGAAGACGACCCGGCCGGCGCCGAGATTGGTGTGGCCGACCTCGGAGTTGCCCATCAGGCCGCGCGGCAGGCCGACCTCCCGCCCGGAAGCGCTGAGGAGCGCCGTCGGCCATTCGGCCGTCCAGCGCAGGAAGTTTTCGGCCGGCGCGCGGGTGATCGCGTTCCAGTCCGTGGCCGGGGCCTGGCCCCAGCCGTCCAGAACCAGCAGCAGGGTCGGTTCGACGGCGCCCATCGTGACATTCCACGCGTCCGACCGGCCGTGCCGACCGCCGGCGGGCGGAAGGGGCACTAGGATAGGCGCCCGGCGGCTTCGCCGCCGTTCCGCCATGGCCCGTTCCCTCGTCCGCCGCCCGAGTCCCCGTGCCCTGTTCCTGGTCGCGGCCCTGGCCGCGGCCTGCGCCACCGTCCCCGGCACCGGCCGCCGGCAGCTCAAACTGATCCCGCTCGACCAGGAGATGGCCCTCGGCCGCGAGGCCTACGCCGAGGCGCTGTCCGAGGCGCCGCTGGTCACTTCCGGGCCCGACTACGAAATGGTCCAGCGGGTCGGCGAACGGGTCGCCCGCGCCGCACGGATCCTCTACCCCGATCCGGCCCGCCGCTTCGACTGGGAGATCAACCTGATCGACGACCCGGAGGTGGTGAACGCCTGGGCCCTGCCCGGCGGCAAGGCGGCGGTCTACACCGGCCTGCTGCCGGTCACCCAGGATGAGGCCAGCCTGGCGGTGGTGGTCGGCCACGAGGTGGCGCACGCCATCGCCCACCACGGCGCCGAGCGCATGAGCCAGGAGATCGGCCTGAACAGCGGTCTGACCGTGGCCGGCCTGATCCTGCAGGCGAAGAAGGACGACCCCAAGGAGGCCCAGATGATCATGGCCGCCCTCGGTGCCGGCACCACGGTCGGCATCCTGCTGCCCTACTCGCGCCTGCACGAGTCCGAGGCGGACGAGCTCGGCCTCTACCTGGCCGCCCGCGCCGGCTACGACCCGCACGCCGCGATCGGCCTGTGGCAGCGGATGGCCGCCACCGGCGGCGCCCGACCGCCGCAGTTCCTCTCCACCCACCCGAGCGAGGAGACCCGGATCAAACGGCTGCGCCGGGCGATGCCGAAGGCGATGCGCTACTACCGGCAGGCCCAGCGCGAGGCGGCGCAGCAGGGCGGTTGAGGGCGCCGCATGTTCGCGGCTCTCGCCCTTCTGGCCGCGGCGCCCCAGGCGCCGACCACGCCGGCCGCCCTCTCCCCGGAACGGCTCCAGGCCGACGTCCGTTTCCTGGCCTGCGACGAGCTGGGCGGCCGCGCCGCCGGCGGCCCGGGCGCGGCGATCGCCGCCGCCTGGCTCGAGGCGCGCTTTCGCCGGCTCGGTCTCGAGCCCCTGGCCGGAGCCTGGCGCCACCCCTTTCCGGCGGCGCCGAGGCGGATCGACCGTGCGGCCTGCCGCCTGGTCGTGACCGGGGTCGGCGACGAACCGCTGGTGGTCGAACCCGGTCCGGACCTCCTCCCTCACCCGACGGCGCCGACCGGGACCGCCGTCGGCGAGATCGTCTTCGCCGGTTACGGCATCCATGCCCCGGAGCTGGGCTACGACGACCTCGAGTCGGTCGACCTGCACGGTCGGGTGGCGCTGATCCTGCGCTGGGAGCCGGGTGCCGACGACGAGCACAGCCGCTTCGCCGGCCTGACCCTCACCCCGCACGCCGAGCTGGCGCGCAAGATCCGCGCCTGCCAAGAACGAGGCGCGGTGGCGGTCCTGATCGCGCCGCCGCCGGGACCGGCGAAGGAGGCCGACGCCTTCGGGGCGGCGTGCTGGCCGTCCTTCTCCCCCTACGCCCGGGCCTTGGAGCCGCTGGTCGAGCGCCGTCTCGGTGCCCGCGAGCGGGAGCAGGGAAACCTCACCCCGGCCGGGGTGGCGGCCGAGCTGGTCGCTTCGCTGCAGGCCTCGGCCCCGCTCGGCGCCCGCGTGCCGGTGGCGACGATTTCGCGCCGGCTGGCCGAGAAGCTGGTCCGGGCCGGCGGCGGCGACCTGCGGCGCTGGGTGCGCGAGACCGACGAGGCCGGCCTCGGCGACGGCTTCCCGCTCGGTCTCCGCGCGGAGCTGAGCCTGGCGCTGGAGCCGCCGGCCCGCACCGGCTGGAACGTCGCCGCGGTGCTGCCGGGCGCCGACCCGGAGCTGCGCGGGGAGTTCGTCGTCGTCGGCGCCCACTACGACCACGTCGGCCGTGCCGGCGACGGCCGGATCTGGCACGGGGCCGACGACAACGCCTCCGGGGTGGCGGCGCTGTTGGCCATCGCCGAGGCCCTGGCCTGGGGGAGTCCGCCGCCGCGCCGTTCGATCCTGTTCCTGGCCTTCGACGGCGAGGAACTCGGCCTGCTCGGCTCGTCTTGGTTCCTGGCCTCCGGCCTCGTCCCGCCCGAGCGGATCGCCGCCATGCTCAACCTGGACATGATCGGCCGCGCGGTGGCCGGCCGCTTCCACGTCCTCGGCAGCCGGTCGAGCCCGGACCTCGCCGAGCGGGTCGAACGGCTCGCCGCCGGCCTGCAGGTGCGGCCGGATTTCGAGGGCGAGCAGTTCTTCGATCGCAGCGATCAGGCGCCGTTCTATTTCCGGCGGGTGCCGGTGCTGTTCTTCAACACCGACGAACACGCCGACTACCATCGGCCGAGCGACACCTGGGAGAAGCTGGACTACCGGGCGGCGGCCGGGATCGCCACTCTCGGCTGGCGGCTGGCGGCGGAACTGGCCGCAACCGAAGAACGGCCGGCCTTCGTCGACGGCTACGGAAGGCTGGACCCCCGCTTCGGCGCCCCGCCGGAGATCCCGACCCCGTTCCCGCTCGCCTTCGAGGACCGCCTCGACTACTGAGCGGCCGGCGAAAGGCCCCGCCGGAGCGGGAGCGCCGGCCTAAATTGGCCGCCGTGACTCGAGGACCGACCGACTGGCTGGTCGCCCCCGCCCTGCGGCTCGACCGGGGCGAGGGACTCGCCGAGGCCCTGCGCTGTCTGCGCGAGTTCGATCCTCGCGTCTTCCTGATCTTCGGCGGCGACGCCGAGGACGTCGCCTGGCTGCACGAGACCCTCGAGGACCAGGCCGAGCATCCGATCCTGTTCGCGGCCGACCTCGAGCGCGGCGCCGGCCAGCAGTTCGAGGGCCTCACCCCGCTGCCGGACGCTTGGGCCCTCGGCCAGCTCGGCCCGGAGGCCTGCTACGACGCCGGTCACCGCACCGCCGCCGAAGCGGCCACCGCCGGGGTGCGCTGGATCTTCGCGCCCTGCCTCGATCTGCACCGCACCGGGCCGGGGGCGGTGAACTCGCCGATCATCGCCAACCGAGCCTTCGGCGGCGATCCGCTGCGGGTGATCGAATGCGCCCGCGCCTTCGCCCGCGGCGTCCGCGAGGCCGGCGGCATCCCCTGCGCCAAGCACTTTCCCGGCCACGGCGGCTGCCCGCAGGACAGCCACACCGAGCACGCGGTCTCGTTCGAGGATCCGGCCGAGCACCTCGAGCCCTTCCGCCGGCTCCTGGACGAGATCCCGACCGTGATGGTCGGGCACATCGAACTGCCGCTGCTCGACGAAGAGGCCCGCCCGGCCACCCGCTCGCCCCGGATCATGGCCCTGCTGCGCGACGAACTGGGTTTCGACGGCGTCGCTGTGGCCGACTCGCTGCAGATGAAGGGCTTCGGCGACGGGCCGGAGGAGGAGATGGCCTGCGAATGCCTGGCCGCCGGCGTCGATCTGCTCCTCGACCCGAGCGATCCGGTCGCCCTGGCCCTCAGCCTGCGCGACGCCCTTGCGCGCGGCGACCTGGCCGAGGAGGTCGTCCGGCGCGCCGCCGGCCGGATCGACAACCTGATCCGCGGCGCCCTCGACACCCCGGCGCAGCCGCCGCGGCCCCTGGTCCTCGGCGCCGGCACCCGCCGGCTGCTGCGGCCGCTGGCCGGCGGCCGGCCGGGCCGCTCGGCCCCGCCGCCGCAACTGGCGCTGGCCTTGGCCTCGGTCCCCGATGCCGACCGCTTCCTCGAGGAATGGGGGATCACTCTGGTCGGCCGCGAAGACCCGCCGCCGTCGCCGCTCCCAGAGAGCGTTCTGATCCTCTGCGGCGCCCGCGAGGGGCACGGCCTGCCGCAACTGCCCGGCGCCTGGATGGACGCCCTCGCCCACGAGAATCCGGTGGTCTATCTGGCCGGCGCCCCGGACGCCTTCGACCTGCCTCCGGCCAGCGTCAAGGGCTTCCACCTGCCCGGCCTGTCCCCGGCCCTGCTGGCCCTGCTCTTCGCCGCCGGCGAGGAGTAGCCGCCGACCGCGGCGGACCCCGCCTGATCGCCGCCGTGCTTGCCGCCCTGGTCCTGCTTCTCTCGGCGTCGCCGCAGGGACTGATCTGGGAACCGGGTCCTGAGGCGCCGGCCGCCGCGGGCGCCTTGGCCGGCGTTCTCGCCGACGGTACCGCCGTCCTGGCCGGCGGCGGTCCGCCCTGGAGCGATCGAATCCTGGTTCTTCCCCCCGACGCGGAGGCCTGGCGCGAAGCCGGCCGCCTGCCGGCGCCGCGGGCCCGCGGGGCGGTGGTCGCGGCGGCAGGCGAACTCTGGTGGATCGGCGGGGAAGGTCCGGAGGGGCCGGCCGCGGACTGCTGGCGGTTCCGGGGGCGGCCCGGCGGCGGCTTCCGACTGGAACCCGGGCCGCCGCTGCCGCGGCCGGCGGCCCGGCCCGGCGGGGCCCGGGTCGGTGACCTCATCCTGGTCCAGTCGGCTGGATCCCTCTGGTCGCTCGACCTCACCGATCCCAACGCTGGCTGGCGGCCGGAACCGGCGCCGCCGGACCCGCCCCACCGCTGCGGCGGCGCCGCCGCCCAGCTGCTCGGGAACGGCCGACCGGCGCTGTTCGTCTTCGGCGGCGAGACCGCCTCCGGCCGGCCGCTGGCCGAGGCCCGCGCCTTCCTGCCCGGCCCCGACGGCGGCTGGCGGCGGCTGGCCGACCCGCCCCGGCCGCTCGGGGCCGGAACCGTGGCCGTCCCGATCGGTCCCTCGCACCTGCTCGTGTTGCCGGCCGCGCCAGCGGATGGGTCCAGTGTGCCGGCGGCCCTGGCCTATCACCCGATCACCGACACCTGGGCCGAAGAAGGCGCCCTCCCGGCTGGGTTGATCCCCGCCGCCGTCCTGCCTCGCAGCCCCGGGTTCCTGGTCCTGGACGCGGCCTCCCCCCGAACCGTCCGCCTCCGGCTGGCCAGGCCCGAACCGGCGCTCGGCCCCCTCGACTGGTTCGCCTTGGCTCTCTACCTAGCCGCCTTGGTCGTGATCGGCGCAGGTTTCGCCCGCCTCACCCGCGACAGCGACGACTATTTCCTGGCCGGCCGCCGGGTGCCCGGCTGGGCGGCCGGGTTGTCGATCTATGGCACCCAACTCTCGGCGATCACCTTCCTGGCCACCCCGGCCCTGGCCTACGCCACTGACCTGCGCTACGCCCCGACCTGGCTCTCGATCCTGTTCGTGGTGCCGCTGGTGACTCGGGTCTTCCTGCCCCGCTTCCGGCGTCTGGAGCTGGTCACGGCCTATGAGTACCTGGAGCGGCGCTTCTCGCCGCTGGTGCGCCGGGTCGGCAGCGGCTGCTTCATCGCCATGCAGACCGCCCGGATGGGCATCGTCGTCCACCTGCCGGCGCTGGCCCTGGCGACCGTGACCGGCCTCGACGTCCGGCTCTGCATCCTCGCCACCGGGCTGCTCGCCACCCTCTACACCGCCCTCGGCGGCATGGCGGCGGTGATTTGGACCGACGTCCTCCAGGTCTTCGTGCTGATCGGCGGGGTCCTGATCGCTCTCGGTCTGGCCTGGAGCGGCGCCGGCGGTGCCGAAGCCTTCGCGGGCGCCGCCGGAGCGGCCAAGCTGCGCCTCTGGGACGGCGGCTTCTCCTGGACCGAGGCGGCGTCGTGGTCGCTGATGATCGGTTCGTTGGTGCTGATGATCCCGCCCTACACCACCGATCAGGCGGTGGTCCAACGCTATCTGTCAGCCCGCAGCGAACGCGACGCCGCCCGGGCCGCCTGGCTCAACGGCTGGCTTTCGATCCCGGCCGGAATCCTCTTCCCGCTCTTGGGCGCCTGCTTGTGGGCGTTCTACCGCCGGCGGCCCGAGGCCATCCAGCTCGGCCTGGCCAACGACGGGATCCTTCCGCTCTTCCTCGGCAACCACCTGCCGGCCGGCCTGGCCGGGCTGATCCTGGCCGGGCTGCTGGCGGCGACCATGTCCACCCTCGACTCCTCGATGCACGCGATCGCGACCGCGGTGGTGAACGACTTCCGCCGCCCGGGACGCGGCGCCGGCGACGACCGGCGGCTGCTGGGCCGGGCCCGGGCCTGGACGGTCGCGGCCGGCCTGACCGGCACCCTGAGCGCGGTCGCGCTGGCTTCCTTCGAGGTCTCCTCGCTCTTCCTCTTGTTCCTGAAGGCGCTCGGCCTCCTTTCCTCCGGGTTGGCGACCCTGTTCCTGCTCGGCGTGCTGGCCCCCGCCGTCGGCGCCGGCGCCGCCCTGGCCGGCGCGGCCGCCGGGACCGGCGTGCTGGCCTGGCTGGCCTGGACCACCCGCTTGCACGCCTTCTGGTACGGAGCCGTCGGCATCGGCATCGGCATCGCCGCCGGCCTGGTCGCGGCGCTGCCGGGCCGACGCCGTCGGAGGCGGCCGGTTCGGGGCTAAGCTGGCCGGACCTTGGCCGGCCTCCATCCGCTCGACTGGCTCGCGATCCTCCTCTACCTGGCGGTCGCGATCGCGGTCGGAACCCTGCTCTCGCGTCGGGCCGGCCGCTCGACCGAGGACTTCTACCTGGCCGGCCGCTCTCTGCCGTGGTGGATGGCCGGTACCAGCCTGGTCGCGACCACCTTCGCCGCCGACACCCCGCTGCTGGTCTCCGGCATCGCCCGCGGCCAGGGCGTGGCCGGCAACTGGCTCTGGTGGAGCTTCGCGGTCGGCGGCACCCTCTGGTTTGTCTTCCTCGCCGCCTGGTGGCGGCGGCTGGAGCTGACGACCAACGCCGAGTTCACCGAGGTCCGTTACGCCGGCCCGCAGGCGCGGGCGCTACGTGGCTTCTACGGTGCCTACCACGCGCTGGTGACGAACACGATCGTGCTCGTCTGGGTGCTGCTGGCGATGCTGAAGATCGTCCGGGCGGTACTCGAGATCCAACCAGGCGCCGCCCTGTTCGGGGTGGCGGCCGACGTCTGGATCGTCGCCGCGGCTGTGGCGCTGGCCCTGCTCTACTCGATCCTGGCCGGGTTGTGGGGTGTGGTCGTGACCGACCTCTTCCAGTTCGTCCTGGCGATGGCCGGGGCCCTGATCCTGGCCTGGCAGGCGGTGGCGGCCTGCGGCGGCCTGACGGAGATGACCGCCACCCTCCGGGCCGAGTTCCCCGACCGGCTGGCGCTGCTGCCGCGGCCGGGGCCGGGCGGACCGCTCGACGCATCCTTCTGGACGCAGGGCTTCACCGCCTTCCTGGTCACCCTCGCCCTGGTCGGCTGGCTGAACAAGAACGCCGACGGCTCCGGTCAAGCGGTGCAGCGCTTCCTGGCCGCCCGGAACGAGAATCACGCCCGCGGCGGCGCGCTCTGGTTCCAGCTCGCCCACTACGTGCTGCGAAGTTGGCCCTGGATCCTGGTCGGCCTGGCCTCGCTGATCCTGCTGCCCGATGCCGAACTGCCGCGAACGGCCGCCGGCGGGCCCGACCACGAGGCCGCCTATCCGATCCTGATGCGGCGGTTGCTCGGCCCAGGTTGGTTCGGACTGCTCTGCGCCAGCTTCCTGGCCGCCTTCATGAGCACCCTCGACACCCACTTCAACACTGCCTCGGCCTATGCGGTGAACGACCTCTATCGCCGCTTCCTGCGCCCGCGGGCGACCCCGCGCCACTACGTCGCGGTCGGCCGGGCGGTCGAAGTGCTGGTCGGGGTGCTGGCGGCGGCCTTCGCCCTGGCCACCGATTCGATCCTCGACCTCTTCACCTTCTCGCTCCAGCTCGTCGCCGGCCTCGGTCCGGCCCTGTTCCTGCGCTGGGTTTGGTGGCGGGTGAACGCCTGGACCGAGATCGCCGGCCTGGCGACGAGCACCGTCCTGGCCATCGCCCTGGCGCTGGTCCCGGACGCCTGGTGGCCGGCGGCGCCCTTCAACGGCTGGACGGCCGGCGCGCCCTGGGACTTCTCCGGCAAGTTCCTGCTCATCGCCGGTCTCTCCACCGTCGGGATGCTGGCCGTGACCCTGACCACGCCGCCGGCGCCGCGCGCCGCCCTCCAGGCCTTCCACGACCGGGTGCAGCCCTTCGGCTTCTGGCGCCCCTTCCGCGACCCGCGCCGCCGGCGTCCGAGCCGTCTGCCGGCCCTGGCGGCCGGCTGGATCGGCGGCCTGGCTGTCACCTGGGGGCCGATGCTGGCCATCGGCCGCTGGCTGCTCGGCGGCGACCCCGGCCCGCCGCTCCTGGTCGGCGTCGCCGGCGGCCTGCTGCTCTGGTGGAGCTGGCCGCGGACCGTCTCGCCGCCCCGGCCGCCGGCGGCGGACTGAGCCGCTCAACCGTCGCGCGCGGCCAGGACCAGGTCGCCGATCTCCTCCCAGTCGCTGGTCCGCGGTCCGTCCAGGCCGAGGTTGGTCGAGTTGGCGTAGACGATCACCCGGCGACCGCGGGAGCGCAGGGCCTCGACGTTGCGCGGTGTGTCCTCGACATAGAGATCGGCGCCGACGTCCTCCTTGTCGCCGACAAAGCAGAGGCCGTAGTAGGGAATATCGTGCCGGTCGAGCCATTCCACCGTCTGCTCGACCGCAGCCTGGTGGGAGCGGGAGATGAACAGCCGATGAGTGATGATGCGGATGTTCACCCCGGCCTCGGACAGTCGGCGAATCACCTGCGGTGCCCGCGGCATGGGCTCGAGGCGGCGGAACAGGTCGCGCTGGGTGACGGCGAACCGGTGTAGGGCGGGGTAGCCACCGGGGGCCTCGGCCACCCCCCACTCGGGCAGGCCGTAGCTGACGCGGTCGGGGAGGGACTCGAGCGGCACACCGAGCCACTCGGCGGCGATCGGGCGCAGGCCGCCGTAGAAGTCGGCGACGCAGCCGTCGAGGTCGAGGCCGAGGATGAAGTCGCGGTCCGCCATCGAGCGGGGATCGTAGCACCCCACCAGGAATCCGGCCCCGCTCGGTGGACCCGATCAAGACAAGATCGCGTCACCTCCGCCGCCCCTGACCGTCTTCCCGGTGCGCGGCCGACCCGGCCGCGCCCTGGAGATCCCGTCATGAG
>RFGR01000110.1 GCA_003696625.1 Planctomycetota bacterium
GCGCAGGATCGCGACGGCTTCGGTCAGATCGGCGGCGCCCCAGGCCGGCAGCCCAGGCGCCAGCGCCGCCTCGCCGGCGGCCTCGGGCGCGGTGACCACCCCGGCGAACCCGCCCGCCTCGGCCGCGGTCAGCGCGGCGAGCAGGGTGCCGCGCGCCGCCGGATGGAGGCGGCCCCGAAGATCGAGTTCGGCCAGCAACAGCCAGGGCGGCCCCTGGGCCGGCAGCTCGCCCTGCGCCGCCAGGAGCGAGGCGGCCAGGGCCAGATCGAGCGGCATTCCGCCCTTCGGAAACCAGGCCGGGACCAGATTCAGCAGGACCTTGCCGCGGGGGAACGGGAAGCCGTGGCGACGGAGTGCCGCCGGCAGCCGCTCCCGCGCCTCCCGTGCGACCGCGTCGGGCATGCCGACCAGGACCACCCGAGAGAGGCCACGGCCGAGCAGGGCCTCGACCCGGACCAGTCGGGCCCGGCCGCCGTGGATCGCCGCCCCGTGGTAGCCCGCCACACCTCGAGGACGAAGCCGCCGGGCCTGGGTTACGGCTCCTCCGGCCAGACCAGCTCGCCGGCTAAGGTGGTCCGCAGAGGGATACCGCGCCGGGCGAGATGGGCTGCGGCCGGAAGGGGCAGGTCGCCGGCGCCGCAGGAGGCCCAGGCAAGCCGCGGCCGGAGGCGGTCGAGCAGCTCGGGCAGGCCGTCCGTCGCCAGGCCATGGTGGGGGAGCAGGAGGAGGTCGATCGGACCCGGCTCGAGCCGGCGGGCGAGCTCGCGCAGGGACCAGCCCTCCTGGTCGCCGAGGAGGACCGCCCGGCGTCCGTCCGGGGCGAGGACCTCGAGGGCCTGGCCGCGGCCGTTGCGGTCCTCCGGCCCCACCGGCCGGCTGCCCAGGCAACGCACCCGCCAGGGGTCCAGGCCGCCGAGTCTGCGTTCCCGGCCGGGGGCGGTCCGAAGTCGGAAGCAGGTCCGGTCGGCGGCGAACGCCCTCAGCCCCGCGACGTGGTCGTGGTCCTCGTGGCTGGGAGCGAGCAGGCCGGGCAGGTGGGCGCGGTGGCGGCGCAGCGTCGGCAGGAGCACGCCCTCGATCTGTTCACGCGGCGCCAGGCGGGCGGCGCCGAGATCGAAGAGCAGGCTCCCCCGCTCGCCGGCGATCAGGATCCCGCTGCCGTGGCCGACCGGCAGGGCCAGGATCCGGGGCGGCGAAGGGACGGCGGCCCCGGCCGCCAGAAGGCCGCCCAGAGCGGCCGCCGTCGCCGCCAGGGCCCGGCGGCTCCGTCCAGGGGGAACGGAGCCGGCGGCGAGGAGGGCGGCGCAGAGGAGCCCCAGGACGATGCTGGAGCAGAGCGGCAGGGGCAGGGGCGTGCCCGGCAGTCGATCAGCCCAGGCGAACAGGGCGTCCTCGGCTCGACCGAGGTGGACCAGGGCCGCGGCCGCCGCCGGACCGACCCCGGGCAGGAAGAGGACGAGAAGGAGGGTCAGGCGGAGCGGCAGGATCGCGCCGAGCGGCGGCGAGAGCAGCAACGAAGCCGGCTGCAGGGTGCCGGTGGCGGCGTGGAGCCAGGGAGCGGTGCCGAGAAAGGCCCGCCCGGACAGCGCGAAGGCCGCGGCCGCCCGGCCGCTCGGTCCGACCGCCGGTCGCCGGCGGGGACGGGCGAGGATCGCCGCCGTAGCCGAATAGGAGAGGACCAGCCCGAGCCCGGCCGGCCGAGCCGGGATCAGGACCAGCTCGGCCCAGAGCGCCGTCGCCCAGAGCGAAGCTGGAGCCAGCCGCCGACCCCGATGGTCGGCCGCGGACCGGACCAGCACCGCCGCCAGGGCCCGGACCACCGGCGGCCGGCCGCCGGCCAGAGCGGCCACGCCGACCAGGCCGGCCAACCGAAGCCCGGCCAGACGGGCCGGCAGGAGCCGGCGCAGGATCCGGTCCCAGAGCCACAGGTGGAGGCCGGAGATCGCCAGGAGGTGGAGGAGACCGAGAGCCCGCCAGGTCCGACCCCGTTCCGGCGGCAGGCCGGTCCGCTCGCCGAGGAGCAGCGCCCGGCCGAGGCCGGCCTCGGCGGGAGGCAGGCGTCGATCGAGGCCCCGTCGGACCGCGTTCCGAAGCGCGGCCAGGAACCCGAGCCGCCCCGGAGCGGAGACCGACCAGACCGCCCGGTCCAGGAAGGAACCGTCCCGGTCGGAGACGAGCAAGCCGGCCAGCTCGAGGTCGCCGGCGGGCGGGCGGCCCTGGACGGTGCGGAACGCGAGGGTGCGTCCCGGGCGGTCCAGAGGCCGGCCGTCGGTGCGCCGAAGCCGGTCGAGCCGCCCCTCCCAGCCGCCGCCGGCCTCCCGATGGACCGCCTGCAGGTGGCCGCGCAGCCGGACCGGGCGGTCCGGTCCTCCGGCCGCCGCCGGCCCGGGAGCGCGGGCGGCGCCGAGCAGGACGGCCGCGAACAGGAGGCCGGCCCGGCTGCCGCCCAGCGCGGCCGTCGCCGCCGCCAGGACCGCCAGCGCGGCGCAGGCCTGGGCCGGCTCCGGCGGCAGGCCGCCCGCCGCTCCGGTGACGCCGGCGGCGAGGACGAACAGGGCCGCCGCCACGGCCCCGATCGGAGGGGAGGGCCGCACCTCAACTGGAGGACGCCGCCGACCGCCGCCGGTGACCCTAGAATCCGGCCATGGCCGGCGACGCCCCGCGGGCCCTTTACCCGGGCACCTTCGATCCCGTCACCCTCGGCCACCTCGACCTGATCCGGCGCGGGGTGGAGCTGTTCGGGACGCTGCGGGTGGCCGTGGCCCGGAACGAGTCCAAGCAGCCCCTGTTCAGCCCGGACGAGCGGGTGGACATGCTGCGCCGCGAGGTCGCGGGGATCCCCGGGGTCAGCGTCGCCTCCTTCCGCGGCCTGGTGGTGGACTACTGCCGCCGGGAGGGGATCGGCGTCATCCTGCGCGGGATCCGGACCGTCTCGGACTTCGAATACGAGTACCAGATGGCCCTGACCAACCGCGCCCTCGAACGGAGCGTCGAGACGGTCTTCGTGATGCCGAGCGAGGAGTACTCCTTCGTCTCCAGCCGCCTGATCAAGGAGGTCTACGCCGCCGGCGGCGACCTCGACCGGTTCCTCTCCCCGGCGGTCCGCGACCGCCTCGTCCAGCGCCTGGCCGAAGGCGCCGGGTCGTGAGCCGCGCCTTCCTCCCGCCCTTCCTCCTGGCCGCCGCCGCGGCCCTGTCCTGCGCCCCCGCCAGCCCCGTGCTCGAGACCGTTCAGACCTCGGATGCCCCCGCCGCCATTGGTCCCTACAGCCAGGGAGTGGTCGCCGGCGGCTTCCTCTTCGCCAGCGGCCAGGTCGCCCTCCGCCCGGACGGCAGCCTGGTCGAGGGCGGGGTCGCCGAGCAGACCGAACAGGTCCTGCGCAACCTCGACGCCGTGCTCCGCGCCGCCGGCTGCAGTCGCCGGGACGTCGTCAAGTGCACGGTCTTCCTGGCCGACCTCGGCGACTTCGCGGCCATGAACGAGATCTACGCCGCTTTCTTCGGCGGGCACGCCCCGGCCCGAGCCTGCGTCGAGGTGTCGCGGCTGCCGAAGGAC
>RFGR01000111.1 GCA_003696625.1 Planctomycetota bacterium
CCCCTCCCCCTCCCGCTGCGGCCGCCCCGGACGTCCGCGCCCCCTGGCCGCTGCGGCTGCTCGTCCTCTTCCTCTCTTTCCTGGCCGGCCTGCTCGCCTGGTGGCTGCTCGGCTTCGTCCTCGCCGACCTCGGCTCGATCGCCCGCCCCGACCGGGCCGTGTACGAGGAGCAGGCGGTGGATCCGGCCCGGACCGAGGAGGAGGCCGCCCTCCGCCGCGAACTCCAGGACGCCGCCGCCCAGCTCGAGCGCGAGCAGGAGATCCAGGCTCGGCTGGAAGCCGGCATCGATGCCGCCCGGGGCACCCTCGAGCAGATGCTCGACATCCGGAGGCTGGCCCTGGAACGCGAGGGCGACTGGTCCGAGGCCGAAGCCCGGGCGCTGGCTGAGGCCCAGGAGCGCTTCCTCGCCCGCCAGGACGAACTCGAGGCCTCGAACCGCCGCGCCGCCGACCTGGAGGCGCGCCGCTTCGACCTCGCCCGGCGCTTGGCCGACCTCGACCGCGAGCTGGACGCCGCCCGCGAGCCGGCCCGGCGCCGGTGGGAGGAGGCGATGCGCGTCTGGCGCTTCCGGGTGGCCGCGCTCCAGCTCGGCTTCCTGGTGCCGGTCTTCCTCGTCCTGGCCTGGATCGTCGCCCGCCGCCGGCGCAGCCTGCTGCGGCCGCTCCACCTCGCCCTGCTCGCCGCCGCCACCCTCCAGCTCGGAGCGGTGATCCACGAGCACTTCCCGGCCGAGTTCTTCAAGTACCTGGCGCTGGGCGCCGGCCTGGCCGTGGTCGTCGCCTTTCTCGTCGCCCTGCTGCCCTCGGCGGCGCGGCCGAGCGGCGCGGTGCTGGCGCGCCGCAACCGCGAGGGCTATCGCAAGCGCGAGTGTCCGCGCTGCGGCTTCCCCTTCCGCCCCGGCGCCGAGGGCGGCGAATCCGCCTGCCCGGCCTGCGGCCTGGAGCTGTTCCGGGCCTGTCCCGCCTGCCACGACCCGCGGCCGGCCCAGCTTCCCTGGTGCGGCTCCTGCGGCGCCGGCTGGGAGCCGGCCGCCTGAGGGCGGGCTCAGTCCGCCAGGCCGCGGCCGCCGACGGCGGCCAGCACCCGCAGGTCGGCCACCAGCCCGGCCAGCTCGCCGGGCAGCAGCGCCTGCGGGCCGTCCGAGCGGGCCTCCTCGGGCCGCGGGTGGACCTCGACCGTGATCCCGTCGGCGCCGGCCGCCACCGCCGCCCGCGCCAGCGGCGGGATGAAGCGCGCCACCCCGACCGCGTGCGCAGGGTCGACGATCACAGGCAGGTGGGTCAGCTCGCGTAGGAGCGGCAGGATAGTCAGGTCGAGGGTGTTGCGCGTCGCCGGCTCGTAGGTGCGGATGCCGCGCTCGCAGAGGATCACCTGCGGGCAGCCGAAGGCGCACAGGTACTCGGCCGAGTAGAGCCACTCCTCCACCGTGCCGGCCAGCCCGCGCTTGAGCAGCACCGGCCGGCCGGCGGCCGCGACCGCCTTCAACAGGGTGAAGTTCTGCATGTTGCGGGCGCCGATCTGCAGGCAGTCGACGTCGTGGTCGAGGAAGGCCGGCAGGTGGGCGCCGTCCATGATCTCGGACACCACCGGCAGACCGTGCCGCTCGCCGGCGTCCTTGAGCTGGGCGAGCCCCTCGACCCCGAAGCCCTGGAAGGAATACGGGCTGGTGCGCGGCTTGTAGGCGCCGCCGCGCAGCATGTGGGCGCCGGCGCGGGCGCAGTGGCCGGCGACCTCGTCCATGAAGTCGCGGCCCTCGACCGAGCAGGGACCGGCGATGACCACCACCCCCGGCCCGCCGATCTCCAGCCCGCCGGCGCGGACGACCGTCGGCTGCTCGTGGAAGGAGCGGTGGACCAGGCGCAGGTCGCCCTTCGGCGCCACCACCTCCTCGACCAGCGGGTGGCGGGCGAGTTCCGCGGCCAGGGCGGCCGGCGGCCGGTCGAGAAGGGCCACGATCGCCCGTCCCGGTTCGGGCGAGCGGCGGGTGCGGCAGCCGGCGCCCTCGAGCCGCTGGACCAGCTCCTCGACCTGCTCCTCGGTCGCGTCGAGGCGGAAGCGGAGAATCACCGGTTCTCCTCCTCGGCGGCCGGCCGACAGCCGCGGTCGACGGCGGCGAAGAACTCGGCCAAGCAGGACGGGTCGAAGGGGCCGTCGTGGCGGCGGAGCAGGTCGTCGAGCGCGGCCCGGCGGCCGGGGTCGGCGGCCGGCACCCGGGCGAGCAGGCGCGCCCGCTCGTCGAGCAGGGCGAGGAGCGCCCGGTCGATCCGGGCGAGCTGGTGGCGCTGGGCGGGGTTCATCGCAGACCCTCCTGGAGTTCGGCGAGGAAGGCGGCGGCCGCGGCCGGAGCGGCGGCCGGGCCCGCCGCGTGCAGGCGCTCGACCATCGCCGAGCCGACGATCGCCAGGTCGGCGTGGGCGACCGCGGCGCGGACGTCGGCGGCCGAGCGGATGCCGAAGCCGACCGCGGTCGGGATCGGGCTGAGGGCGGCGACCCGGGCCAGGAAGGCCCGGGTGGCGGCGTCGAAGGTGGTGCCCGAGCCGGTGACGCCGGTCCGGCCGACGACGTAGAGGAAGCCGCGGCTGGCGGCGGCGGCGGCGCGGAGGCGCTCGACCGGGCTGGTCGGGGCGGCGAAGTGGATCGGACAGAGGCCGGCGGCGGCCGCGGCCGCCCGCATCTCCCCGGACTCCTCGAGCGGCAGGTCGGGCACGATCAGGGCGTCGGCGCCGGCGGCGGCGGCGGCGGCGCAGGCGGCCTCCCAGCCGCGCCGGAGCAGCGGGTTGGCGTAGCTCATCAGGGCCACCGGCAGCTCGCCGCCGGCGGCGCGGTAGCCGGCCAGCGCGTCGAGGATCGCGCCGAGGCTCGTCCCGGCGGCCAGCGCCCGCTCGCCGGCTGCCTGCAGCACCGGGCCGTCGGCGATCGGGTCGCTGAACGGCACCCCGAGTTCGACGCAGGCGGCGCCGGCCTCCTCGAGCGCGGCCAGCACCGCGACGGTCGTGGCCAGGCCGCCGTCGCCGGCGGTCAGGTAGGGCGCCACGCCGCGCCGGCCGGCGGCGCGCAGCTCGGCCAGGCGCCCTTCGAGTCGGTTGCCGGCGCCGCTCACGCCCGTCCCTCCCGTCGCCGACGCAACACGGTGTCGAGGTCCTTGTCGCCGCGACCGGACAGGTTGACGAGCACCCGCCGGCCGGCCACGGCGGCGGCGTTGGCCGCCACCCAGCCGAGCGCATGGGCGCTCTCGAGCGCCGGCAGGATCCCCTCGCTCTCGCCAAGCAGCGCGAAGGCGGCCAGCGCCTGTTGGTCGGTCGCCAGCTCGTAGCGGGCGCGGCCGCGGGCGCGCAGGGCGGCGTGCTCGGGGCCGACCGCCGGATAGTCGAGCCCGGCGCTGACGCTGTGGGTCGGCCGCACCTGGCCGTCCTCGTCCTGGAGCAGCCAGGTCCGGCAACCGTGCAGCACGCCGGGCCCGCCGCCGGCGAAGCGGGCGGCGTGACGGCCGCTCGCCACCCCCTCGCCCCCGGCCTCGACCCCGACCAGCTCCACCTCCTCGTCGGCGACGAAGCCGCGGAAGATCCCGATCGCGTTCGAGCCGCCGCCGACGCAGGCGACCACGAGGTCCGGCAGGCCGCCGGCCTGGGCCAGGATCTGCTCGCGCGCCTCACGACCGATCACCTGCTGGAACTCGGCCACCATGGCCGGAAAGGGGTGCGGCCCGAGGGCGCTGCCGAGCAGGTAGTGGGCGTCGGGATCGGAGACCCAGGCCCGCAGCGCCTCGTTGATCGCGTCCTTCAGCGTCCGCTGGCCGTGCTCGACCACCTCGACGCGCGCGCCGAGCAGCTCCATGCGGGCGACGTTCGGGGCCTGGCGGGCGACATCGACCGCGCCCATGTAGACCACGCACTCCAACCCCAGCAGGGCGCAGGCGGTGGCGGTGGCGACCCCGTGCTGGCCGGCGCCGGTTTCGGCCAGGATCCGGCTCTTACCCATGCAGCGGGCCAGCAGCGCCTGGCCGAGGGTGTTGTTCAGCTTGTGGGCGCCGGTGTGGAGCAGGTCCTCCCGCTTCAGCCATAGCTCGCAGCCGAGCCGCTCGGACAGCCGCCGGGCCGAGCTGAGCGGGGTGGGCCGGCCGGCGTAGTCGCGTAGGAGCCCGGCCAGCTCCTCCCGGAAGGAGGCGTCCTCGCGCGCCGCCAGCCAAGCGGCCTCGAGCTCCTCCAGCGGAGCCATCAGGGTCTCCGGCGCGTAGACGCCGCCGAAGTCGTCGAAGTAGGCGGAGGTCTTCATCCCAGGTCGAGTCCGAGGGCGGAGCGGGCGGCGGCGGCGAAGCGCCGGAGGGCGGCCGGATCCTTGCGGCCGGGAGCGGACTCCAGGCGGGAGGAGGCGTCGACCCCGTACGGGCGGACCGCGGCCACCGCCGCGGCGACCGTGTCCGGCCCGAGGCCGCCGGCCAGCAGACAGGGAGCGAGCGCCGCCAGGCGGGCGGCCCGACCGAGGTCGACCGTCCGGCCGGTGCCGCCCGGCGCCGCCGGATGGTCGAGGACGAAGGCGGCGGCGATCCCCAGCCACCGCTCCACCTCCTCCTCGGCGCCGGCGGCCACCCCGAGCCGGCGCAGGATCGGCAGCGGGAAGCCGGTCCAGTCCCCGGCCTGCTCGCCGCCGCAGAGCTGGACCGCCCGGCAGCCCGAGCCGGCGCAGAAGCGCTCGGCGGCGGCCGGCGCGGCGTCCACCAGCACCGCCACCGGCAGCACCTCGGGCGGCAGCGCCGACACCGCAGCCCGGGCGGCCGTCCGCGCGACCGAGCGGGGCGACGGCGGGTGATGGACGAAGCCGCAGGCCTCGGCGCCGGCCGCCGCGGCCAGGACGGCGTCCTC
>RFGR01000013.1 GCA_003696625.1 Planctomycetota bacterium
CCGCTACACCGTCCGCCGCGGCGACACCCTCTACTCGATCGTCCGCCGGGCCTACGGCGTCGCTCCCGCCTCGCTGATCGCCGAAGTGGCATCCGTCAACGGACTCGAGGATCCGGCCGCTCTCGACGTCGGCAGGGAACTCGTACTGCCGGAGATCGCGGGCCACCGACCGCCCGAGGATCCGGGCGGGAGCTGAGCCGCCCTTCTTCCCTCAGCCGGTCCGCCAGCGGCCGCCGGCGGCGATGAGTCGGGTCTGCAGCGGCGGCCACAGCCGAGGCTCGATGCGGACCCGGCCGCACCAGTCGCCGTCCGCCCAGGTCTCGGCCTCGATCCGGCCGGCGCGCCGGATCTCGGCCAGCAACCGCCCTTCGCCGGCCGGCACCTGCAGCTCGAGGAGCAGAGACCAGTGGTCGAGGACCTCGCCGACCCGGGCGGCGAGCCGGTCCAGCCCCTCGCCGGTCACGGCCGAGACGAGCAGGGCGTCGGGGTGGCCGAGGAGGGCGGTCCGCCGCTCCCGATCGCCGAGCCGGTCGGCTTTGTTCAGGATCCTCAGGACCGGGATTCGGTCGGCGCCGAGGCGGGCCAGCACCTCCTCGACGGCCCGCAAATGGGTGTCCAACTCCGGGTCGGTGGCGTCGCAGACATGGAGCAGGAGATCGGCGTTCAGGGTCTCCTCGAGGGTGGCGTGGAACGAGGCCACCAGGTGGTGGGGCAGGTCGCGGACGAAGCCGACCGTGTCGGCCAAGAGGACCTCCCGCCCGTCCCCGAGCGGCCACCGGCGCACGCGGGTGTCGAGGGTGGCGAAGAGCTGGTCGGCGACGAGGACGCCGGCTCCGGTCAGGGCGTTCATCAACGACGATTTGCCGGCGTTGGTATAGCCGACCAGCGACAGCCGAACCGCATCGCGCCTCCCTTCGGCCCGGACCCGGCCGCCGGCCGCGATCTCGGCCAGTCGCTGCTTCAGTTCGGCGATCCGGCGGCCGATCAGCCGGCGGTCGGTTTCGAGCTGGGTCTCGCCCGGGCCGCGGGTGCCGATCGCCCCCTCAAGCCGCTCGAGGTGGGTCCACATCCGACGCAGGCGCGGCCGGAGGTATTCCATCTGAGCCAGCTCGACCTGGAGCCGGGCCTGCCGGGTCCGGGCCCGTCTGGCGAAGATGTCGAGGATCAGCTCGGTCCGGTCGACCACCCGCAAGCCGAGTTCGCGCTCGAGGTTCCTGCCCTGGGCCGGCGACAGGTCGAAGTCGACCACCACCAGGTCCGCCCGCGCCTCCCGGGCGAGGCCGGCCAGCTCGGCCACCTTGCCCCGGCCGAAGGCAGTGCCGGGGTGCGGCCGCCGCAGCCGCTGCCAGAGGCCGCCGACGACCTCGGCCCCGGCCGCCTCGGCCAGACCTCGGATCTCGGCTTCCGGGTCGCTGGCGCGGGCGGCCTCGCTGTCCGGCAGGATCAGGACCGCGACGACGGCCCGCTCGCGCGGAGGGTGGGTGGATCGAGGGGCACGGGCCAAGCCGAAACCTCAGGCCGGCCTCGAAGCGGACGGGGGAGGGACCGGCGCCGGCGAAGCGACCGGGCGGGTCGTGATCTCGGCGACCCCATCAGCCTGCCGGACCCGGGAATGGACGCGAAGCCCGGGCTTCGAGTCCGGGAAGTCGGCGCGGAAGTGGGCGCCGCGGGACTCCTCCCGGGCCAGGGCGCACCAGGCGATCAACCGGGCGACCTGGACCATGTTCACGATCTCGACCCCGGCCCGGCTGAAGGGACCGAGCCGGGCCAGGTAGCCCTCCCAGGCGCTGATCCGCTCGACCGCGTCGCGAAGACCGTCGCCATCGCGGACGATGCCGGCCTGACGCCACATCAAGGACTTCAGCGAATAGGTCATGTCGGCCAGGTTGAGGGCCGCGCCGTGGTCCTCGGGCGCCCGGCCGGGCGCCGGCAGCAGGAACCGCCGCGGTCGGGAGAGGTCCCGGCCGGCGATGTCCCGCCCGGCCAGGCGCCCCTGGACCAGTCCCTCGAGCAGGCTATTCGAGCCCATTCGGTTGGCGCCGTGGAAGCCGTTCGACCCGCACTCGCCGATCGCCCACAGCCCTTCCAGGCTGGTTCGACCGCGCAGGTCACAGGCGACGCCGCCGATGAAGTAGTGGACCGCCGGTCGGACCGGGAGCGGTTCCCGGCCGATGTCGATGCCGAAGACCCGGGCGATCCGAGCCAGCGACGGGAAGCGCCGTGGAGCGTCCGGAACCGCCGACAGGTCGAGGTAGACGTGGGTGTCGCCGATCTCGATCATCCTCCGGAAGATCGACCGGCTGACCACGTCGCGAGGAGCGAGTTCGGCGTCGGGGTGGATCTCCGGCATGAAGCGGCGGCCGTGCCGGTCGATCAGACGGGCGCCGGCACCGCGGACCACCTCGCTGATCAGGAAGCGCGCCGCCCCGGCGAGGTAGAGAGTGGTCGGATGGAACTGGACGAACTCCAGGTCCTGCAGTTCGGCCCCGGCCCGCCAGGCCATCGCCAGACCGTCGCCGGTCGCCAGTTCGGGGTTGGTGGTCTCCCGATAGATCTGGCCGCCGCCGCCGCTGGCCAGCACCACGGCTGCGGACTCATAGAGCACCGGGCGCTCGGATCCGGAGCCGTTGCCGATGGCGGCAACCCCCCCGACCCGCCCTTCCGCGTCCTTGAGCAGATCGACCACGGTGGTCTGCTCGAACAGATCGATCCGAGGATGGGAACGGGCCGCGACCTCGAGCACCCGCTGGATCTCGAGGCCGGTGGCGGTACCGTCGCAGTGCAGGATCCGGGCGATCTTGTGGCCGCCTTCGCGGGAGAGGGCGACCGAGCCGGTCTCGTCCCGGTCCACCCGCATCCCCAGGCCGAGGAGCCACTCGACCGCCCCCGGGGCGTCGGCGGTGATCGCCTCGACTACATCGGTCTCGGACAGGCCGCCGCCGACCTGTATGGTGTCGCCCGCGTGAAACTTCGGATGGTCGCCGGGACCGATCGCCGCAGCCAGCCCTCCCTGGGCGTACCGGGTGTTCGTCTCGTCCAGCCGGCCCTTGCAGAGGACCATGACGTGCAGGCCTTCCTCGGCCGCCGTCAGGGCGGCGGTCAAGCCGGCGATCCCGCTGCCGACCACCAGGAGGTCGCAACGGAAGACGGGCAGGCTCCGAGGCAGCTGGCCGCACCGCACCAGCGGCGAGCAGGGCCGGAGCGGAGCAGTGGCGACCGGATCGGCCATCGCAGGAATTCTAGCCCCGGGGAGGCCAGAGAAGGAGTCCGCAAAAGATCGCGGAGATTCCTGGAATGTTCGGGTTTTGTTTGCCGATATTCATGGTTGTCCGGCTTCTGTCGGCCCCGCTTCTGGCGGCCGGCGGCCAGCCAACCCCAAGATCCTGAGTACCATGAGAACCCGCACCCCCGGCCTCGGCAATTCGGCAACCCTCCGGGACGGCATCGAAGCGTTCCTCTTGATCGCCAGCCTGATGGCGGCCCTGCTCCTCATCTAGCCGGCCCGACGGGATGTCCCGGCACCTGACCCGACGCCAGCTCCAAGTCCTGGCCGAGATCCACCGCAGCCAGCGGGAGACCGGCCTCTCCCCGACCCTTGAGGAGATCGGCCGCGCTCTCGGCATCAACCGAACCACGGCCTTCGGCCACGCCCAGGCCCTGATCCAGAAGGGCTACCTGGAGAACCTCGAACCCGGCGCCAGCCGAGGCCTCGAACTCACCGACGCCGGCCGCCAGGCCCTGGGCCCCGTCGTCGGTCCGTCTCCGCACACCCGTCCGGCCGCAGCCCCGCCGAAGGGCCCGAACCGCGCCATTCCCCTCCTCGGCCGGATCGCGGCCGGCCGGCCGCTGGAGGCGGTGGAGGTCCCCGAATCCCGCCCCCTGGAGGATTTCTTCCCCGACCAGGACGGCCTTTACCTTCTCGAGGTCCGCGGCGACTCCATGATCGAGGACCACATCCAGGAAGGCGACCTGGTCTTGGTGGACCGCCATCGGCAACCACGCCCGGGCGACACCGTGGTGGCCATCCTGCCGGGAGAGGAGGCCACCTTGAAGCGCTTCTATCCCGAGGCGGGCGGAGTTTACCGCCTGCAGCCCGCCAATTCCGCTCTCGCCCCCATCCGGGTCCGCCAACTCGAAATCCGCGGAGTGGTTCTCTCGGTCATCCGCCGACTGGCCTGAAAAAAAAAACGCCGGAAGGAAGAACCTTCCGGCGTCGTTGAGAAGCCCGGCACTGACCTACTTTCGCGGACGAACCACTATCATCGGCGACGGCTGCTTAACGACCGTGTTCGGAATGGGAACGGGTGTGGCCAGCCGCCTATGGGCACCGGGCGTGTAGGGTGGCAGGGAATCGTGGATCTCGTGTTCCGCAGTCCCCTCGGACCGCCGCCCGAGGGCGGAGGACGGAGGGGGGATCAAGCCGATCGGGCGATTAGTACGGCTCGCCTGAACATGTTGCCATGCTTACAGCTGCCGCCTATCAACCTGGTAGTCTCCCAGGACCCTGATGGGGACGCCTGGTCTTGGAGAAGGCTTCGCGCTTAGATGCTTTCAGCGCTTATCCGTTCCGAAGTTAGCTACCCAGCTGTGCCTCGAGCGAGACAACTGGTGCACCAGAGCTTCGTCCTTCCCAATCCTCTCGTACTAAGGAAAGACCTCCTCAAGCGTCCAACAGCCACACCGGATAGGGACCGACCTGTCTCACGACGGTCTGAACCCAGCTCACGTACCGCTTTAATTGGCGAACAGCCAAACCCTTGGGACCTTCTCCAGCCCCAGGATGCGATGAGCCGACATCGAGGTGCCAAA
>RFGR01000112.1 GCA_003696625.1 Planctomycetota bacterium
CCCGCCTCCCGCGCCGTCTGCTCTTCCCGGCCCTGGCCGTCGCCGGCGCCCTGCTGGTCGGCTGGCTGCTGAATTCCAGGAACGGCGTCCTCCGTCGGCCGGCCCCGTCGGCCCCGCCGGCGGAGGTTCCGGAGGCGGCCCCTCGGCCCGCCGGCGCAGCCGGACCGGGCCGCCGCCCGGACGGGGGCGGAGAACGGGTCGCCGCCCCGACCGCGGCTCTCCCGTTGCTCCGGATCCTCGCCCTCGAGGACCAGGACGGTTCGGCGGTGCCGGGGGCCGAGGTCTTCCTGCTGGCGGCCGCGGCCGTCGCCGAGTTCGGCCCCGACCGACCGCTGGAGGACCTGGCCGAGGCGGAGGGCGCCGCCGCCCGAACCGACCGCGAGGGCGTCGCCCGCTTCCCGGCTCCGGAGGACCCGAGCCTGGCCCTGGCCCGGTCTGGCGACCTGTTCGCGGTGGCCGCCCTGCCGCAGCCGCCGCCGGCCGAGTTCCGGTTGCGGCTTCGACCTGCCCCCACCCTCCTGGTCCGGGTCGAGGAGGCCGACGGCGCCCCGGCGGCGGGGGTTCCGCTCGGCCTGCGACCGGACGGGGCCGACCTCTGGGCCGCCGCAGCGGTCACCGGCGCGGACGGCTTGGCCCGGTTCCCGCACGCCGCCGCCCTGCTCCCCGAGGGCGTCGGCTCCAAGGTCGTGGTCGGCCCCCGGCTGCTCCTGGCCGAGCGGATCGAGGCCGAGGCCGACCTCCAGGCGCCGCCGGCGGAGCCGCTCGTGCTCCGGCTGCCGGCCACGGGCAGGGTCCGGGTCCAGGTCCGGGACGAGGGCGCTCCCTTCCCGGCCGGTCTGCAGCGGATCGAGCTGGCCGAGGTGGACCCGCAGCCGGGGCGGCCCGCCCCCATCCTCCAGGCGGCCCCGGACGCCGACGGCGGCGCCCGGTTCGAACGGGTCGGCCTTGGTCGGCTCCTGGTCGCCGAGGCGGTCTTCGCCGGCGGGGCGAGAGTCCCCTCGGCCCCGTTCCCCGGTCCCGTCGCCGCCGGCGAGCAGGTCGAGGTCCTCCTTCCGGCCGACCGTTCCGTGGTCCTTCTGGCCGGTCGGGTCCTGCGGCCGGGCGCCGGCGGCCCGCTCGCCGAGACGACGGTCCGGATCCGGTTGGAGGCGCCGTCCCTGAGCGGGTCGCTCCCGATTGCCGAAGGTCCGGCTCGGACCGACGCCGGCGGCCGCTTCCTCTGGCGGGCCGAGGCCGGCGGGCCGGCCGACCGACTGGTCGTGCTCCTCCCGGACGAGAGCGGCGGCGCGGAACTCCGGGCCGAGGCGGCGCTGCCGACGCCGCTGCCGTCCGGCCGACTCGACCTGGGCGACCTCCGCCTGGCCGCTCCGCCGCTCCTCGTCGCCGGACGGCTGCTCGAGGAGGGGGGCGACCCGATCGCCGGCGGCGTCGTCCTGGTCGAGGAGCGCTTCGACCTGCCGGGCGGCGGCGGTGCTTGGCGCCCGAACCTGGACTGGCGGGCGACCAGCGGCGAGGACGGCGGCTTCGTCATCCACGCCGCCGAGGCCGCCGGCAGACTGCCCCTGCGGCTGGTGTTCCAAGGCCCTGCACACCTCGAGGCCACCGCACCGTTCCAACCCGGCCAGACCGGAGTCCTGCTGCAGGCACGACGGGCGGCGGCGATGGCGGGCCGGCTGCTCCTGGATCCGGGGATCCCGCCCGACGCCCTGGCGGTCACGGCCCGGCCGGACCGCGGCGGCCGCCCGCGCACCGCCGCGATGGCCGACGACGGCTCCTTCTCCTGGCGGGGCTTGGAACCGGGCGGATGGACCGTCCGGGTGGAGGTCCCGGGCTTCGCCGACGACCTGCTGGCGGAGATCCCCGGGCTGCTCCTGGAAGGCGGCCGGACTTGCCGCGACCCGCGACTCCAGGAGATCGACCTTCGGGGCCGGCTCCGCCGGCTGGCCCTGACCGTGACCGACGAAGACGGCGCCGCGGTACCGGGAACCGTGGTCCGCGAGGATCGGCCGACCGACGGAACCGGGCCGGCTCCGTTCTGGACCGCGGCCGGACGGTCGCTCCGGCTCCTGACCCCCCGCTGGCCGCTCGACCTGCGAGTGGAAGCCCCCGGCCGGCGGACCGTCCGCCTCCCGGGCGTCGACCACGACCTCGCGGTGGTCCTCCGTCCGGGGCTCCAGGTGGTGCTCGAGATCTCGCCGCCGCCCCGGGCCGGCCCCGGCGAGGAACTCTGGGTGGAGCTGCTCCGGCCGGACGCCGGCCCGGGAGCGATTCCGGTCCGGGCCGGGATCGCCGGCGACGGCCGGGCCGAGGTCCGCCTGCCCGAACCCGGCGCGTGGCGGCTGGAGCTGGTCCGGATCGAGCGCAGCGGCCGAGCCCGGGTCCGCGGCTCCTGGAGCAACCGCCGACCGCGGATCGTGGTCGAGGACCGACCCGGAATCCAGGTCTTCCCGGTCGGTCTAGACTAGGCGCGATCGATGCGGACTTTCCTCCTCTCCTGCGTCGTTCTCCTCCTCCTGGCGGCCGGCTGGTGGGTTCTCCGCTCCGCCGGCCAAGCGAGCGGCTCCGCCACCGGCGGGATCGCAGCCGAGGCGCCGGCCCGACCGGACGAGGCCGGCGCCGCCGAGCGCCCCGGCGATCCCCGGCCCAGGACGGCCGCCGGCGCGGCGGCCGAAACCGAGGCCACCCGCACCAGTCTGGGCGGCCCCGGCGACGACCTCGGCTTCGCAGCTCCCTCCGAGGAACCGGACGCGATCCGGGTCCGGGTCCTGGCCCCGGACGGTGAGACCCCAGTGGTCGGGGCTGAGGTGATCGCCATCGACGGCGCCGAGGCCGATCAGAGGAAGGCGATGCTGGCCCTCCGCCGCGGCCAGACCGTGCCGGAGATCCTGCGCCGGCTGGGCGTCCGTTACCGGACCGGCGCCGACGGCACCGTGCGGGTGCGGGCCTTCCCGAGCGGAGCGGTGTTCGCGGCCCTGGACCGAAAGGGCATCCGGTTGGTGATCGAGGAAGAGCCGGGGCCGGAGGTCGAACTCGTCCTCCAGCCCCGGACCAGGGTGGAGGCCCAGGTCTTCGGGCCGGACGGGCGACCGGTGGCCGAGGTCCCGGTCGGTCTGGTCGTCGGCGTCGGCGGCTGGGAGCAGACCCTCATGACCCGGACCACCGAGGGCAGAGACGGCATCGCCCGCTTCGAGGACTTCCTCCCGGTCCTGTCCCTGGATCCGTTACCGACCGTCCGGGCCGAACTCGGCCTCGACCTGCCGCTGTCGGAGCCGGTCCGGGAGTCCTTCGCGCCGGCCGAACCGCCGGCGGAACCGGTCCTGTTGCTGCTGCCCGAGACCGGTTCGGTCGTGGTCGAAGTTCGCGATCTGGAGGGCGATCCGGTCCCCGACGGTACCGAGGTGTTCCTCGGCATCGCTCCGGAGGAGGAGGACGGGGCAGGGCCCCCGCTGCCGCCCTGGATGCGGACCCCGAGCAACCCGTCGGTAGCCGAGACCCGGCACGGTGAGGCCCGCTTCCCGTTCGTCGGCCTCGGCCTCCGCCTCCGCGCCGGCGCCAGGCCCGCGTTCTGGCCGCGCCCCTTGATCGTTGACGCGACCGGACCGGAAGCCCCCGGCCAGACGGTCCGGATCCGGCTGGAACCCGACACCTCGCGCCCGATCCTGGTCTTCCGGGCGCTGGACGAGGAAGATCGGCCGCTGGCCGAGACCAAGCTGACCATCATCCACCACCTCGAAGACGGTCCCCGCTCCGCGCAGGACTGGACCGAGGCCACGACCGGCGCGGACGGCCGCTTCCTCTACCCGCTCCCGGAGTCCCCGGCCTCGGCCGATGCCAGGCGGTTCCTCGAGATCGGCATCCGGCCGTCCATCGGTCCGGGTTGGGTCGCCCAGACCCGGGTCGATCTCGCCCTCTCCTATCCCCCCGGCCCGGTCGAGATGGGCGAGGTGCGCCTCCTGCCGCTGCCGTTCTTGGCCGGGGGCATCGTCCTCGGTCCGGACGACCGGCCGGTCGAGGGAGCCACGGTTCGGCCGGCCTGGAAGGAGGTCTACGGCCCCGAACCCGCCCAGTTCTACTGGGACGAGGACTGGCGCCTGACCGTGCAGACCGGTCCGGACGGCACCTTCGTCGTTCGCGGCCGGCCGGACGATCGAGGCAGGGAGCTGGCCCTGGCCGTGAGCGCCGCCGGCCTGATCGGAACCACCGTGCCGGTCGTCCCGGGTTCCGACGGCGTACTCGTTCGGCTGGCCGCCGGGTGCGGTCTGTCCGGTCGCCTGCTGTCCGACCCTGAGGTCGAGCTTCCCCAGCTCGACCTCCGCCTGAGCCGGGAACTGGAGGAGGGCCAGACGAGTTATTCCACCTCCCATGCAGACGAGGACGGCCGGTTCTCCTTCGAGGGGCTCGAACCAGGCCGCTACCGGTTCGAGATCGTGCCCAACCGGGACGAGGATCCGGTGTTCGTCGCCGACGACGTCCTGCTCGCGCCGGGAGAGAACCAGGACCCGCGCCTGGACCCGGTCGACCTGCGCGGCCGGCTGCGTTCGATCCATCTTCTGGTCGAGGATCCGGAGGAGGAACCGGTGCCCAGCGGATCCATCACCGGCATCGGCGAAGACTCCCGCCTGTGGCTGCAATTCCGGAACGGAGAGGCCGTGCTGTTCACCGGCAGGCCCTCGCTCGACGTCCGGATCCAGGCCTCCGGCTTCCAGGCCGTCGAGCTGCACGGCCTCGCTCGGGACCGAACGGTCCGCCTCCGCCCCGCGGCTCTCGTCCACTTCGTCCTCGCCGAACCGATTCCGCTGCCGCCCTCGATGTGGCTCGCCGTCAACCTGGTCTCCGTCGACGGCCGCGACCGCTGGTTGGGTCCGGGTCAGCACCGCTTCAATCGGCGGGGCGAGGCCCGGCTGCCGGCGCCGGGGAACGGCCGGTACCGAGTGGTGATCGAACTCTCCCGCCAGAACGGGGAGAGCAGCTACACGACCCATCAGCTGCCGGCCGAGTCGGTCCGGCCCGGCGAGATCGAGATCCTGGACGCAGGGGTGGAGCAGACCTTCCCGATCGAGGTGGATCGGGCGGCGATCGAGGAAGTGATGAAGCGCTGGTCCGGGTAGCCACCGGCGGGGCGCCGGGAATCAGGACTCCGGCCCGGGCGACGGGTCGGTCCGCCGGCGGATCTCCTCGAGTCGCCTGCGGATCCTTTCCTCCACCCCCCGAGCCGTCGGCCGGTAAAACCGCCGTCCGCGCAGGGCCTCGGGCAGACACGGCATGTCGGTCAGCGCGTCCGGTTCGTCGTGCGCGTACTTCTGCCCCTTCGCCCAGCCCAGCTCCTTCATCAGCCGGGTCGGGGCGTTGCGCAGGTGGAGGGGCACCGGGTGGGCGTAGCCCTCGCCGACCAGGCGCTCGACCTCCTGCCAGGCGCGATAGACCGCGTTCGACTTCGGCGCCACCGCCAGGTAGACCGCGCACTCGGCCAGGGCCAGCTCCCCTTCCGGGCTGCCCAGGAAGTGGTAAGCGTCGCGCGCGGCCACGGCCAGGCGAAGCGCGTTCGGATCGGCCAGACCGATGTCCTCGCTGGCCATCCGCACCAGCCGGCGGGCGAGGTAGAGCGGATCCTCGCCGCTGCGCAGCATCCGCGCCAGCCAATAGAGGGCGGCGTCGGGATCCGAGGATCGAACCGACTTGTGCAAGGCGCTGATCAGATCGTAGTGGCTCTCACCGTGCTTGTCGTAGAGCAACGACCGGCCTTGAAAGACCGCTTCCAGGGCCGCGTCGGAGATCGCCTCGCCGACGTCGGCCTGGCGGGCGGCGTGCTCGAGCGCGACCAGCGCCCGGCGGGCGTCACCGCTGGCGTAGCGGGCGATGGCCCGCAACTGCTCGGGCGCGGCGCGGAGACGGCGGGCGCCGAGCCCGCGTTCGGAGTCGGCCAGGGCCCGTTCGAGCAGGCCGACCAGGTCCTCCTCGGCCAGCGGCCGCAGCACGTGGACGGTCAGCCGCGACAGCAGTGGACCGATCACCTCGAAACTCGGGTTCTCGGTGGTGGCTCCGACCAGGACGATGTCGCCGCGCTCGACGAAGGGCAGGAAGGCGTCCTGCTGGGCCTTGTTGAAGCGATGGATCTCGTCGATGAAGAGCAGGGTCCGCCGGCCGGCTGCCCGCCGCAGTCGCTCGGCCTCGGCCATCGCCGACCGGACCTCCTTGATTCCGGACAAGACGGCCGAGAAGGTGCGGAACTCGAGGTCCGCGGCCTCGGCGATCAGCAGGGCGAGGGTGGTCTTGCCGGTCCCCGGCGGGCCCCAGAAGACCATCGAACCCCATTCCCCGCGTTCGAAGGCCAAGCGCAGCGGCCGGCCCGAACCGAGGAGATGATCCTGGCCCGCCACCTCGTCCAGGGACCGGGGCCGCATCCGCTCCGGCAGCGGGGCGTCCGCCGGCGGCTCCGGCCGCCTGGGCCGGGGACCGTCCCGGTCGGCGAACAGGCCCTCGCTCATCCGCCGCCTCCGCCGCCGAGGAGGCCGGTCAGGGCCGCGAGCAGAACGGCACCGGCGGTGGCGACGTTCAGCGATTCCACCCCCCTGGCGAGCGGTACCGCCACCAGGCGGGCGCAGGAGGAACGCCAGACCGGTCCGAGGCCGCGGCCCTCCTCGCCGAGGATCAGCGCCAGCGGTCCGGGCGCCGGACCGGCCAGGGGCTCACCGCCGGCGTCCGCTCCCCAGAGCGCGTATCCGGCCGAGGCCGCCGCCGCGACGAGCCCCTTCGGCTCGGCCCGTTCCGCCACCGGCAGGCGGAAGGTGGTGCCGGCGGCGCCCCGGAGAGCCCGGGGGCTCCAGGGCGAAGCCCCCCCCTTCAAGGCCACGAAGCCGCCGGCGCCGAGGCCGGCCGCGACCCGCACCAAGGCGCCGACGTTGCCCGGCTCCTGGACCCCGGCGCTGACCAGCACCGGCGCGCCGCCAGCGACGGCGAACACCTCCGGCGGCGTCGCCGCCGGCCGCGGCGCCAGCGCCAGCAGGCCGCGCGGGCTGTCGAGGTCGGAGAGGCCGTCGAGCAGGTTCGAGGCGCAGGGAACGACCTCGGCTCCGGCCGCCGCCGCCCGCGCCAGGGCGCCCGCCGGCGCCCGGTCGTCGTGCAGGACCCATTCCGGGACGACCCCGGCCGCCAGGGCCTCGTCGAGGAGGTGCTCCCCTTCGAGCAGCAGCCGGCTCCGGTCGCGCCCGGCCCGAACCGCCCGGGCCGCTTTCAGCCGGGCGTTGGCCGCCGACCGGATCGGCTGGATCTCCATCACCAACGCATTCTAGGCTTCGATCGTTCCTAGACTGATGGCGATGGTCGAGTCCCGGGAGGTTCGCGAGGGTCTGGTCGTGCGGGTGGACGCCAGGCAGTGCGAGGTCCGCCCGGACGGCCCGGAGCCTGCGCCGCGGCCGGCACGGCTGCGCGGCCGACTGTTCGAGCAGCGGGGCGAGGACCGGATCCCGGTCGCGGTCGGAGATCGCGTCCGGCTCGAGGTCGATCCGGCCTCCGGCGAGCTGGTGGTGGCGGCGATCCTGCCGCGCCGCAACCTCTTCGCGCGCCGAGTCGCCGGCGAGGACGAGCGGCGCCAGCTCCTCGCCGCCAACCTCGACCTGGTCGTCCACGTCGCCTGCTTCGGCACGCCCCCCTTCTCGAGCGTCCTGGCCGACCGGGTCCTGGTCGCCGCCTCCTTCGCCGGAATCCCGGCCGCCCTGGTCCTGAACAAGACCGACCTCGGTCGCAAGCGCCGGATGGAGCGGGTGATTGAGACCTACCGCGGCGCCGGCTACCCGGTCCTGACCGCCTCGGCCAAGCGCGGCGAGGGGATCGAGGAGCTGCAAGAGCTGCTGCGCGACCGCACCAGCATCCTCTACGGCCTGAGCGGGGTCGGCAAGTCGTCGCTCCTGAACCGGATCGAGCCGGGCCTCGGCCTCCGCACCCGGGAGGTCTCCCGCTCGCTCCGATCCGGCCGCCACACGACCACCTTCGCCCAGCTCCACCTGTTGGCCTGCGGAGGCGCCGTGATCGACACTCCCGGGGTCCGGGTCTTCCGGCCCTACGGCCTGCCGCCGCACGAACTGCGGCTGCACTATCCCGAGCTGGCCCGGATCGGCCGGGACTGTCGCTTCCCCGACTGTCTCCACCGCGGCGAACCCGGTTGCGCGGTCGCGGCCGCCCTCGAGCAGGGGCGGATCCCGGCCAGCCGACACCGCTCCTACCTCGAACTGCTGGCGGAACTCGAGTCGGTCTACGGCGGCACCGGCCCGACCGACGCCCCGGTCGGCGGGCCGGAGGCGCGAGGATCGCGGCCGAAGCCGCCCCGGTGCTGAGTCAGGCCGCCAGAGTCTCGCCGGCCAGCTCGACCACCCGGGCCACGACCTGGCCGAGGATCGCGTCGGGGGTGCTGGCGCCGGCGGTGAAGGCCACCGCCACCGGCCCCGGCGGCAGCCAGTCCGCGGTCTCGAGGATCCGACCGCTGTCGCGGTCCCGGTGGCGGATCCGATCCGATTCGAGGGCCTCCGGGCCCTCGATGTGGAAGGCCGGCACCCCGTGCCCGTCCCCGACCCGGGCCAGGTTGCGGGTGTTCGAGCTGTCGTAGCCGCCGACGACGATGAACAGGTCGGGGCCGCGGCCGGCGACGGCGTGGGCGGCGTCCTGGTTCTCCTGAGTGGCGGAACAGATCGTGTCGAAGTCACGGAAGACCTCGTCCAGCCGCTCCTCGCCGTCCCGTTCGGTCAGCGCCCGCCGGAACAGGTCGGCGATGGCCCGAGACTCGCTGGCCAGCATCGTCGTCTGGTTGATGACCCCGATCCTGGCCAGGTGGCGGGCCGGATCGAAGTCGGGATCGGTCGCCTGCGGGTGCAGGCCGGCGGCCAGGGCGCGGGCGTCGAGCCGGCCGCGCAGGAAACCGGCCAAGACCTCGGCCTCGGCCAGGTTGTGGACCACCACGTAGTGGCCGCCGTGGTGACGCACTAGGGAACAGGTGGCGCGGGTCTCGTCGTGGCCGACCGTGCCGTGGACGACCGTGGTGAAGCCCTCGCGGATGTACTTCAGCGCCCGCTTGTGCGGCTTGATCACCCAAGGGCAGGTCGTATCGACGATTTCGACCCCGCGCTCGGCCAGCAGCTTCATCTCCTCCACCGCGGCCGAGAAAGCCGGAACGACGACGACGTCCTCCGGGCCGAGGCGATCGAGGGCGCCGGGCTCGGCCAGCGGCCCCTTCAGGAAGCCGATGCCCATCCGCCGCATGTCGTCGTTCACGCGCGGGTTGTGGATGATCGAGTTGAGCAGCCACATCGGTCGGTCGCCGAAGCGGCGGCGGGCGTCTTGGACCATCGCCAGGGCCCGGTCCACCCCCCAACAGAATCCGAAACTGGGCGGCATCAGCAGGCGCAGGCGGCCGACTTCCAGTTCGCCGGCCTTGCGCAGGCGGTCAACCAGCGGGCTGCGGTAGGTGTAACGGGCGGCGGGGTCGTCGTAGGTCGAGGTCATCCGGTCTTGACGGCGGTCAGCGGGCGAAGGGCGCCGACCAGGTAGGTGGAACCGGTCACGAGCAGCACCTCGGGACCGGCGGGGAGCAGCGGCTTCGGCAACGGCGCCGCCCGGAAGGCCGGGCCAAAGGCGGCGGCCAGGACCTCGGGCGAGGCCGAGCGCGGATGGTCCCCGGCCGGGCAGGCGAACCAGGCCTCGCCGGCCGGCGCCGGACCGGGATCGGCGGCGAGAGCCGCGGCCAGGGCGGCGGGGTCCTTGTCGTCGCGGAGCCCTAGAACCACTCCCCGGTTTCGATCGGCGAAGGCGGTGCGATAGCAGGCCAGGACCGCGCGGAGCGAATCGGGGGAGTGGGCGACGTCGAACAGGACGGTCCGGCCGTCGGTGGCGGTCCGTTCCTCCCAGCGGCCGGCCTGGCGCAGCTCGTCGGCCGGCAGCCGGTCGAGGGCGGCGGCGGCGGCGGCGAACCGCGGATCGCGCCCGCCCAGTCCCGCCAAGACCGCCCGGGCGAGGGCGTGGTTCCGCCGCATGTGCGGCTGCGGAAAGGGCAGATCGGCGCGGAGCCCCAGCGACTCCGGCAGCTCGTGCAGCTCCTCCCCGACCGCGGCCGCCGCCCGGCGCAGGACCGAGGCCGCCGGGTGCCCGGGCGCAAGCCCGCTCCAGCAGGCGGCCCCGGCCTTGAAGATCCCGGCCTTCTCGCCCGCGATCGCCTCCAGAGAGTCGCCGAGCACCTCGGTGTGCTCCCGCTCGATCGAGGTCACGATCGCCGCCAGCGGCCGGAGGACGTTGGTGCTGTCGGCGCGGCCGCCGAGCCCGGTCTCGATCACCGCCGCCTCGCATCCCTGGTCCCGGAAGACCAAGAAGGCGGCGGCGGTGAGCAGGTCGAAAAAGGTCTCGCCGCCGGCGGCGGCGGCCAGCACCGAGGCCAAGGCTGCGGCCAGGGCCGGGTCGGGCGCCGGCCGACCGTCGATTTGGATCCGTTCGCGCCAGTCCTCGAGGTGAGGGCTGAGGTAGAGACCGGTGCGGAGGCCGGCGGCCCGCAGGCCGCGCTCGAGGAAACCGGCGGTCGAGCCCTTCCCCTTCGAGCCGGCCAAGTGGAGCGCCGGAACGGCCCGCTCCGGGCGACCGAGGCGCCGACAGAGGGCCTCCATGCCGACCAGATCGAAGCGGGCGGCGCGGGGACGCCGGCAGCGCTCGTAGTCGGTCCGGGCCGTCAGCCGCCGCCAGAGGGCGTCCAGGCTCTCCATCGGCCGGATTCTACGCTTGAGCGCAACCGGCACCCGATCCGATGCTAGGGTTGTAGGAAGCAGCACGATCGATGGAAAAACCCTGGAAACCGGCGGATTTCGGCGAACTCGGGCTCCGGCACGAGGTCAACGTCTTCGTCTTCCGGGTCACCGCCACCGGCCTCGAGTACCTGCTGCTGCAGCCGCCTCCGCGGCAGGAGGAGGTCTGGCGCCCGGTCGTCCACCCGGTCCAGCTCGACGAGGATCTGTGGGAGGCGGCCGTCCGTGGGGTCCGCGCCGAAACCGGCATCGATCGCCCCTTTGATCTCGTCGGCGTCGGTCCGGCGCCGGTTCTGGACATCGGCGACCTGCGGCTGGTCGGCTGGCCGTTCGGCTTCCAGGTCCGCGATCCGCTCTGCCCGGTCCGCGACCGTGGCCGCCTCGCCGGCTACTCCTGGCAGCGGTTCGAGGACGCGCTGCGGGTGATGCCGATCGCGATCCACCGCCAGAACCTACTCCAGGTCCACTGGCGGCTGCTCGACCACGCCGCCTGAATCCGGCCGGCGGCCTTCGCTCAGCGCGATCGCCGCGCCAGGCGGCGCAAGGCCGCCCGCGCCCGCATCTCCAGGGCGAGGTCCCAGGCCGGGTGCCCGCCAACCCGGGCGCCCGGCGGCACGTCGCTGGTCACCGCGGCCCTCCCCGCCACCTGGGCGCCGGCGCCGATCACGAGGTGGCCGCCGGCACCGGCCTGGCCGGCGAGGAGAGCCCCGTCCTCGACCACCGTGCTGCCGGCCAGGCCGACCTGACCGCACAGCACCACCGCCCGCCCGAGCCGGCAGTTGTGGCCGACCTGGACCAGGTTGTCGAGGATGCTGCCGTCACCGATCTCGGTGGCGCCGAAAGTGCCGCGGTCGATCGCGCAGCAGGCGCCGATCTCGACCCGGTCGCCGATGCGGACGGTGCCGAGCTGGGGGACCTTGACGTGCTCGCCGCCGTCCTGGACGTAGCCGAAGCCGTCCGAACCGATCACCGTGTTGGCGTGGATCGTGCACTCGCGGCCGATCTCGACCCCCGGGTAGAGGACCACTCCGGGATGGAGCCAGGTGCCCTCCCCCACCCGCGCCCGCTCGCCGACCGTGACCCGCCCGAGCAGGACGGCGCCGGCGCCGATCACCGCGCCGGAACCGACCACGCAGCCGGGCCCGACGTGGGCGGCGACGGCGACTTCGGCGTCGGCGGCGACCACCGCGCTCGGGTGGACGCCGGCGGCCGGGGCCGAACGCGGATGGAGTCGGGCGGCCAGCCGGGCGGCGGCCAGGGCCGGGTCGGCGACCCGGACCACGCAGGGATGGCTATTGGTGTCCGCCTCCTCGGCGGCGAGGAGGAGGCCGGATCGGCAGTCGGCCGGCAGCGGCCGTCCCGGCGCCAGGAAGGCGGCCGCGTCCGGACCCGCCGTGGCCAGGTCGTCCAGGCGCCGGACGAGCCGGTCGGCCGGTCCCTCCAGGCGGCCGCCGCAGAACTCCGCCACCTCGGCGGCGGTGAGAGCGGGGGCGGCGGGTTCGGACATCGTCACCAGCCTAGCCCTGCAGCAGCCAGGCGCCGAGCAGCCAGGCGGCGACCAAGGCCGCCCCGGCCGGCCGGGTGCCGCGGCCGTTGCGGCCGACCGGGGCCAGCAGGAAGAAGAGGGCGGTGGCGGCCAGGTTGGCCCAGAGCTGGGGCCGGACGACCTCGCCCGGGACCTCCGCACCCGCGGCCAGGCAGACCGTGCCGCCGACGACCAGGAGGTTGAACACATTCGAGCCGAGCACGTTGCCGTAGATCGCCTCGGGGTGGCCCTTGCGCAGAGCCAGCAGCGAGGTGACCAGTTCCGGCGCCGAGGTACCGGCGGCGGCGATCAGGTAGCCGGCGAAGCCCTCGCTCCAACCCAGGATCCCGGCCAAGCCGAGGGCGCCGGCGAGAAAGAGCCGGGAGGCGCCGGCCAGCACCGCGAAGCCGACCAGCATGAGCACCGCCTTCAGGCCCGGCGACGGCTCGATCTCCCGCTCCCGCTCCTCGGCGTCGAGCCGGCCGTTGCGCAGGGCTCTCCGCACCACTCCGCCGTAGGCGAGGAGGAGCAGGATCCCGAACCAGATCGGCGGCCGGCCGCCCGAGCCGAGCACGAACAGCGCCAGCGCCGAAGCAGCGAGCAGCGCGCCGGCCCCGGGCCCGGACAGGCCGGCCGAGGGCAGACCGCGGCGGCCGCGCACGAGCAGCCCGGAGCCGAAGACGAGGCCGACGTTGAAGGCGTTCGAGCCGAGGACGTTGCCCAGACCGAGGGCCGGGTAGGAAGGGGCGGCGAAGCCGCTGACGAACAGCTCCGGCAGGGAGGTGCCGAGGGCGAGCAGGAGCAGTCCGGTCAGCCACGACGGCCAATGCCAGTGGCGGGCCAGCCCGAGGGCTCCGCGCAGCGCGAGTTCGGCTCCGGCGATCAGACCCGCCAGGCCGAGCAGCAGGTACAGGGCGGCCACTTGCCGGCCTAGTATAGGCGCGGTCGATGATCGCCCGCCCCCGACCGGACGCGCCGCTGATCGGCGTCACCGTCGAGCTGCTCGACGCGCCCTTCTACGAGGGCCGCCGCCGCTTTCAGCTCTTCACCGACTACCTGCGCTGCCTGCGGGCCGCCGGCCTGAGCGCCGTCCTGCTGCCGGCCGACGCACCGGCCGCCGAGGTCGCCTGCTGGCTGCCGATTCTGGACGGCCTGCTGCTGACCGGCGGGGACGACCCCGACCTGCGCCCCTTCGGCGGCCCGCCGCCGGATGAACACTGCAAGCCGGTGCCGAGGGAGCAGCAGGAACTCGGCCTGGCCCTGGTCCGGGCCGCCCGCGCCTCCGGCCTACCGATGCTCGGGGTCTGCCTCGGGATGCAATTCATGGGCTTGGCCGCCGGCGCCCCCTACTGTCAGCACCTGGAGCAGGCCGAGGACCACCTCAAAGGGGTCCGCCACCTGGTGACGGCCCGGCCCGGCAGCCGCCTGGCCGCGATCATCGGCCGGGCGCCGATCGAGGTCGCCTCCTACCACCACCAGGCCCTGGCCGGGGCGGGCGACGGCCTGGCGGTGGCCGCCACCGCTCCCGACGGGGTGGTCGAAGCGGTCGAGGACTCCGACCATCCTTTCGCGATCGGCGTCCAGTGGCACCCCGAACGGCTGCCGGAGTCCCCGGCCACCCGCGTCCTGTTTTCCCGTTTCGCGGCCGCGGCGGAGTCCTACCGTAGGGCCCGGGTCGGGGCGGCGACCCCCCCGACCGTCCGCGACGCATGAGTCCCACCACCGGCGAAGAGAGACGCCGCCGCCTGCGTGAACTGCGCGGCCGGGAGGCCCGCGACAAGGCGCGGCTGATCTTCCTCGGCGTCCTGCTGGTCGTCGTCCTCGCCGCCTACTTCCTGGCCGGTCGGGCCCGACGCCGGCCCGAACCGCCGCCGGCGCCGCCGCTGGCGAGCGAGATCGCCCTGCCGCCGGTCGATCACGAGGCCTTGGCCCGGGTCGACGACTCCACCGACGAGGCCCGGCTGCTGCTCGAGACCGAGGCCTATCGCGATCTCCTCGAGGTGGCGCGGGCGCTCCTGCCGGCCCACCTCGACGCCCTCGACGAGCCGACTCTGCCCTTCGCTGAGCTGCCGGCGGCCGCCTCCGAGCTGCGCGGCCGGCCCTTCCGGGTCCGGGGCGAGATCCGGAATCTGCGCCGCCTGAAGCGGCCGCCCTCGCTCACCGAGGAGACCTGGGCCTGGCTCCGCACCGACGACGGCCACGACGTCTTCCTGGCCTCGCTCGGCGCCGCCGACGCCGGCCTCGAGGCCGGCGACTACGCGGTGGCCGACGGCTTCTTCTTCAAGCTCTACTCGCAGAGCATCGACGGCCGACGGGTGGACGCGCCGCTCCTGGTCGGGCCGCGCCTGCGCGCCTCGGTCCGCAAGGCGCCGCCGGTGACCGAGGTCGATCCGCTGCTGCTGGCAGAGGTCGAGGACGACCCGCTCGGCACCGACCGGCCACTCCACACCGCCGGCAAGTGGCACCTGCTCGGACTGGCCGCCACCCTGGCCGCCGATCCCGAGCGCCGGGAGGCCTTCTTCGCCGGCGCCCCGGAACTCGACTACCAGTTGCTCGGCGACCTGGCCCGCAACCCGGCCGCCTATCGCGGCAAGGCCTTCCTGATTCCGGGTCGCGTGCCGCAGGAGCCGCGCTTCTCCGGCTCGATGCCGGCCGGTGAGAACCCGCTGCGCTGCCGCCGCCTCTGGTTCGGCTGGCTCGGCAACCCGCTGGTCCTCGGCCAGAACCCGATCCACTTGATCTCGTCCGACGCCTTCCCGATCGACCAGGACGGCGCCCGGATCTACCTCGGCATCTTCTTCCAGCTCAAGGGCTACCAGGACAAGGAAGACAACTGGCGCCGGGCCCCGGTCTTCGTGGTCGCCGGTGCCCGACCGGCGCCGCGCGAGCCGAACCTGCTGGTCCAGAACTTCACCTGGGCGGTGCTGGTGGCGGCGATCGTGCTGGCCGGCCTGGTCGCCTGGCTGGCCCGGCGCGACCGTCTCCGCGCCGAACAGGCGGCGGCGGAGCTGCGCGAGCGGCGGCGGCGGCGGCGGCAGGCCGAAGAACGGGGCGGATGAACTGGCCGAGCTACGGCCGCGGGATCCTGCCCGAACTCTTGCCCAGGTCGCTGGCGGAGCTGGATCCGCCCGCCACCGCCCTGTTCCTGCTCGTCGATCCCAACGCGGCCGCGGCCCTCGAGCCCGCCCTGGCCGAGGTCGAGCGACGGCTGCCCTGCCCCTGCCACCGGCTGCCCTGGGGCGCCGGCGAGGAACGGAAGACCCCGGCCGAAGCCGAGCGGCTGGCGCGGGAGGCGGTGCGGCGGGGCGTGGACCGGGCCTCGGTGGTGGTCGGCGCCGGCGGCGGCGTCACCACCGACGTCGCCGGCTTCCTGGCCGCGGTCCTGCTGCGCGGCCTGCGCTGGGGAGCGGTGCCGACCACCCTCCTAGCCATGGCCGACGCCGCCCTCGGCGGCAAGACCGCCGTCAACCTACCCGAGGGCAAGAACCTCATCGGCGCCTTCCACCTGCCGGAGTTCGTGCTCGCCGACGTCGCCGTGCTCGCCGGCCTGCCGGAACGGGAATGGCGCTGCGGCCTGGGCGAGGTGCTCAAGTCGGCCCTGATCGACGGCAGCGAGCTGCTGCCGGTTCTGCGTCGGCTCGACCCGGTCGGACTGAGACGGGCCGGCGACGACGCCCTGGCGCTGGCCGCCGGCGCCGGCCGGGTCAAGATGCGGATCGTCGAGGCCGATCCGACCGAACAGGGCGAGCGCAAGCTGCTCAACCTCGGCCATACCTTCGGTCACGCCTTGGAGATCGCCTCGGTGCCGCCCGGCGGCGGCCGGCCCGCCCTGGCCCACGGCGAGGCGGTGGCCCTCGGCCTCCGCTGCGCCGCCCGGCTGGCCGAGGAGATGGAGATCGCCGCCCCCGGCCTACGCGACGAGGTGGTGGCCCTCGGCCGCCGGCTCGGCCTGCCGGAGAGGTTCCCGGGGCCGCTGCCGCCGGTCGCCGACCTCGCCGTCCTCCTCCGCCGCGACAAGAAGGCCCGCGGCGGCCGCCTCGATCTGGTTCTGCCGGCCGAGCCGGGTTCCTGCCTGATCGTCCGCGGCGTCGAGGCCGAGGCGGTGGCCGAGCGGATCCACGCCGAGCTGGAGCCGGAGGGCTAGAATGCGAGGCTGGAGCGGAGCATGGGCCGGCGGGAAGACCTGGAAAGCATCCTGATCATCGGGTCGGGGCCGATCGTCATCGGCCAGGCCTGCGAGTTCGACTATTCCGGCACCCAAGCGCTCAAGGCCCTCAAGGAGGACGGTTATCGGCTCCTGCTGGTCAACAGCAATCCGGCCTCGATCATGACCGACCCGGAGCTGGCCGACCGCACCTTCATCGAGCCGATCACACCGGAGATGGTCGCCCGGATCATCGCCCGCGAGCGGCCGGACGCGATCCTGCCCACTCTCGGCGGCCAGACGGCCCTGAACACGGCGATGGCCCTGCACGAGGACGGCGTCCTCGCCGAACACGGGGTCGAGATGCTCGGCGCCGGCTACCAGGTCATCCGCAAGGCCGAGGACCGCGACGAGTTCCGGGCGGCGATGGAGCGGATCGGTCTGCGCAACGCACCGTCCGAGATCGCCCGCAGCCGCGGCGAGGCCGAGATCGCCCTGCGCAAGATCGGTCTTCCCTGCGTGATCCGGCCCGCCTTCACCCTCGGCGGCACCGGCGGCGGCATCGCCTACAACCGCGAGGAGTTCGACGAGATTCTCACCCGCGGCCTGCGTCTATCGCCGGTCAGCGAGGTCCTGATCGAGAAGTGCCTGCTCGGCTGGAAGGAGTACGAGCTGGAGGTGATGCGCGACCGCAAGGACAACTGCGTGGTCGTCTGCTCGATCGAGAACCTCGATCCGATGGGCGTCCACACCGGCGACTCGATCACGGTGGCGCCGGCCCAGACCCTGACCGACCGCGAGTACCAGCGGATGCGCGACGCCGCCTTCGCCATCATGCGCGAGATCGGGGTCGAGTGCGGCGGCTCGAACGTCCAGTTCGCGGTCAACCCGGCCGACGGCGAGATGGTCGTCATCGAGATGAACCCGAGGGTGTCGCGTTCCTCGGCCCTGGCCTCGAAGGCGACCGGCTTCCCGATCGCCAAGTTCGCGGCCAAGCTGGCGGTCGGCTACACGCTGGACGAGATCCGCAACGACATCACCAAGGTAACGCCGGCCTGTTTCGAGCCGACCATCGACTACGTGGTCGTCAAGATGCCGCGCTTCGCCTTCGAGAAGTTCCCGCAGTCCGACTCGACCCTGGGCACCCAGATGAAGTCGGTCGGCGAGACGATGGCGATCGGCCGCACCTTCGAGGAGGCGTTCCAGAAGGCGCTGCGCGGACTCGAAATCGGCCGCACCGGCTTCAGCGGCAAGAAACGCGATCTGCCGCCGGACGATCTGCGCCAGAAGGTGGCACGGCCGGCGCCGGGGCGTCTGTTCGCGATCTATGACGCCTTCGCCCACGGCTTCGAGATCGAGGAGGTCGCCCGCCTGTCCGGCATCGACCCCTGGTTCCTGGCTTTCCTCCGGCGCCTGGTCGCACTCGACCGCGGCCTCGAGGGCCTGCGCCTGGAGGACCTCGACCGCGCCCGCCTGGAGGAGCTGAAACGCGCCGGCTTCAGCGATGCCCGGATCGCCCAGGCGGCCGGCGTGCCGGAGGCGGCGGTGCGCGAGCGACGCCGGCGGCTCGGTCTCCGGCCCGGCTTCCGCCTGGTCGACACCTGCGCCGCCGAGTTCGCCGCCCGTACGCCCTATCTCTACTCCTCCTACGACTGCCGGGCCGACGAGTTCCCGCCCCGCCCCGGGCGCAAAGTGGTGATCCTCGGCGGCGGTCCGAACCGCATCGGCCAGGGCATCGAGTTCGACTACTGCTGCGTCCACGCCTCGCTCGCCCTGCGCGATCTCGGCATCCAGTCGGTGATGGTCAACTCCAACCCGGAAACGGTCTCCACCGACTACGACATCAGCGACCGCCTCTACTTCGAACCGCTGACCCACGAGGACGTCCTGGCCATCTGCGAACGCGAGCAGCCGGACGGCCTGATCGTCCAGTTCGGCGGCCAGACACCCCTCAACCTCGCCCACGGCCTGGCCGAGGCCGGCGTGCCGATCCTCGGCACTCCGGTCGAAGCGATCGACCGGGCCGAAGACCGGGGCCGTTTCTCGGCCATGCTCGACAAGCTCGGCCTGCGCGCCCCGGCCAACGGCGTCGCCACCTCCGAGGACGGCGCCCTGGCCATCGCCGAGCGCATCGGCTACCCGGTGCTGGTGCGGCCGAGCTACGTCCTCGGCGGCCGGGCGATGGAGATCGTCTACGACGCACGCGACCTCGAACGCTACATGCGCGAGGCGGTCGACGCCTCGCCCGACCACCCGGTGCTGGTCGACCGCTTCCTCGAGGAGGCGGTCGAGGTCGACGTCGACTGCGTCAGCGACGGCCGCCGGGTGGTGATCGGCGCGGTCATGGAGCACATCGAGGAGGCCGGCATCCACTCCGGCGACTCGACCTGCGTCATCCCGCCGATCACCCTGGGCGAGCCGATCGAGGACGAGATCCGCGCCGCCACCCGCGCCCTGGCGCTCGAGCTGGGCGTCGTCGGCCTGATGAACGTGCAGTTCGCCGTCCGCGGCGAGACGGTCTATGTGCTCGAGGTCAACCCGCGCGCCTCGCGCACCGTGCCCTACGTGTCGAAGGCCACCGGCGTGCCCTTCGCCCGCGTCGCCACCATGGTCATGGCCGGGCGCACCCTCGACGACCTCGGCGTGGAGGAGCCGCAGCTCAGCGAGCACCTGGCGGTCAAGGCGCCGGCCTTCCCCTTCGCCAAGTTCCCCGGCGCCCGCGCCGACCTCGGCCCGGAGATGCGCTCGACCGGCGAGGTCATGGGCATCGACCGCAGCTTCGCCCTGGCCTTCGCCAAGGCCTCCGAAGCGGCCGGGCGGCGCCTGCCGACCGGCGGCAAGGTCTTCATCACGGTCAAGGACGCCGACAAGCGCCACCTGCCGATGCTGGCCCGCTCGCTGGTCCGGCTCGGCTTCGAGCTGGTCGCCACCGAGGGCACCTGGCGGGTGCTCAAGCGCCACGCGCTGCCGGTCGAGCGCATCAACAAGGTGCACGAGGGCCGGCCGCACGTCGTCGACCTGATCAAGAACCGCGAGGTCGACCTGATCGTCAACACGCCGCTGGGCCGGATCACCCGCCACGACGACGGCATGATCCGGACCGAGGCCTACCAGGCCAACATCCCCTGCCTGACGACGATGAGCGCCGCCAACGCCGCGGTCGAGGCGATCGAGGCGCTCAAGGCCGGCGGCATGGACGCCCGCTCGCTGCAGGACTACTTCAGGCTGGTGCCGCCGGCACCGCTGGCCGGTACGCCCGACCCGGCCTAGCCCGCGGCGGCCCGCCGCCGCAGCCCGGCCAGCAGCTCGCGGAACTCCTCGGGCAGCAGCCAGACGGTGGCGGCGGTGGCGGCGGTGACGCCGGCGGCGATCCCGGCCGCCAGCCCGGGCAGGTGGTCGGCCGCCCCGCCCAGGGCGGCCACCGTGGCCGCCGCCGCCGCGCCGGCCGCCGCCCCCGGGGCCAGCAGCCGCGGCAGGCGCCCGAGGCGCAGCGGCGGTCCGAGCCCCAGCCGGCCGAGGCCGCCGGCCAGCAGCAGGGCCTGGACCGTCAGCGCCGCGGCGGTGGCGTAGCCGGCGCCGGGCACGCCGAGGCGCGGCAGGAGCAGCAGGTCGAGGACCAGGTTGACCGGCACCGAGGCGAAGGCGACCTTGGCCGGGCCGGCGTAGTCGCCGCTGGCCTGGCGCACGCGCGTCAGCAGGCCGCCGACCGTGGCCGCCGGCAGGCACCAGAGGTAGGCGCGCAGGGTGCCGGCGAGCAGCGCCGAATCCCCCTGCTCGAAGCGGCCGTGCTCGAACAGCACGCGGATCGTCGGCTCGGCCACCGCGTAGAGGCCGGCGGCGGCGGCGACGATCAGGATCAGGGCCGACTCGGCGGCGCGCTGCAGGGCTGCGGCCAGCTCGGGACGGCGGCCCTCGGCGGCCAGGCGGGCGAACAGCGGCAGCGCCCCGGTCGCGGCCGAGATGCCGATCAGGGCCAGCGGCAGTTGCAGCAGGCGGTTGGCCAGGTAGGCGTAGGTGTTCGCCTCGGGGCCGACCAGGATCCAGACCAGCCCCTGGTCGAGGGCCATGTTGATCTGCACCGCCGCCAGGCCGGCCAGCGCCGGCAGGAAGCTGCGCAGGGTGCGGCGCACCTCGCCGTCCCCGGGCAGGAAGCGCGGCAGCAACGGGTAGCCGCTGGCGCGCAGACCGGGCACCTGGAGCAGCCACTGGAGCACCCCGCCGGCCAGGACGCCGAAGCACAGCAGCGCCCCCTCGGCGGCGCCGGCGTGGCCGCCGTCGGCCCCCGGGAAGCCGGCCACGGCCAGCAGGCAGCCGATCCAGACCACGTTCAGGAGCAGCGGCGCCAGGGCCGGGAAGAGGAAGCGGCCGGACAGGTTCTGCGGCGCCGCGGCCAGGGCCGTGAGGCAGATCGGCAGCGCGTAGGGCAGCAGGATCGAGGCGTAGCGCAACGCCAGGGCGGTGGCCGGGGCGCCGTCGCCGAGGCGGGCGCGCCAGATCCAGATCACCGCCTCGCCGGCGGCGACCGCCACCGCCAGGGCCAGCGCCAGCAAGCCGTGGAAGCGCATGTAGAGGCGGCCGGCCCGCTCCGGCCCGCCCTCCTGGCGCGCCCGCGCCAGGGCCGGCTGGATCGCCGCGCCGACCGCGCCCTCGCCGAACAGCTTGCGGAACAGGTTCGGCACGATCCAGGCGACGTTGAAGGCACCCAGCTCGGCGCTCATGCCGAAGCTGGCGACCATCAGCGCGTCGCGGACGAAGCCGAGCACGCGCGAGCCCAGCGTCCAGGCCGAGGTCAGCAGCGCGCCGTGGAAGGCGGTGCGGCCGGTGACGGTGCGGCTGGACATGCTCGCCGGGTTATAGCCGTGCGCCCTATCATCCCGGCATGCGGCTGGCCTTCGACGCCCGGGTGCGCCCCCGCTCCTCCTTCGCGCGGGTGCTGGCGCTGTTCGAGGAGGCGGCGCGGGCCGTCGAGCTGCCCTGGGAGGAGTGGCGCGGCGGCCCCTGCGCGGCCGAGGTGCTGTGGAGCGTGCGCCAGGCCGAGGCGCCGCTGCCCGGCGCCGGCGGCGGCCCGCCGCGGCAGGTGGTCACGATCTACGACGTCAATCCGCTCCTGCCCGACGGCCGGCCGGCCTGGCAGCGGTGGCGGCGGGCGCGGCGCTTCCGCCGCCGGGCGGGCGCGGCCCTGGCCGACGCCTGGCGGGTGGTCACCTCGAGCGAGGACGCGCGGGGAAGGATCGAGGCCGCCTTCCCGGCCGCCGCCGGGAGGTGCGCGGTCGTGCCGCTCTACCCGGAGGCCCGCTTCACCCCGGACGGCCCGCCGAGCACCCTGGCCGAGCCGGGCTACCTGCTCTTCCTCGGCGCCCTGCGCCGGCACAAGAACGCCGCGGGACTGGTCCGGGCCTACGCCCGCCTGCCCGCGGCGCTGCGCCGCGCCCACCCGCTGCTGCTGGCCGGCCGCGCCCACCGCGCCCGCCGGCGCTTGGCGCGGCTGCTGGCGGCGCTCGGCCTGGCGGGCCAGGTGCGGCTGCTCGACGAGGTGCCCGAGGAGGAGCTGCCGGGCCTCTACCGCGGCGCCGCCGCCTTCGCCTTCCCCTCGCTGGCCGAGGGCTTCGGCCTGCCGCCGCTCGAGGCGATGGCCTGCGGCACGCCGGTGGTGGCCAGCGACCGCACCAGCCTGCCCGAGGTGCTCGGCGGCGCCGCCGAGCTGGTCGATCCGCTCGACCCGGCGGCGCTGGCCGTGGCGCTGGAGCGAGTGCTGGCCGACCCGGCCCAGGCCGAAGCCCGGCGCCAGGCCGGCCTGGCCCGGGCCGCCGCCTTCGGCCCGGCGGCCACCGGCCGGGCGCTGCGGGCGCTGCTCGAGGACCCCAGCCGCTGACTCAGCCGGTCGCTTCCGCGGCGGCGGCGGGCGGCCGGAAGTCCTGGCTCGGGAAGGGGTTGGTCTCCGGCCGGACGACCACGTTGAAGGCGAAGGTGGCGGTCTCGTGGCATGAGTTGCAGGCGGCGGTGAGCGAATCGAAGGCGGTGGCGAAGGCGGCGCCGTCCTCGGCCGCCACCGCGCGGCGCAGATCGCGCACCGGGCCGTCCATCATCTCCGGCACGAGTTCGGACACCGGCCGCGGCATGTCCTTGTGCACCGGGTGGTAGAGGACGGCGGCGGCCAGGCTCTCGTCCAGCTCGTCCAGCTCGTAGGCGGCCGCCCGCCAGTTCCCGGCCCGGCCGGACAGCCAGAGCTTGGCGTGCCGCATCTGGACGACGGTCATGATCTCGCCCAGGCCGGGGACGTAGGGCGGGACGGCGGGAGAGCAGGCCGCCGCCGCCAACAGGGCGGGGACAAGGAACGGGAACCGGGGTGCTTCCATGAGTGAACAAGGCTACGCCACCGGGTCCGAATCGGTTTGCCAAGTCCACTGTTGCAGCGCCAGCAAACCGGACCGAGGAACGGTCATCTCGGCCGGACCCGCGTTATGGCCAGACTGGTCATCGTTCGCACCTCGCCCGGCCGGCCTGGCTCCTCGATCCAGGCGCGGGCGTAGATCGAGCGCCCGGCCAGGACGGCCTTTCCCGGGAGCCTCATGGGGACGGTAGCGTAGCCGTTGCCGTCCAGCACGTCGTGGAAGGGAGGGTGCGCTTGGCTCCAGGATAGGGCAGGCCCCACCGCGAGGGAAGTATCCCAGTCGCCGACGTGGAATCCCGTGTCGTCCGCCACGAAGGCGCCGGACAGGAGCAGGTGGAAGCGGCAGTTGGCGCCGCGTGGGACGTCCAGGTGGTATTCGAACCCGTCGCCAGCGGCGATCTCACGTGGGGCGAAGAGGGTTCGGCGACCGATGGTGACCAGATGCTTGCCAAGAAGACCCGTGGAGGAGCAAACGTAGCCATGGGCGGCCACACCGAAGGCCATTTCGACGTAACCATCACCGTCGGTGTCTCCCAGCCGGAAACGAGTGGGCCAACCGATACGGTCCCGAGGGAAGAACGGCGCCAAGTCACCAGGGAAATCCTCCCAGATTCCGGTAAATGACCCGTCCGAACCGTCGACGAGCAAGATCTTGAACCGGTTGTCGACGGGGAAATTGTATTCCTCGCTCACCACCGCGACATCTGAGGTTCCGTCCCGGTCGAGATCCCCCATCGGAAGGCCGAACTGGATGTTCAGCCGGCGGTACATGGTCGACGATCCATAGCCTGGGTCAAGATACCCCAGCGTGCGGTTCTCCCAGATCACGCTGCCATCCACCCCGCTGATCGCATAGAGATTGCCCGGGTCCGGCCCCATGCCACTGGTAGGCTGCCGGAACGGCGGTTGCGTGATCAACAGGTCACGGATACCGTCCTGGTTCAAATCAGGAGCGGGGAAGGCATAGCGATCCCAAGTACCGAAGTTGCGGCTGTCGACAAAGGTCCAAATGACGGAGCCGTCGGATCCCGATAGGGCGTGGAACCAGTGCTCGGTTCCCTTCATCGCCCAGGTGAGCACGTCTTCGATTCCGTCACCATTCAGGTCCACGTGGCTGGGCGCGAATTGGGACTGAAGCGGTACGCTCACCGTCTCCAGGGGGAGATAGGTCTGCCACTGCGGTTGCAAACTCAGGCCGTCCAGGAGTCCCCAAACGCCAAAGGAAGCCCCGCCCTGTCTGGCGACAGCAAAGAACAGGAACTCATCCCACCCATCCCGGTTGGAATCGACGAAAGGGCGAAAACCCGAGAATGACTGATAGGGGGGCTTCCCCGGCGGAGGAGAGGGAACAGGGACATCGGACACTCAAACCTGGGAGGGAAGTGCTCTGATCCCGGTGGTACCGGCAAGGGTTTGGTACACAGCCCGATAGCCGCCCGGAGTATGTTGAATCAGAAACCCTTCCCTCAAGTCCAACGAGGCCAGCGGCCCCTCGCTTCGCAGGGTCACCTTTCCGGAACCTCCCGCCACAAGGAGCAGGGGAAACGGTCCGAGTGACAAGCCAATCGGTCGGCCCAGTACGGCAAAATCCATTCGCCCATCTCGATTGGGGTCACCGAGCTGGGTGAACCCATCCCCCCACCTGATGACTTGTCCATAGGCCGCAAACTCGGAAGGAATGACCCGCCGGACCACCCATTCGGATTCCACCCCGACTTCAGGACGGAAGACCTGAGCGCATAGTCCCCTGGAAGTCATGGCGATGCCCGCTAGGAGCATCGCCACGAGCAGTTCAGACCGATAGTGGGTCATGGCAGGATGGTCGGGGTCTGGTGGGCTCCCTTGTCCCTTGGGCTATCTAGCGGAAACGCCGGATGGACCAAAGCCGGGCGGGGAATCGGCTGGAAGTCCTGAAAGACAGCGGCCGGTTCGGACTGCGGACCATACACGGGCGGAGTCCAGTCAAAGTCGCTGAAGTACTGGCCTTGAGGGTCCAAGAAGAATTGCTCCGGTTCGGTGGAGAGCCAAGAGATCGGCCCGCAGAAGGGAGTCTCGTGATCCGTATACCACTGATCGCTTCCTCCGTTGTTGGCATAGTGATCGGCACTTCGGACTCCCTTGAGGAGCAGGTGATTGAAATCGGCCACTCCTGAGTCCGCGAGGAAGATCGGCGGGCTTTGATACATTCCGGTGCCGAAGTCGAGGAGGGTTGGTGTCTTCATCTGGAACACCGTGTTCAGGAACTTCGTGTTCAGGTAGAGCACGTTCCCGCTCACCTGCAGATCGTCCTCGTCCCACTGGAACCAGGTCTTGGCGGCATCGTAGTCCTGCAGGTCGACATTGGCATGGACGCTGCCGGTGGCATGACCGTTTCCGACCACGGTGCAGTGGACGATCGGGGCCAGCAGGATGCCCGGTTGGCTCGGGCCGGAAAGGTCGTAGAAGAAGCCGCCGCCGGCGTTGTGCCAGATGATGTCGTTGGTGAAGGATACCGCCGCCAGACAGTCGTCGTGCCCGCTGGCGCTCCCCTCGAGGTCCACCCAGACCGCCGTCCGGTCGGCTCCGGGAAAGGAATCACCGGTGTTCGAGATGGCGCAGCCGTCCACCGAGCCCATGCCGGTCGGCACGCTGAAGGTCGCACCATTCCCGACCACCACTTCCCGGCCCTGCAGCAGGGTCTTCCGGGACAGCGAAGCGACCGTCTGTTCGGTGAAGGACCAGGAGCCGCCGGCGATCCCACGATCTCCGGCCTGCAGGTAGATGGCCGGATTGTTGTTCTGGTGCAGGCGGCAGGAGGAGAGGTCGATGTGGGTTCCCCAGGGCACGAGGGTGGTCCCCGGCTGGTTCGGCAGGGACGCGGACTTCAGGACCACCCCGTAACTCCATTTCCGGCTGATCTCGGAGTCGTTTCCCTCGAGCGTGGCGAGACCATCCGAGCCGTCCAGATAGACCCCCGTGCCGATGAAATCACCGGCCTGCGGCGGGTACGGGATCTCCGACCGGCCGATCCCCTCGATCAAGGTTCCTCCGTTCAGCCGGACGTGGCCGCGGGTCTTCCCGTTCAGGTCCACTCGGACGCCTTGCCGGCGGAAGAACTTCAGGTTGGTGCCGCTGAAGTGGAGGGCGACGGCGGCGGCGTAGGAGCGCCAGCTCAACTGCAGACCCGGGTCGGACCCCTCCCAGGTCTCGGCGTAGACGCCGACCATCCAGCCCTTCTGGTCCTGGCCCCGGGTTCCATAGGGGGCCTTGCCGTCCAGGACGCCGCCCTGGAAGACCAGCGTCACGCTCGAGATCTTCTCCGGCTCGTCCACCTGACCGGTCGGATGCTCCTTGTTGTTCCCCGCCGCCTCGACGTGGATGAGGTGGGTCTCGCCGGAACTCGCCAGGCCGTCGAAGTCCCCCACCGTCTTCAGGTTGACGATCTCGGCCCAGATCCGGCCCAGGGTCGGCTGGGAACCCTCCGACCCGGCGCGGAAGAACAGGCCGTGCAGCGGCGGCCGGTAGTCCGGCTGCGGGCTCACCGCCATCAGCGGATCGAAGGCGATCGTGCAGTCGTCCAGGCGGAGCTGGGAACCGCCGTAGCCGATCTCGCCATTGCCATCGGCCCGAACGGAGACCGCGGTCTCGTTGCGGCTGAAGCGGAGACCATCCAGGGTGACCGAATCCTGGCTCGGCGCGCTGCCCACCACGACCTCGACCCCGATCGGGCCGCCGACGAGGCGCAGGTCCTTCAGCGTGGTGGCCTTCGGCGCCCCGCCCGAGACGGCGATGCTGAAGACGGCAGTGGCGCCGCTCCCGCTCGGCGGGTAGACGTAGACGGCCGGGGTCCCGGGATACTGCTTGATGGTCCGCTCCGTGGCCGGAATGGGGAAGCTCTCGTTGGCGTAGCCGATCGGCAGGCCGGTGGCGCCGTCGATCAGCCCCTTCGCCAAGATGGTATCCCCGGCCGCGGTGCCGGCAACCGCGTCCGAGATCGTCAGGTAGGCACCCGGCGTGCCGCCGCTGCCGTCGACCACCGCCTGGCCCTGGGCGAAGGCGCCGGAGGCGCCAAGGACGGCCGTCGTCAGTGCAGCCGTGCAGAGTTTCCAGAATCGTTGCATGTCAGTTTCCCCAAACGGGTTGAGTAGACGTACCCGGCCCCGGTCCGGGCCCGTGGAGCCCGAGAATGAGGGACCGGAAGGGAGTAGGCTGGGGCCTATCGCGTCCGCGCCGACCCCGACTCGACCGGAACCGGGAGTTGCGGGGGGCAATTCAAGGCGATCACCCCGGCGCTGCCAGGACGGAAAGTCACGGGAAAAACCGGGAAAGGACGACCCCAAGGGACCGATGTCTGGCCGGGGCCTTGCCCGATCCTAAACCGTGAGATCCAGACCGCAAGAGGGGATGGCTGGAATCCACCCCGCCCCTCCCCCGCCTGGACCCTACCCCTCGATCTTCGGCAGCGGCACCTGGGCCCAGAAGATGCCGCGGAAGTCGCCGGCGGCGAAGCCGGTGGCGCGGTCCTCGGGGTAGCGCTCGGCCAGGAGGTCGGCCACCTCGGCCGGAATCTGCTCGGGCATGCCGTGGCAGGGCAGGCACTGCGGCTGGACGTAGATCGGCTGCCAGTAGTGCAGCAGGCGGTCGCCGTCGAGGAACTCCTCGACCTTCACCGCCGGTTCGACCGGGGCGGCGGCGGAGGTCTGGACCCCGACCCGCCGCATCCACTCCTCCGCCAGCGGCCCAGGCGCGTTGGCCGGGTTGCGCAGACGCAGCGCGGTGCGCCCGACCGGGAAACCGGCCTCGCCGCGGAAGTCCTCGGTCAGCGGCTGGGCGGACTCGGCGCAGACGCGCAGCGCCGCGGCCGGGCCGCCCTGCTGCATGGCCGCCGTGAGCTCGCTCTTCAGCCGCTCCTGCAGCGCGGCGACGGCCTCCTCGGCCCGCTGCCGGGCCTCGCTCACCTGGCGCTCCATCGCCGCCCGCTTCTCGACCGCGCGCAGGACGAAGAGGGTGCCGGCGACGACGAGGAACAGCCAGACGGCCAGGAGCAGGAGGGTGCGGCCCTTCACGACCCCAGCAGGCGGCGCACCACCGCCGAGACCGCCGAACCGTCGGCGCGACCCGCGGCGCGGGCCAGGGCGGCCTTCATCACCGCCCCCATCTCCTTCATCGAGGTGGCGCCGGTCTCCGCGATCGCCGCCCGCACCAGCTCCTCGAGCTCGGCCTCGCCCAGCCCGGCCGGCAGGTACTCCTCGATCACCGCGGCCTCGGCCCGCTCGCGCTCGGCCAGGTCGGCCCGGCCGCCTTGTTCGAACTGGGCCGCGGCGTCCTTGCGCCGTTTGACCAGCTTCTGCAGCACCGCCACCGCCTCGGCCTCGTCGAGGTGGTCGGTGGGCGAAGCGACCTCGTCGGTCAGCCCCTGGGCCCCCTTCTTGTCGATGCCGGCGTTCTTCAGCTCGTTCATCGCCAGGCGCAGCGTCTCGAGCCGGGCCTTGTCCCGCGCCTTCATGGCTGCCTTGGTGTCGGCAAGGATCCGCTCGACGATCCGATTCATGCCGGTTCCTCCTGGTTGTCGTCCTCCCGCACGACCGGCGCCATGCGCAGGAGCCGATCGCCGTCCTTGAGATTGACCAAGCGCACGCCCTGGGTCGGCCGCCCCTGAATCGAGATCTCCTCGACCGGCGTGCGTACGACCATGCCCTGTTCGGTCACGAACAGCACGTCGTCGCAACGGCTGGCGTTGAGGGCGTTCACCACCCGGCCGTTGCGCCGAGTGGTCTTGATGCCGACCACCCCCTGCGAGCCGCGCTTGGTCAGCCGGAACTCGCCGATGCGCGTTCGCTTGCCGTAGCCGCCCTCACAGGCCAGCAGCAGGAGGTCGTCCTCGCCGCCGGTGACCAGATCGACCACCCGGTCGCCTTCCTTCAGGGCGGCGCCGCGGACGCCGCCGGCGGTCCGCCCCATGGGTCGCACGTCGCTCTCGAGGAAGCGAACCACCTGACCACCGGCGGTGGCGAGCAGGACCTCGTCGCCCTCGTCGACCAAGGCGGTGCCGATCAGCCGATCACCCTCGTCCAGCCGGGTGGCGATGATGCCGGCCGCGCGCGGCCGCGAGTAGGCCGTCAGCTCGGTCTTCTTGACCCGCCCGCCGGCGGTGGCGAAGAGCAGGTACTTCGCCTCGCTGAAGTCGCGCGTGGCCTGGATCGACCGGATCTCCTCGTCCGGAGCGATGCCCTCGAGCATGTTCCGGATCGAGCGGCCCTGGGCGGTGCGGTCGAGGTCGGGCAGACGGAAGACCTTGAGCCAGTAGAGCCGGCCGCGGTCGGTGACGATCAGCAGATAATCGTGGGTCGAGCAGACGAAGAGGTGGGACAGAGCGTCCCCCTCGCGGGCGCGGCCGCCGGTGATGCCGCGGCCGCCGCGGCCCTGCGCCCGATAGGTCGAGACCGGGGTGCGCTTGACCAGGCCGGCGCGGCTGATCGTCACCACCACCGTCTCCTCGGCGATCAGGTCCTCGGTCAGGAAGTCCTGGACCGAAGCGCCGATCTCGGTCCGCCGCGGCGAGGCGTAGCGGGCCGCCATCTCGTCGACGTCCTGGCGGATGAGATCGATCACCAGCTCGTCCTCGGCCAGGATCCGCTTGTACCAGGCGATGTCCCGCTCGAGCTGGTCGATCTCCTCCTGCAGCTTGTGCACCTCGAGCGCGGTCAGGCGCCCCAGGCGCATGTCGACGATGGCTTGGGACTGGATCTCGCTCAGCGCGAAGGTCTGTTCCAGCCGGCGCCAGGCCTCCTGGGTGTCGGCCGAGGTCTTGATGATCTCGACCACCTCGTCGATCGCCTGGATGGCGATCATCAGGCCCTGCAGGATGTGCAGGCGCCGCTCGGCCTTGGCCAGCAGGAAGGCGGTGCGGCGGCGGATGACCTCGAAACGGTGGTCGCGGTAGGCCTCGAGCAGCGTCTTGATCCCGACCTGGCGCGGCCGGCCGCCGATCAGCACCGTGTTGCGGATCGAGTAGGTCGTCTGCAGCGGCGAGAACTTGTAGAGCAGGTTCTCGACCACCGCCGGGTCGGCGTCGCGCTTGAGCTCGATCACCACCCGCATCCCTTCGCGGTCGGACTCGTCGCGGATGTCGTGGATGCCCTCGATCCGCCCTTCCTTGACCGCCTCGGCGATCTTCTCGATGATCGCCGACTTCTCCCGCTCGTACGGGATCTCGGTCACGACCAGGCGGGAGCGGCCGCGCTCCTCCTCCTCGTGGTGGATGCGGCCGCGCAGGGTGATCCGGCCGGCGCCGTGGGCGTAGGCCTGGGCGATCCCGGCAGCGCCGCAGATGATGCCGCCGGTCGGGAAGTCCGGCCCCGGCAGCAGCTCCATGATCTCGGCCACGGTGCAGTCCGGCTTGTCGAGCAGCAGTCGGATGGCCGCGAAGACCTCGTCCGGATTGTGCGGCGGCAGCGCCGTGCTCATGCCGACGGCGATGCCCTCGGAGCCGTTGACCAGCAGATTCGGGAAACGCCCGGGCAGGACGACCGGTTCGAGCCGGGTCTCGTCGTAGTTGGAGCGCTGATCGACCGTATCCTTGTCGAGGTCGAGGAGCATCTCCTCGGCCGCCGGCGCCATCCGCGCCTCGGTGTAGCGCATCGCCGCCGGCGGGTCGCCGTCGATCGAACCGAAGTTGCCCTGGCCGTCGATCAGCGGCGTGCGTAGGCGGAAGGGCTGGGCCATCCGCACCAGGGTCGGATAGATGACCGACTCGCCGTGCGGGTGGTAGTTGCCGGAGGTGTCGCCGGCGATCTTGGCGCACTTGCGGTATTTGGCGTTCGACCTGAGATTCAGGTCGTTCATCGCCACCAGGATGCGGCGCTGCGAGGGCTTGAGGCCGTCGCGCACATCGGGCAGGGCGCGATCGTGGATCACCGAGAGCGCGTAGGTCAGGTACGACTCGCGCATCTCGCGTTCGATCAGGCTGTTGCCGATGTGCTCGCGGGCGGGGGGTGCGGTCTCGCTCATCAGGGCGGATCCGGAGCGCGGAGGCAAAGGGTTGGAGGCGGCGCGCCGGCGGCCTTCATTTCACCATTTCGGCCCCCTCGGGGGAAGCCCGCGCAGGCTCGGCGTACGCTCCCAAGCTGCTTCAAGAAAAAGGCTTACGAATCCAGCTCAGGTTCCGACGAGGACCCCGGCGAGACCGGTCAGGAAGAGCGCCCAGAGCCCCTTCCGAATCCATTCGGCCCGGCGATGGAAGCGCTCCGCCCGCTCGGGATCCAGGCGGCAGGCCCGGATCCGGGCGACCCGCGCCGCCGGCGTCGGATGTCGCCAGGAGCGCCGCCGGCGCAGGGATCCGAGTCGGCTCAGCGCCGTCGCCAGGCCCGCCGCCTGCAGCTCGCCGCGGGCGGCGGCGTCGAGATCGGCTTGAGTCTCGAAGGCCCGGCCGGCGACCAGAAGCGGCGGCGCCGCGGCGGCGAGGACCAGCAGGGCCCAGGCCGGGTGCGGACCCTCCGGTCCGGCCGGCGCCCAGCGCAGGACCGCCGCTCCGGCCAGCAGCACCCCGCCGGCGGCGCCGGCCACCAGGGCCGGAGCGTGCCGGCGCTCGAGGTGGGCCAGCTCGTGCCCGAGCACCGCCCGCAGCTCCTGGTCGGTGAGCAGCGCCCTCAGGCCGTCGCTGATCAGGATGCGCCGGAACGGTCCGAAGCCGGCGGCGAGGGCGTTGGCGGTCACGCCCTGAGTGTCCCAGCGCAGTACCCGCGGCGCCGGCCCGCGGCCGCGCCAGTCGGCGGCGACCAGCCGGCCGAGGGCGCGGTCCTCCTCGCCGGCGCCGAGCAGACGGGGAAGCAGGAGCAGGGTCAGCGGCAGGGCCAGCGCCGCGCCGCCGAGTTCGACCAGCCGGGCGCGAATCGCGTCGGCCGTGGTCCAGAGGGCCGGGTCCTCGGGCAGGCCGGCGGCTCCCCAGGCCCAGACCTGCGCCACCACCGCCACCGGCAGCACGCCGAGCAGGAGTCCGAGGCTGTGGCGTTGGGCGAAGGCCGCCGCGGCCGGCCCGTCCAGGCCGAGCAGGCCGGCCTCGCCGTAGCGGAAACCGTGCTGGATGACCAGATAGGGCAGGACGCCGATGCAGGAGGAGATCGCCGCCGGCAGCTCCAGGTCCTGCCAAAGGCGGATGCCGCCGAAGGCGCCGAGAAAGGCGGCATGGAGCAGCAGCGGGCCGGCGACGAACAGGATCGGGCCCGCCTCCCACGGCCGGCGCGGCCGCGGCAACCCCCAGCGCAGCGCGATCAGCCAGGCGACGCCGAGGACGCCGACCAGCCCCGCCGGCTCCGGGCGCTCCGGGACCCAGCCGGGCGAGGCCTCGATCCCAAGCCAGATCAGCCAGGCCAGGAATAACGAGATCAGGCGCGGCATTCCGGGTCGAGTTCGAGCGGGGGGCCGACCGCGGCAGGGCCAGCCAGGAGCAGACCGCCGACCTCGGGCGGCGCCGGGCCGAGGGCGAGGGCGCCGCCGGCCATCTCGATCACCAGCGGTTCGGGCCGGCGATCGGCCCAGGCGAGCAAAGCCACCGCCACGGCGCCGCTGCCGCAGGCGCGGGTCTCCCCCACCCCCCGCTCCCAGACCCGCATCCGCAGCCCGCCGCCGGGCCGTTCGGCCACGAGTTCGAGGTTGACCCCCTCCGGAAAAAGGTCGCGGCGGCCGGCGGCGGCCGCCGCCAAACCCTCGAGGTCGGCGCCTTCGAGGTCCTCGACCGGAACCACGCAGTGAGGGTTCCAAAACGGCACCGGCACGCCGCGCCGGCCGCCGGGCAGCTCGATCGTCCGGGCCGGGATCGAAGCCGGCAGATCTTCGGCCGCCAGGTGCAGCTCGACCCAGTTCGGTTCGGAACGGCGCCAAGCGATCCGGCGGCCGGCCATCCGGAAGGCGCCGGCCGGCCGACCGAGGTGGAGGGCGGCCATCCGCAGGCCATTCAGGCAGACCCCGCCGGCGGAGCCGTCGCGGTTCCAGATCGCCAACTCGGGCTCGGCCGCGGCCGCCGGGTCCAGCACCAGCAGGCCGTCGTACCGCCGGCCGCAGAACCGGCGGGCGGCGGCGGCGGGAGCCAGGCCGACCGCTTCCAGATCCTCGCTCTCGACCAGCAGGAAGGTATTGCCGAGGCCCTCTCCCGGCACCCCGCGCAGCCCGGTCACCGCTCAGCCGCGGCCGCCGCCGTCGAGGGCCTGGCGGAGGAAGGCGGCGAAACGCTGCTCGTCGAGGAGGGCGCCGTCGCGCCGACCGAGGACCTCGCCGCTCTCCGGATCGATGACCAGGTAGATTGGAGTCGAGTAGCTCCCGGTCATCTCGAGCTGGAGGGCCTTGATGCTCCGGGTCAGCTCCGGCCGCTCGCGGCCGTCGTTGTGCAGCCTGGCCTCGACCAGTTCGTTCTCCAGGATTCCGGCGACCGCCGGCAGCGGGAAGATGTTTTCTTCCATCGCCCGGCAATTCACTCAGGTGTAGCCGGTGAAGTTGACCAGCACCTTCCGCCCCTGCGCCCGGGCCGAGGCCAGGGCGGCCTGGTAGTCGTCGACCACGATCTCGTGCCGGGCCACGGCCCGCTCGCCGCCGTCCCGGCGGAAGCTGTAGTTGGGCACGATGGCGGTCATCACGTTGTCCAGCCGCGCCCCGGTCCAGCCGTGCAGGCAATAGGCTGCGAACAGGGCCAGGAGGATCCCGGACAGCGCCCGCCGGCGGCCGACGCGCTCCGGCCGACCGCCCTTCCAGGGCAAGACGCCGGCCAGGTAGAGCGCCGCCGCCAGGAAGATCACCGCCCACAGGAGCAGGAAGCGCTCCCGCGGCAGGATCCCCCAGCCCCAGACGATGTCGGTGTTGGACAGGAACTTCATCGCCGCCGCCACCTCGACGAAGCCGAGGGTGACCTTGAGGGTGTTCATCCACTCGCCGCTGCGGGGCATCGCCTGGATCCGGCCGGGCACCAGCGAGAGCAGCACGAACGGAACCGCCATGGTCAGGCCGAAGACCGCCATGCCGAGCGCCACCCGCAGCAGATCGCCGCCGGCGGCGCCGAAACTGAGCAGGCTGCCGACGAAGGGGGCGGTGCAGGTGAAGGAGGTCACGACCAGGGTGGCGCCCATCAGGAAGACACCGAGCAGACCGCCGGTGGTTGAGGCCCGGGAGGCCGCCCGCATCAGGAACTGCGGCGGTTCGAGGGTGAGAAAGCCGAACAGGACCAGGGCGAAGAAGAGGAACAGCGCCCCGATCACCAGGTTCGTGACCGGGTGGGTGGCGAAGACCAGGATCACCGGCCCGACCACCACTCCGATCAGGACGAAGATCAGCACGATGCCGGCGCCGTAGGCCAGACTGAGCGGCAGTACCCGTCCCTGTCGCGCTTCGGCCTGTTTGGTGAAGAAGCTGATCGTGATCGGGATCATCGGATAGGTGCAGGGCATGACCAGGGCGAACAGGCCCCCGGCCACGGCCAGCAACAGGAAAGCGAGGAGCCCGCGGTCGCCGCCGGGCGGCTCGACCTCCTCCGGCTCGGGCGCCGCTCCGGCCGCGGCCGAGGCGGCGGCTTCCTCCGCGGACGAGTCCGCGGCCGCGCCGCCGCCGGCCGCCAATCGGGTGAAGCGGAAGACCGCCGGCTTGGCGTCCGGCGGCAGGCAACTCGAGTCGTCGCAGACCTGATAGGAGAACTCGGCCGACGCCTCGATCTCGCCCGGCGGCCCCGCCGGCACGACCAACGGCAGGATCAGTTCGTCGCCCGGAGCCAGCCAAAGGTACTCGACCTTCTCGCCGCCGAGGTCGAGGTAGTGCGGCACCGGCGGCAACCCGGAGCGGAGCGGCCCGGCCGGCCGCCAGCCCTCCGGGGCGGCGACGGCGACCGGGATGCCGTTCATCGGGTCGATGTCCGGATGGTAGAGGTGCCAGCCCGGCTCCAACTCGGGCCGGACGTGAAGCTCCACCGTCGCGCCCGGGGCGGCACGGTCCGGCACCGCCTCGGCCGAGACCCGCACCGGATCCAGGCCGAACTGGGGCGCCAGGGCCAGGAGGAAAGCACTCAGCATGTCGGGAATTCGATCGACCGGGGTTGCCGTGAGACGATTCTGGTGGGCGATACAGGACTCGAACCTGTGACCCCCTCCTTGTAAGGGAGGTGCTCTAGCCGACTGAGCCAATCGCCCGGAACGGAGCATTCTAGAATGCCGCCGTGGAATCCGGCACCTCCGCCGCCACCGCCTCGGCGCTGATCGTCCGCTACCACGAGATCGGCCTGAAGGGGGGCAATCGAGCCTTCTTCGAGCGCCGGTTGGTCGAGAACCTCCGCGCCGCCCTGGCCGACTGCCCCGGCCTCCGCGCCGACCGGATCCGCGGCCGGATCCTGGTCCGGGCCGAGATCCCGGCCGAGCGCCTGGCGGCGGCCGCCGCCCGGGTCTTCGGCGTCGCCAGCCTGTCGCCGGCGGTCGAGGTCCCGGCCGAGGTCGAGGCGATCGCCGCGGAGGGCCGCCGCCGGCTCGCCGCCGCCCTGCGGTCCTCTTTCGCCGGCCGTGACCGGATTCCGTTCCGGGTGCGGGTGAACCGGGCGGACAAGCGCTTCCCGCTCCGCTCGGCCGAACTCGAGCGGGCGCTCGGGGAGCGGCTGCTGCCGGACCATCCGGCCCTCCAGGTCGATCTCTCCCACCCGGAGCTGACCCTGGAGGTGGACCTGCGCCCGGAGGGCACCTGGGTCTTCGCCGAACGCCGGCCCGGCCCCGGCGGGCTGCCGGTCGGGGTCATGGGCCGGGTGCTGTGCCTCCTCTCCGGCGGCATCGACTCCCCGGTCGCGGCCTGGCTGGCGATGAAACGGGGCATGCGGGTGGACCTGGTCAGTTTCTACTCCTTCCCCCACGTCGGCCCCCAGCTGCGCGAGAAGCTGATCCGCCAGGCCCGGGCCCTGTCCCGCTGGCAACCCCGCTGCCAGCTCTCGATCGTGCCATTCACCGCGATCCAGGAGGCGATCCGCGACTGCTGCCCAGCCCCCTATCGGACCGTCCTCTATCGCCGGGCGATGCAGCGCCTGGCCGGCCGGCTGGCCCGCCGGGTCCGGGCCAAGGCCTTGGTCACCGGCGAGAGCGTCGGCCAGGTCGCCAGCCAGACCCTGGAGAACCTGGCGGTGATCGAGGAGGCCTGCCCCCTGCCGGTGCTGCGGCCGCTGGTCTGCATGGACAAGCAGGAGATCGTCGACCTGGCCCGCCGGATCGGCACGCTCGAGATCAGCCACCTTCCCGCTCCCGACTGTTGTACGGTGTTCCAGCCCGAGCACCCGGTGATCTACGGCCGCCTGGACGAGGCCCTCGCCGCCGAGGCGGCTCTCGACCTGCCGGCCCTGACCGCCGAGGCCCTGCGCGGAACCGAGCGCCTGCGCTTCCCGGAATGAACCGATCCCACCGACCTCTTCCCTTCCTGCTCCTCGCCGCCTCGGTCCTGGCCGCCGGTTGCGCGCCGTCGCCGCCGCCGCCACGCCAGCCGGAAGGCACGATCATCAACCTGGAGGAGGGGCCCCAGGCCCACGACCAGCCGGTCACGGAGGCGCCGGCGGTGGCGCCGCCGACCGCCGACCAGTCCCTCTACCTGGTTCACGTCCGCAACGCCGCCGGTCAGGTCATCGAAGGCTGCCGGGTGATGCTCCTGAGCGAGAAGCCGGAACCGCTCTACCTGCGCGAGCCGCGCAAGAAGACCCGCATCCTCTACCTCTACACTCCGAACTACGGTCGGGTCGAGTTCATGGTCCAGGCCGACGGTAAGCCCAAGTATCTGCTCGTCGGCGGCGACGGTTTCAAGCCCTCGGTCCGGGAGCTGAAACCGGCGATCGGCGGCCAGACCCAGGAAATCGAGGTCGTCACCGAGATCCTGCCGATCGCCCACCTGATCATCGAGGACCACCTCGGCAACCGGGTCGATCGGCCGATGGTGACGATGCGACCGCCGGCCGACGCCCCCAACCCCTACCACATCGAGGGTCTGGCCCCGAACGAGGGCATGACCGAGATCGGCGACGACCTCGGCGAGGTCAAGCTGACCCGCCCGGTCGGTCGTTACTTGATCCTGGCCTCCAAGGGCACCGCCCAGAAGGGCGCCTGCCGCCACTACGAGATCCTCGACTGGGACGGCAGGCCGGATCCGATCGTGATCCGCCTGCCCGAGAAGTCGGAGCCGAAGCCGGACTGGTTCGACTAGCGGCCGGTGGGAAACGGAACAGGAGCCGGGTCGGACGACCCGGCTCCTGTCTGTTTTGGATGGCGAGGGTGACGGGGCTCGAACCCGCAACCACCAGATCGACAGTCTGGTACGCTAACCAATTGCGCCACACCCCCGCACGGGGGCGAGAAGTATAGGCCGGGCCGGAGAGGGGGTCAAGGCCGCGGCCGGGCCGGCGCGGCCGCCTCGGCCTGCTTGGCCTCCTCCCAGAGAGCGTCCATTTCCTCCAGGGAGGCCTCGCCCAAGGGCTTGCCCAGGTGGCGCTCGATGTGCCGGAACCGGGCGGTGAAGCGCTCGATCGTCCCGCGCAGCGCCAGCTCGGGTTCGACGTCGATCTTCCGGGCCAGGTTCACCACCGCAAACAGGAGGTCGCCCAGCTCGTGGCGGGCGGCTTCGCGGTCGTCGCGGGCGACCGCCTCCTGGAACTCGGCCCACTCCTCCTCGACCTTCTCGGCCGGCCCGAGCAGGTCGGGCCAGTCGAAGCCGGCGTTGGCCGCCTTCTGCCCCACCCGCCAGGCCCGGAGCAGAGCCGGCAGGGTGGCGGGAACCCCGGACAGAGCGGAAGTGTCCTCCTGTCCGGCCTCCTCCTTCTCAGTCTTCTTGATCGCCTCCCAGTTGCCGAGGACCTCGCCGGTGCCGGCCACCCCGACTTCCCCGTAGACGTGGGGATGGCGCCGGATCAGCTTGGCGGTGATCCCCTCGACCACCTCGGTCAGGCCGAAGCCGCGGTCCTCCGAGGCGACCCGGGCGACCATCAGAACGCCCATCAGGAGGTCGCCGAGTTCCTCGCGGATCCCGGCGTCGTCGCCGCGGGCGACCGCGTCGGCGAGTTCGTGGCACTCCTCGAGAAGGTGCGGGGCGAGGGACTCGACGGTCTGCTCGGCGTCCCAGGGGCAGCCGCCGGGCGAGCGCAGGGTGTCGACGACTTGGATCAATCGCTCGACGGCGGCGAGCTGGTCCGGCGGAACGGGCTTCTCCTCGGGCGGCGGCATGGCGACGGATTCTACCCGTCGAGCGGCAGCGCGGCCGGCGGCGGACCCTGCCACCGCCAGCCGCGGCCGGCCGGCCGGAAGCCGCAGGAGCGCAGGACCTCGGGCTCGGCGGCGGCGGCGGCGACCCGGATCGAACCGGTGCCGGCGAACCTCTGCAGGGCGCGAAGAAGCCGCGGAGCGGCTCCGAGATCCCGGGCCTCGGGCGCCACTTCGAGGATCTCCAGGCGCCAGTCGCCGGCCGGATCGGCCCTCAGAGCGGCCCAGCCGACCGGGCGGCCGGACAGCCGCGCCTCGGCCCGGGGCCCGCTGCCGCCGGCGTCCACGGCCACCTCGACCGGCGCCGCCAGTTCCCGCTCGGCCCGGGCCCGTAACCGGCAAGCGTCGCAGCCGCCGCAAGCCCCACCGCCCGGGTCGGGGTCGTAGCAGGAGACCGTCTCCGCCACCGGCACCCCGAGTCGTCGAGCCAGGGTCAGGATCTCGGCCTTGCGCAGGTGCTGGAGCGGGGCCAGGATCCGGACCGGTCGGCCCTCGACCCCTTCGCGCGTGGCCAGCCGGGCCAGCTCGGCGAAGGCGGCCACGAACTCGGGCCGGCAGTCCGGATAGCCGGAATAGTCGAGGGCGTTGACCCCGATCCCGATCGCGCCGGCGCCGCGGGCCTCGGCCAGGGCGAGGGCCAGGGCCAGCAGGATCGTGTTCCGGGCCGGGACGTAAGTGTCCGGAATGCCGGCCGCGACCGGAGCCAGCGGGTCGGCCTCCTTCGGGACCGGCCGGTCGGCGGTCAGGGCGGAGCCGCCGATGCCGCGCAGATCGAGCGGCAGGACCAGGTGTTCGGCGACACCCAGACGGGCTGCCAGCCGGCGGGCGGCGCTCAGTTCGACCGCGTGGCGTTGGCCGTAGTCCACGCTCAGGGCGTGGATCTTCCAGCCCTCCCGGGCCAGCCAGGCGGCCACGGTGGTCGAGTCGAGGCCGCCCGAGAGCAGCACGACCGCCTTCCTGGAGGTATCCTCTCCGCTTCCCATGCCGAGGCTCGTCGCTTCGGCTTGAGACGAGCCGAAACCGCCCTAATCGTAGCCAAGATGAGCGAAGTCACCGAAGCCGCCGTCCTCGAAGCCCTCCGCCGGGTCCAAGATCCCGACCTCCACCGCGACGTGGTCTCCCTCGGCTTCGTCAAGGATCTGAAGATCTGCGGCGGCCAGGTGGGGTTCACCCTCGAACTGACCACTCCCGCCTGCCCGGTCAAGGAGCAGCTCCAGGAGCAGGCGCGGGCGGCGGTGGCGGCGGTGCCGGGAGTCGAGAACGTCAACGTCCGCCTCGGCGCCGCGGTCCGGAGCAGTCTGCCGAGCGGCAACGCCGCCGGCGCCTCGATCAAGAACGTGATCGCCGTCACCAGCGGCAAGGGCGGAGTCGGCAAGAGTACCTGCGCGGTCAACCTGGCCGCCGCCTTGGCCGCCACCGGCGCCCGGGTCGGCCTGCTCGATGCCGACGTCTACGGCCCGAACGTGCCCGTGATGATGGGCATCCACGAGAACCCGCGGGCGGCCGGCAACGGCCGGATCCTGCCGCTCGAGGCCCACGGCATCAAGACGATCTCGGTCGGCTACATGGTCGAAGACGGCCAACCGGTGATGTGGCGGGGGCCGATGCTCCACCGGGCGCTGGAGCAGTTCTTCCAGGACGTCGAGTGGGGCGAAATCGACTACCTGCTGGTGGACATGCCGCCCGGCACCGGCGACGCCCAGATCAGCCTGGCCCAGCTCGTGCCGTTGACCGGCGCCGTGGTCGTGACCATGCCGCAGGAGGTCTCGCTGACCGACGTCCGCCGAGCGATCGGCATGTGCCGCCAGGTGAAGTGCGAGGTCCTGGGCGTGATCGAGAACATGAGCGGCGAGATCTTCGGCACCGGCGGCGGCGAAAAGACCGCCGAGGCCTTCTCGGTCCCCTTCCTCGGTTCGATCCCGCTCGAGCCGGAGGTGCGGCGCGGCGGCGACGCCGGCGTGCCGGTGGTCGTGGCGGCGCCGGACAGCCCGGTCGCCCGCGCCTTCGCCGAGATCGCCGGCAAGCTGGCCGCGGCGATCGCCACCCGGAAGGCCTACGAGCTGCCCATCCTCGAGGTCTGAAGTTCAGACCTCGAACTCGACCCGCGGTTCGGCCCGGGCCACCACCGCCTGACGCTTCTCGGCCACCCGGACGCCGTCCTCGATCAGCAGAACCCGGTAGCTGCCGACCGGCAGGTTGCGGAACCGGGCGACTCCGTCGGCGTCGGTCACCCCCTCCCGCTCCTCGCCGAAACGCTCCTGGACCCGGATCTTGCGACCGACCAGCGGCCGGGAACCGTCGGCGGCGGTGACCACGACCTGGAGGCCGCCCAGGCGCGGGGCCCGGAAGTCCCGGCGGTACCCCCCGCGCCGGACCTCGACCGGCTCCTGATGCCGCCCGAGCGGCGCCTCGGCCGGACCGAACTCGACCCGGTAGCGGCCGGGGTCGAGGTCCGGGAAGCGGTAGCTGCCCTCGCCGTCGGTGACCGTGGCCGCGACCACGGAACCGTCGGCGTCGGCGCGCAGCCGCACCTCAAGCCAGGGGACGGCGCTGCCGTCCGGCTGCAGGACCTCCCCCTCCAGCCAGGCCCGACCGAGCTCGGCCGCGAGATCCACACCGGCGGCGGCGAGGGCGGCACCGGCGTCCGGGGCCGTCCGCCCCGGGGCGGCCGGCTGGGCCGCGCTCTCCCCGGGCTCGGCGGCGGCAAGACCGGCGGCCGGCGCTCCGCCGGCGGCCGGCGGGCCGGGAACCGGCGGCCGGCCGGCGACCAGGGCCCCCTTCACCACCACCGGGGTCGGGCGTTCCGGGTAGGGCGCCGGCTCCGGCAGCCGGGCGGCGGCGATCTCCTCGGGCGAGCGGTTGAACCGGGCCCGGCGCTCGGCCTTGCGCGCCGCCAGTTCCCGCTGCGTGGCGGGATCCAGCGGCCGCGGCTCCGCCAGAGGCGCCGGCTGGACCAGGACGAGCAGGTCCGGGACCAGAAGGAGGAGAAGAACGGCCAATCGCCCGACCGTCTTGGGCATAGAGGCATTCTAGGGAGAGCCCGCCCGGATCCCGCCCTAAACTCCCCTCTCCCGGCTGCCCATGCGCAAACCTCTCGTCCTCGCGATCCTGGCCGTCCTGGCCGCCGGCCTGGTCTGGGTGGTCTTCCTCGATCCTCCCGCTTCGGCGCCGCCGCCGACCCCGGTCGACCGGACCGCCCCGCCCACGGCCACCGAGGCCGCCGCCGCCGCCGAGCCCGCCGACCGCCGCCGGGTCGCCCGACCGACCGCGGCCGCGGCCGACGGCCGGCCGATCAAGGTCGGCGCCGGCCGCCACGGCCTGCACGGGATCGTGGTCGACGAGGGCGGCGAACCGGTTCCGGGCGCCTGGGTGGCGGCCTGGTCGGTTCCGTTCCCGCTGCTCGACTTCGAGTTCGACCTCGCCGAGATCTTTGAGAAGCCGCTCGCCTTCTCGCTCGAGCCGCTGGCCGCGACCATCGCCGACGAGCAAGGCCGGTTCGCCCTGGAGGGGGTCCAGGGCCGGACCCTCTACCTCTCGGCCCGGGCCGAGAAGCGGCTCACTCCGCGCCGACAGCGGGTGCTGCCGGCGGAGCTGGACGGCGGCGGAGAGGTCGTCCTGCGCACCGTCGCCGGTGCGGCGCTCAAGGGCCGGGTGGTCGACGCCGACGGCTCACCGGTGGCCGGAGCCGAGGTTCTGGTCGGCCCGGGGGTGAAGTACCTGATCGCGGCCTTCCGCAACCGGAACTTCTTCCTCGAACGCACCTTCACCGGACCCGACGGGAGCTTCGCGGTCGCCGCCGTGCCGGCCCGGACCGCCCTGATGGCCAACGGCATCGCCCAGGCGGTCGATTCCGGCCTGGCCGACGTCGGGCCGCTGCCGCCCGGAGCGACCGCCGAGGTCGTCGTCTCCCTTGGCGCCACCGGCGCCCTCGCCGGCGAGGTGGTCGATCTCGAGGGCGAGCCGGTGGCCGGCGCCGAGGTGATCGCGGTGCCGCTCGACCTGCGCTACGTGATTCCGTTCGTCCGCGACGTCCGGGCCTGGACGACCACCAGCGACGGCCAGGGTCGCTATCGCTTCCCGCGGCTGCCGAAGGCCTTGGTGCTGCTGCTGGCTCAGGGTCGGCAGGGAAGGTCGGCGCCGGAGACCGCCCGCGTCATCGGTCCGGACTCGCTGGCGCCCCGGCTTCGGATCGACACGAAATCGCTGATCGAAGGCCGGGTCGTGGACGGCGACGGCCGGCCGATCGCCGGCGCGGTCGTCCGCCTGCAGAGCATCCCGGTCTCGGTCGGGGCCGAAAAGGGGAAAACCCGCACCGGCGCCGGCTTCCTGCTCGACGCCGCCCGCGAACTGCTGCCCGAACTGCTCCCTCAGGCGGCGTCGGCAACCACCGACGCCGGCGGTCGCTTCCGGATCCCGGCTTGGAGCCAGGCCCGTCTGCGGGTGGAGGCCGCCGGCTACAGCGAGGCCGATTTCCACCTCTCCCAGCTCGACGAGGGCAAGAAGCCGGTGCTCCGGATCTGGAGACCGGGAACGATCGAAGGCCGGGTGATCGAGGAAGCGAGCGGCCGGCCGGTCCGCTTCTGCCTGGTTCGCGGCGATCTCTGGTTCGAGCCCGGCGAGGAGGGCGAGGGCCTCCTCGAGATGATCGACGAGGAGGCCCCGGCCGGCGGACCTCCGGAGGCGGCGCAAGGCCCGGACTGGCTCGGCGCCGACGAGCAGATCCTGGACCAGTCCTCCTCCTGGCGGGCGAAGCTGCGCGGCACCGTGCTGGTCGATGACGATCGGGGCGCCTTCCGGATCGCCGGGATCCCGCCGGGACAGTGGCATCTGACCGTCCAGGCCGAGGGCTATCAGAACGCCGAGCGGCAGGTCCAGGTGCCGGACGGCGGCGTCGTGGAGGGAATCGAGATCGCCCTGCGCACCGGCGCGGTAGTCAGCGGGCGGGTCACCGCCGCCAGCACCGGCCGGCCGGTGGCGGGCGCGGTGGTCACCGTCGGCCACGGCGAGGAATCCGGCTTCCTGGCCATGCTCCAGGGCCTCGGCGACAGCGTCGCGATGGCCGAGACGGGCGAGGACGGCAGTTTCCGCGTCACCGGCGCCGAGGCCGGGGCCGATTTCGTCAACGCGGTCGCCGACGGCTGGGCCTCGGCCAGCCAGCGGATCCCGGCCTTGGCCGAGCAAGAGGTGCGGACCGGCGTCGAGATCGTCCTCCACGACGGCGGCGCCCTGAGCGGCTTCGTCCGCGACCGGCGGGGCAATCCGTTGCCGGGCAGGATGGTCGGCGCCCTCAGCATCCAGGCCCGCGACTTCCAGCAGACCGCCACCGACGAGGCGGGCCACTACCGGATGGAGCACATGCGGCCCGGCGCCTACTTCATGATGGCGGCCGATCTCGAGGATGAGTCGCTCTTCGCCGGCGACATGATGTCGATGCTCGGCAGCAGCCGGATCACCACCGCCTACGTCAAGGACGGCGAGGAGACGGTGATGGACATCGTCGATCCCGCCGCCGGCGGCTGCCGTCTCGGCGGTCGGCTGCTGGACGGCGACGAGCCGATCCCCGGCGCCAGCCTGGTCGTTCTGTCGTCCGAGGGAGGCGGTCTGATGGACTTCAACCTGGGCTTCGCCACCGCCCGCACCGACCAGAACGGCGAGTTCCTGTTCAAGAGCCTGGCGCCGGGCGAGTACCGGCTGCAGGTCGACAGCCCGTCCTGGAACGGCGCGCTGCCGCTCGAGGTCTGGGAGGTGCCTGAGGACTACCAGGAAATCCGGATCCCGGTCGGCGTGGTCCGCGGCCGGGTCGTCTCCGGCCGGGACGGCTCGCCGGTGGCGGGCGCCTCGATCCAGCTCGTCAGCGACGACCCGCTCGGCGGCGGCCTGGCGGTCCTGTTCGGCGGCGGCGCCGAACGCAAATGGGCCGTGGCCGAAGAGGACGGCAGCTTCGAAATCCGCGGACTGCGGCCGGGCCGCTACCACCTCGAAGTCCAGGGCGGCCGCGGCCGTCGCCGGTCCGGCGACGCCGGTCCGCCGCTGGGACGGGTCGAGGGCGAGCCCTTCCGGCTGCTCGAGGGTGAGGTCCGCGATGTCGGGCCGATCCAGCTCCCGGTGGCCGGCGCCATCCGCGTAGTCACCGAGATCGCCGGCGCCGACGCCGGGGAATCCTCCTGGTTCACGGCCCGGGCCGTCCGCCCGGGCGAGGAGGACGAGCAGGACGGACCGTTCGGCTTCGGCCGCGGCCACCGGAGCTGGGGCAAAGGCGAACTCCTGATCTCCGGCCTCGAAGCCGGAACCTGGACCGTCATCGTCGGCGGCGACGGCTTCCTCGAGACCCGGATCCCGGAGGTCGAGGTGCGGGCCGGGGAGACGGCCGAGGTCTTCGCCACCCTGCAGCGCGGCGTCCCCTTGCGGATCCGAATCCTCGACGCCCGCAACAACCCGGTCACCCCGGCCGACGTCGCCTTGCTCGATCCGGCCGGCAAGCGCCTCAACCCGAAGCGCGGCGGCATCGGCGCCATGTTCGGGCGGATGTTCGGTGAACCGGAGATCGACCTCGGCACCCACCCGACCGGAAGCTACCGGATCCGCTTCCAGCACCAGGGGGCCACGATCGAGCGCGGCCTGCTGCTGACCGAGGACAGCGGAGTCATCGAGATCCGGATCTGACCGGGCCGGCGTTCTCGGCGGCCAGCTCCCGTTCGACGACCATCGCGGCGCCGCCGCGGCGCGGGTCGGCCACCGCCCGCCAGGCTCCGCGCCAGCGGAAGACGGCGTTGACGTCGCCGATGCTGCGCCGGACCTTGAGCGGCTGGCCGCACTGCTCGAGCCAGAGTCGGGCCGAGCCGTCGAGGCGGCCGGGCTCGTACTGGAGCTGCGGCGGTCGGTCCTGGCGGTGGCAGCGGGGGGCGGCCACCGCCCGCTCGGGAGGCAGCTTGAACAGGTAGCGGTCGAGGAGCACCGACAAGACGGTGCTGAGAATGGTCGGGCCGCCCGGGGAACCGAGGACGGCGTCCACCCGATCGTCGCGCTCGACCACCAGCGGACACATCGAGGACAACGGCCGGCGGCCGGGAACGACCGCGTTGGCCTCGCCCTGGACCAACCCGAACTGGTTCGGACGGCCGGGCGCCGCGGCGAAGTCGTCCATCTCGTTGTTGAGCAGGAAGCCGCCCGGGGCCATCACCTTGGCGCCGTAGGCGCCATTCAGGGTGGTGGTGACCGAACAGGCGCCGCCGGCGGCGTCCACCACCGAGTAGTGGGTGGTCTCCTCGGATTCCAGCGGCGGAGCGGCGCCGGCGTCGAGCCGGGCGGGCGAGGTGTAGCGGGCCGGCGACAGGCCGGCGAAGCGCCGCGCCAGCCGCTCCGGAGCCAGCAGCTCGTCCGGCGCGACCGGCAGGCCGGCCGGATCCCCCAGCCAGCGGTTACGGTCAGCGAAGGCGCGGGCGGCGGCCTCGCCGACCAGCTGGATCGTGCGGCCGTCGTCGCGGCCCCAGAGGCGGAGCGGGAAGCGCTCCAGGGCCGGCAGGACCTCGGCCAAGAACAAGCCGCCGCTCGAAGGCGCGGTCGGAGCCAGGATGGTGACCCCCTGCCAGCGGAGCCGGCGGACCGGCCGCAGGACCGGCCGGTAGTCGCGGAAATCCTCGGCCGCGAGGACGCCGCCGGCGGCGGCGCAGGCCGCGACCAGCTCGTCCACGATCGGCCCCCGGCGGAAGGCCTCCGCCCCGC
>RFGR01000113.1 GCA_003696625.1 Planctomycetota bacterium
AAGGGAGGGTCGGGCGGCCGGGATGCGGAACTCGGCCGAAGGCCGGCCGGAGCATCCCGGCCGCCCGACCCGTCCAGCCTCCACCCCCCATCCCCTATCCTGTCCCGATCCATGCCGTCCACCCGGACCGCGACCTGGCTCCTGCCCGCCCTGCTGGCGGTGCTCGTGTTCCTCCCCGCCCTGGCGGGAGGTTTCGTGCACGACGACGCCGTCCTGATCCGGGACAATCCCAACTTGGTCGGGTGGCAGGCGGTGACCCGCGGCTTCGGCGAGCCGTTCTGGAACATCGCCGACGACCCCCGCACCCATGTCGGCGGCTTCTATCGACCGCTCGGGATCGCCGCCTTCGCCCTGCTGCGCGCCCTCGGCGGCGGCTCGCCGCTGCCCTTCCATCTCGCCTCGGTCCTGCTCCACGCCGTGGCCACCGTGCTGGTCGCCCGGATCGGCCTCAGGCTGGGCTGGCCACCGCTCGCCGCCGGGCTCGCCGGTGCCGCCTTCGCCCTGCACGGGATGCACGCCGAGGCGGTGGCCTGGGCCTCGAGCCTGACCTATCCGCTGGCGGCGGTGTGCGCCCTGTCCGGCCTGCTCGCCCTCCTCGGCGGCCGCTCCTGGTCGGCCGCCCTGGGGCTCGGGCTCGGCATGATCAGCCAGGAGACGGCGATCGGCCTCTGGCTCCTCGCTCTGGGCTGGCAGCTCTTCCGCGGCGACGACGTCCGGACGGCGCGCTGGCGCGGGCTGGGGCCGCTGCTCCTGGCCGGGGCGGTGGTCTGGGGGTTGCGGGCCCAGGCCTTCGGGGACTGGCGGGCCGGCTTCGCCGGCCGGCCGATCACCTTCCTGGGGATTCCGGCCCTGGAGCTGTGGGCGATCTCGTTCGCGGTCCAGGCCCAGGCCCTGCGCTACTTGGTCTGGCCGTGGCCGCACGCGCCGTTCCGGCCCCTGCCTTCGCCCGAACGGGTCGGCCTGGCCGACCCGGAACGCTGGCTGCCCGCCCTCTGCGGTGCCGCCGTCCTCCTGATCGCGGCCGGGCTCTGGCTGCTGGCGGCCAGGCGCTGGCGCCGGCGCGGCGGCCCGCCGCCGCCGCTCCTGTTGCCGGCGGGGCTGCTCTTCGCGGCGCTGGCGCCGCTGCTCGCCACCGCCAATCTCGGCCAGTTCCCGTTCGAGGAACGCTTCCTGTACCTGCCCTCCGCCGGCGTCTGTCTGATCGCCGGCTGGCTGCTCGGGCGGCGCCCGGCCGCGGCGGTGCTGGGCTTGGCCTGGCTGGCCGGCCACACCGCCTCGGTTCTCCTCGTCCTGCCCCACTGGCGGAACGACCGCAGCTTCTTCGACTGGGGGGTCGAAGTCTCGCCACACGCGATGCTTCCGTTCACCGAACGGGGGCGGCTTCTGCTCGAGGAAGCCGCCCTCCACCCGCCCGGATCACCGGAGCGGGTCCGGCTGGCGGAGGAGGCCGAGAAGGACTTCACCGCCGGCCTGGCGATCCGGCCCGACCAGTGGCTGGTGACCAGCGTGGACCGGCTCCAGGGCAACCTGGGGCTGGCCACCGCCCTCTACTACCAGGGCCTGCTCGACCTCGCGATCGATTCCTACCGGAAGATCCTCGGCCGCTGGCCGGACTCCTTCCAGGCCCGTCACGGCCTCGGCATCTGCCTGGCCGAGCAAGGAACCCGGGCTCTCGAGGAAGGCCGCGAGGAGGACGGCCGGCGCCTGCTCGAGGAAGCGCTGGCCGAGCAGCTCGGAGCCCTCGAGGGAGCCCCGGACTGGGCCGCGGCGCACCACGCCTGCGGACTGATCCTCCTCCGACTCGACCGCGGTGACGAAGCCCTCCCCCACCTCGAGCGCGCGGTCCAGCTGGCCCCGCAGGAGCAGGAGTATGTCTTCGACCTCGCGCAGGCCCGCTGGGACGCCGGCCGGGCCGAGGACTTCCGCCGGCTGATCGACGATGCCCTCGCCCGGGAGCGGGACCCGCGGCGCCGGGCCGAGATCCATTTCCGGGCCGGCGCCCTCGAACTGGAGCGGGCCGGGGAGCTGCTCGAGCAAGGGGACGATCAGCAGGCCCGGGCGCTGGCCGAGGCCGCCGCCGCCTCGTTCCGGGCCGCCCGCGAGGCCGACCCCGGCCGGACCGACGCCCTGCAAGGGGAAGCCAGCGCCGAGGAGCTGCTCGGCCGGAAGGAGCGGGCCCTCGACCTCGCCGCCCGCGCCTTCGCCGCTCGCCCGGAGGACTTCGTGATGGCCCAGACTCTGTTCGGAATCCAGTACTCCCTCGGCCGCGTCGCCGAGGCCCGGGGCACCCTTGAGGCCTGGCTCAAGGTCGCGGCGGAGGATCACCCGGCCCGGCCGGTGGTGCTCCAGACCCTCCGCGAACTGGACCAAGGCGGGGAGGCGCCGCGATGACCGAACCGCTCGACCCCGCTCCCGGCCGGGTTCTCGTCGCCGTGCCCTCGCTGGTCGATCCGAACTTCGAGGAATCCGCGGTCCTGCTCTGCCGCCACCATCCCGAGGAAGGGGCCGTCGGCCTGATCCTGAATCGACCGCTCGGCCTGCCGCTGCGGCAGCTTCTGCCGGACGCCGCCGGCGCGGGCGATCTCGACCTCTGCTGGGGCGGCCCGGTCGGCCTGGAGCGCCTCCACGCCCTCCACGGCGGCGGTCCGGACCTGGCCGAGAGCATCGAGGTCTGCGCCGGTGTCGCCTTCGGCGGCACGATCGAGGACCTGCTCCGACTGCGGACGGAAGGCCGCCCGGTCCGGGTTTTCCTCGGCTACTCCGGCTGGGAAGGAGGACAGCTCGAGCGGGAACTCGCCGAGGGAACCTGGCTGGTCCATCCGGGCGGCGCCGAGGCCGCCTTCGACCCGGATCCGGCCACCCAGTGGCAGCGCCTGGCGGCGGCGATCGACCCAACCCTGGCCTGGCTCCGGCACCGGCCGGAGGATCCGGAGCGAAACTGAACGGTGGGCGCGGCAGCGACATGGCGCGGCCGGCACCGCCCCGGCCGGGGCGATGCCGGCCGATCCGAGGAAGGGCCTGCTAGCCGATCACCTCGGCCAGGCCGTTGGTGAAGGTGAGGCTGCCGAGGTCGAAGGCGTGCAGCCAGACCGCGACTCCGGACGCCTGCGGCGGCACCGGCGCCGACATGCTGGCGACTCCGGAGGCGTTGGCCGTCATCGGCGGCAGCTCGGTGAAGGGCGGACTGAGGAGCAGGTCGCCGTAGGGGGTCGAGACCGGCCCGCCGCCGGTGAGCGAATAGCCGTGGCGGACGACCCCGCCCGGGGTGGCGTTGACGACCTGGATCGTGGCGACGCCGCCGGCGACCAGGTTGCTGACCGACAGGAAGGGGCCGGTCGGCCCGGCGCTGGTGATCGACAGGTCGTCGACCCCGACCCCGTCGAGGTAGCCGTAGGGGTAGTTGTCCTCCTGCCCGAACATCAGGTAGAAGGAGCCCGTGGTGACGGCGCCGGTCGAGCTGAGGTCGATCCCGGTCACCGCCTGCCAGAACTGGGCCAGGGCCCCCCAGTCGGTGTAGACCTGGAACCACTCGACGCCGTCGGCGGAGACCCAGACCCCGTCGAAGGAGTTCAGCTCCTCGCCGTAGTCGATGGCCATGAAGTCGAGGGTGTGGCTGCTGAAGCCGCCACCGTCGAGGCCGACAACCAGGGCGTTGCGGACGGTGTGGTAGTTGATCGAGGTCGGATCGAGGCCCATCTCCAGGCAGGCGGTGCCGCTGGAGGCGCCGAGACCAGAGGCGCCGCCGATGTTGCACCAGGCCTCCGGATCGGGCAGGCCGCTGACCGGTTCGATCGCGGTCAGGGCCATGTGCGGCGGCACCACCCCGCCGTAGGCCTCGAAGTCGTCGAACAGGCCGGCGGCGGCGACCCGACCGCTCGGCAGGTTGACGGTCCAGTTCAAGCCCGGCGGCGGGCCGACCGTGTCGTAGACCACGATCGAGTCGGGGGCGGTCTGGTGAAGGGCGACGATCGAGACCAGGTTCGGGTTGCGCGGGTCGTCGTAGACGTCGCCGCCGCCGGGAGCGCCGCCGAGGACGGTGCCGACCTCGGTGCCGGTGGTGGTGCCGGCGACCGGGTCGACCTCGACCAGCCTGGTGCTCGCGCCGCCGACCGCCCAGATCATGTTCGTGGTGTAGTCCCAACCGAAACCGTAGGCGGACAGCGTCGGCAGCGCCCAGCTGTTGACGACCAGGCCGGTGTTCATGTCGAACTCTTGGAGGTCGCCCGAAAAGTCCTTGGTGAAGAAGGTGCCGGTGTTCGGGTTCCGGCACAGGGCGCGGACGGTGCCGATCACGGCGGTGTAGACGGTGCTGTTGTAGATCAGACCGCCGGTCACCGGGTCGTAGTTCATGACGTCGACGATGCCGTTGTCCTCACCCACCCAGAGGGTGTTGGCGGGCTCGTCGGCCTCCATGTCGCGACCGCCCCAGGGGCCGGCGCTGGTGTTCGGCTGCGGGTAACTGGCAAGGTAGTTCCCGTTCGTGTCGAACTTGTGGATCATGTAGTTGTAGCCGGTGGTGGTGTGACCGGCGCCGGTCACCCAGTAGTGGCCCCAGGCGTACTCGACGCCGAGACAGCGGTTGTCGAAGGTCGGGGTCTCGACGTCGTAGGGACCGGCGACGACGCTGCCCAGGCCCCGGGAGGGGGCGGACGGCGCCGGCCGGACGATGGGGTCGGTGTCGTCGGCCTGGGCGGGCGCCGCGGCGGCGAGGCCGAGACCGGCGAGCAGCGGAAGGAGGAATCGGGTCTTCATCGGTTCCAGGGACGAGGGACGCAGGTAGCCGGCAGCCGCCGGCGGAACGAAAAAGGGCCCCCCCCGTGAGCGGGAGGGGCCCGGAATCGGAGTCAGCCTCGACTCAGCCGATGACCTCGGCAAGGCCGTTGGTGAAGGTGAGGCTGCCCAGGTCGAAGGCGTGGATCCAGACCGGGATGCCGCTGGTACCGGCCGGAACGTTGGCGCTCAGGCTGCCGTTGCCGGCGGCGTCGCAGGTGATCGGCGGCAGCTCGGTGTACGGCGGGCTGAGCAGCAGATCGCCGAACGGAGTCGTGATCGGACCGCCGCCGACCAGCGAATAGCCGAGGCGGACGGTGCCGTTCGGGGTGCAGAACGACACCGAGAGGGTGGCCGTACCGCCCGCGACCAGGTTGCTGACCGCCAGGGTCGGGCCGGGCGGGCCCGGATCGATGATCGACATGTCGTCGACGCCGATCCCGTCCAGGTAGCCGTACGGGAAGTTGTCGTCCTGGGCGAAGAGCAGGTAGAAATCGCCGCCGGTGTTGACGCCGAGCGTCGTCAGGTCGCCGGCGTTGACCGCCTGCCAGGAGCTGAGCAGCGGCGTCCACGGGCCGTAGGCCCGGGTCCAGTTGACGCCGTCGTCGGAGACCCAGACGCCGTCCCAGGTGTCGACCTCTTCCCCATGGTCGATGGCTTGGAAGTTCAGCTCCAGCCCGTAGGCGCCGGCGCCGTTCAGGCCGACGACCAGGCCGTTGCGGACGTCGTGGTAGTTGGTCGAGGCCGGGTCGAGGCCCATCTCCAGGCAGTAGACGCCGGAGGTGGTGGTGATGGCCAAGGCGTGCTGGCCGATGTTGCACCAAGCCTCGGGGTCGGCCAGGCCGGTCAGCGAGTTCAGCTCGTTGACGGCCATGTGCGGCGGCACGACACCGGCGTAGCTTTCGAAGTCCTCGAGCATGCCGGCGGCGGTGGCGAAGGAAGTCGGCAGGTTGGGCCAGACCGGCGGCGGCGGCGGCGGCGAGCCGGAGGTGTCATACAGGGCAATCGAGTCCGGCGTCGTCTGGTGGAGCATGATCAACGACGGCCCGTTCGGGTTGCGGCTGTCGTTGTAGACGTCGACGCCGCCCTGAGAGCCGCCGAGAAGGGTGTTGAAGCCGCGGCCGGTGGCCTGGCCGGTGGTCGGATCCAGCTCGGTGGCCGATGCGAGGCTGTCGCTCGACCAGATCGTGTTCTGAGCGTAGTCCCAGCCGAAGCCGTAAGCCGACACCGCGGTGTTGGTGAAACTGTTGATCACCGCGCCGGTGGCCATGTCGAACTCGTACATGGTGCCGGTGAAGCTCTTGGTGAAGAAGGTGCCGGTGTTGGGGTTCCGGCACAGAGCGCGGACGGTGCCGACGACGGAGGTGTAGACGGTGCTGTTGAAGATCAGACCACCGGTCACGGGGTCGTAGGTCATGACGTCGACGATGCCGTTGTCCTCGCCCACCCAAAGGGTGTTCGTGGCGTCGTCGGCCTCCATGTCGCGACCGCCCCAGATGCCGGCGCTGGTGTTCGGCTGCGGGTAGCTGGCGAGGTAGTTCCCGTTCGTGTCGAACTTGTGGAACATGTAGTTGTAGCCGGTGGTCGTGTGACCGGCGCCGGTCACCCAGTAGAAGCCCCAGGCGTACTCGACGCCGAGACAGCGGTTGTCGAAGGTCGGCGTCTCGACGTCCCAGGGGCCGGCCACCAGATCGCCGTGGCCGCGATGGGTGCCGCCGGTGAGGGTGGCGGTGAGCAGCGAGCCGTTCGGATCGGCGTCTGTGGCCTGAGCGAAGAGTCCGCCGGCCAGCGCGACGACCAGAACGAGGGTGAGAAGTCTCGAGGTTCGCATGGTTTCCAGGGATGGTATGGGGTTGGTGAAGAGCCGCCCTCCGGCGGCCGATCTCGATTCTGCACCAAACCGGTGGGAACCGGTAGTCCCTTTGCCGGAATATCCTTCAACCGGTTATGTTTTCGGGGCGGGCGTTGAATAGAATTCCAGCATGTCCGTCTCCGGGATCGCTGCCCGCGTCCTGGCCGGGGAGCGCCTGTCCCCGGCCGAGGCCCTGGAACTGCACGAACAGGCCGATCCGGCCACTCTGGCTCTGCTCGCGGACGAGGTCCGCCGGCGCAAGCACCCGGAACCGATCGTCACCTACATCGTCGATCGGAACCTGAATCCGACCAACGTCTGCGTCACCGACTGCAGCTTCTGCGCGTTCTACGCCCGGCCGAAGGACGAGGAGAAGGGCTACGTGCTCGACCGGGAGGCCATCTACCGGAAGGTCCAGGAAACGGTGGAGGCCGGCGGGGTCCAGATCCTGATGCAGGGTGGCCACCACCCCCGCCTCGGGGTCGAGTGGTTCGAGGAGTTGTTCCGGGACCTCAAGGAGCGCTGGCCGGACCTGCACCTGCACGCGATGAGTCCGCCGGAGATCGTCCATCTCGCGCACGTCTCCAGGATCAGCACCGAGCAGGTCCTGGCCCGGCTCCAGGCCGCCGGTATGGACAGCATGCCCGGCGGCGGCGCCGAGATCCTGGTCGAGTCGGTGCGGGAGCGGATCGCTCCGCGCAAGGCGACCACCGACGAATGGCTGCGGGTGATGGAGGAGGCCCACGGCCTCGGCATGCGGACGACCGCGACGATGATGTTCGGGCACGTCGAGACCGTCGCCGACCGCATCGAACACCTCGACCGGCTGCGCCGGCTGCAGGACCGGACCGGCGGCTTCACCGCCTTCATCGACTGGACCTTCCAGCCCGGCGACAACCCGCTGGGGCGCGAGCTGCTCGCCGCCGGCTGGGCCAAGTCCACCCACGCCGAGTACTTCCGGACCACCGCGGTCGCCCGCGTCTTCCTCGACAACTTTGACAACCTCCAGGCCAGCTTCGTCACCCAGGGCGCGGAAGCGGCGGCGATCGCCCTGCGCCTGGGCTGCAACGACTTCGGCAGCGCGATGCTCGAGGAGAACGTGGTCTCCTCGGCCGGCTGCTTCGAACTGGTGGCGGTCGAGCGCATCGAGAGCTGCATCCGCCAGGCCGGGTTCGTCCCCCGCCGGCGCAACCAGGCCTACGAGATCATCGACGAGCGCGGCCCGGCGCCGCTGCCTGGCGAGCTCGAGAACTGCGGGGCCGCCGCCACCGGGCGCGGGATGGCGGTTCCGGCCTGAGGGGCCAACACCGATCTTCGCCGGCCGTAGAATCCCGGCCCGCCGAGGATCGCGCCCCCTTCCCGATCGATGCCCTTCCGCTCCGCCCGGCTCCTGCCCGGCCTGGCCGTCCTGTTTCTCACCGGTTCCTGCCTCTCGCCGGAAGAGCAGCTCCTGGACGCCGACCAGGAGGTCTACCTGCTCGTGCAAGAACGGCGGGCGGAACTCTTCGGTCCGGACAGCGACTTCTCCATCGAACCGCCGGCCGATAGCCTCCGCCAGCGCCTCCTGCGCGGCGAGATCGAGCGCCTCGACCGGCTCGATCTCGGTCGTTGTCTGGAGATCGCGGCCGAAAACAGCCGCGATTACCAGGACCAGAAGGAGCGGCTCTACCTGGCCGCCCTCGACCTGACCCTGGAGCGCTGGCGCTTCTCCCTCCAGTTCGACGCCGGCGCCGACGCCACCGTCACCGGTACCGGCGACCAGGCCGAGCGCGCTCAGATCGACGGCGACCTCGGACTGTCCCGGCTGCTTGGCACCGGCGCCACCATCGTCGGCAACATCGGCACCAGCCTGTTCCGCCTCCTCACCACCGGCGACGGGTGGGACGCCCTCAGCAACATCAGCTTCTCGATCACCCAGCCGCTGCTGCGCGGCTCGGCCCGCGAGGTCGTGCTCGAGCCGCTGACCCAGGCCGAGCGCAACCTCGTCTATCAGGTGCGGAGCTTCGAGCGGTTCCGCCGCACCTTCGCCGTCGACGTTGCTTCGCGCTACTACCGGCTGCTCCAAACCATGGACTCGGTCCGCAACGAGGAGCAGAACTTCGCCAACCTGGCCCTGCTGCGCGAGCGCAACCAGGCCCTGGCCGAGGCCGGCCAGCTCAGCGACGTCGAGGCGGCCGAGGCCTTGAGCGACGAACTGCGGTCCAAGAACCGGCTGATCGATCTCCAGCAGAGCCTCGACCGGGCGCTGGACGAGTTCAAAATCTTCCTCGGCCTGCCGCCGGAGGTCGAGATCGGCCTCGACCCGAGCGCCCTCGAGGAACTGGACCGTTACCAGTTGCCCGGCATCGAGGAGCTGGGCGAGGAGGAACTTGCCGCCCTCGCTCTCGCCCGTCGCCTCGACTTCCTGAACACCGCCGACCGGCTGGTCGACGCCGAGCGCCGCGCCCGGCTCGCCGCCGACGCCCTCCGGCTCGGGCTCGACTTCACCGCCGGCGCCAACCTCGCCAGCCTCGAGGGCAAGCCGACCCGGCTCCTGCCCGGCGAGGCGCCCTGGTCGGCCGGCTTCGCCCTCGACCTGCCGGTGGACGCGATTCCCGAGCGCAACGCCTACCGGTCTTCCCTGATCACGTACCAGGCCACCCGGCGCGACACCGAGCTGGCCGCCGACCGGATCCGGGCCGACCTGCGCGAGGCGTTGCGCCAGCTCCGCTCGCGCGCCCTCAGCTACCAGATCCAGGTCGACGCCGTCCGAACCAACGAGGCCCGGCTGGAGAACGCGCGCATGAACCAGGAGGCCGGTCGCTCCGACACCCAGGACGTGCTGCGGGCCCAGGAATCGCTCACCGCGGCCCAGAACGCCCGCACCGGTGCTTTGGTCGACCTCGCCCTGACCCGCCTCGACTTCGCCTCCCAGCTCGAACTCCTCGAGGTCGGGCCGGACGGCATCCAGATCGACAAGGAAGCCCTGGCCGGTTTGGCCGGCCGCCGAGAATGACCCGCCGACGCCGCAGTCCGCTGCCCTTGATCCTGGTCCTGCTCGCCGCCGGCGCCGCCCTCGCCTGGGGCGTCGGGCCGGGAGCCTGGTTCGCCGCCGAAGAGGCGGCGATCCAGGCCGGCGCTCCGGTCCGCCGCGGCCCGCTCGATATCACCGTCGTTCAGCGTGGCAACCTGGCGGCCAAGAACAGCGTCGTCCTGCGCAGCGAGATCGAGGGCCGGACCACGATCCTCTTCCTCGAGCCGGAGGGCACCTTCGTCGAGGCCGGTCAGGTCGTGGCCGAACTCGACGCCTCCGCCCTCGAGGACCGGCTGGTCGCCCAGGACATCGCCGTCCAAAACGCCCAGGCCGCCTACACCAAGGCGGTCCAGGACCGGACCATCCAGATCAGCCAGAACGACTCCGACATCGCCCGCGCCGAGCAGGATCTCGAGTTCGCCCGCCTCGAGCGGACCAAGTACCTGGAGGGCGACTGGCCGCAACAGCTCAAGAAGGCCGAGGAGGACATCATCCTGGCCGAGGAAGAGCTGGCCCAGGCCCGTCAGACCTGGGAGTGGTCGAAGAAGCTCTACGACAAGGGCTTCTACACCCGCACCCAGCTCGACCGCGACGAGCTAACCATGAATCGGAGCCAGGTGAACGTCGAGCGGGCGCGGCGGGCCAAGGAGCTGCTCGAGCAGTTCGATGACCCGAAGCGGCGCAAGGAACTCAACGCAGCCGTGGTCGAGGCGGAGCGGGAGCTGGAACGGGTCAAGCTCCAGGCCGCCGCCCGCCTGGTCGACCACGACACCGCCGTCCGCACCGCCGAGGCGCGCCTGGCCCTGGAGAAGGAGAAGATGGAGAAGCTCCAGCGCCAGGTCGAAGCGGCCACGATCCGGGCGCCGATCTCGGGCATGCTGGTCTACGGCCGCACCGAGGGCGGCCGCATGGGCGGCGGCGAACCGATCCAGGAGGGCACCGAGGTCCGTGAGCGGCAGGAGATCGCCACCATTCCGCGCGAGGCCGGGATGATCGTCGAGGCCAGCCTGCACGAATCGGTGTTGAAGATGGTCGAGGTCGGCCAGGACTGCCTGATTCGGGTCGACGCCCTCCCTGACCAGACCTTCCACGGCAAGGTCGAGTTCGTCGCCCTGCTGCCCGACCGCCAGAGCTGGTGGGCGAACCCGAACCAGCGGCTGTTCAAGACCCAGATCAGCATCGCCGACGGCTCGCCGGAGATGCGCCCAGGCATGTCCTGCTCGGTCGAGATCCTGGTCGACCGGCTCGAGGACGTGCTCTACGTCCCGGTCCAGTCGATCTTCGTCGTCGGCGGGAAGACGGTTGTCTTCGTGGTCGGACCGAACGGCGAGCCCGAACCGCGCGAGGTCGAAGTCGGTCCGGCCAGCGAGAAATGGGCCAGCATCGTCGCCGGCGTCGAGGAGGGCGAACGGGTCCTGCTCAGCGCCCCGCCCGGCTTCCGGGCCGAGGCGCCGAACACCGCCGGTGACGGGCCGGAGGCGGCTCGGGCCAAGGGCGCCCGCCGCGGACCGGAGGCCGGGCGAGCCGCCGTCGGCGCGGGCGGCGGCCGTCTGCCCGCGGCTGGACGTATGGAGGGGCGGTCGGAGCACCGGCCCGGGCCCGGCCGGACGCCGGCTGCGGGTTCGGGAGACGCCCCCGAGGCGGCCGGCCGGCAGGAGTGAGCGATGGAGATCGTCGCCAGCCTGCGCGAGGTCAGCCGCGTCTACAAGATGGGCGACAATGAGGTCCGGGCCTTGGACGGAATCAGCCACGACTTCGGCGCCGGGGAGTACTGGGCGATCATGGGCAGCTCGGGCAGCGGCAAGTCCACCCTGCTGAACATCCTCGGCTGCATCGATCGGCCGACCTCCGGTTCCTACCGGGTCCGCGGCCAGGAGATGGCCGACCTCGACGACGACGACCTGAGCGAGCTGCGCGGCCGCCACATCGGCTTCGTCTTCCAGTCCTTCAACCTGATCCCGCAGCTCAACGTTCTCGAGAACATCCTCGTGCCGCTGTTCTACCAGGACGACCCGCCGCCGGACGGAGAGGAACGGGCGGTCGCGCTGGCCGAGCGGGTCGGGCTGGGCGACCGCCTCGACCACCGGCCGCTCGAGCTGTCCGGCGGCCAGCAACAGCGGGTGGCGATTGCCCGCTCGCTGATCAACGACCCGGCCCTGATCCTGGCCGACGAGGCCACCGGCAACCTCGACTCGCACACCACTGAGGAGATCCTCGACCTGTTCGACGAACTCCACGCCGAGGGCAAGACCATCCTGCTCGTCACCCACGAGGACGAGGTCGGCACCCGCGCCCAGCACGTCATGCGCCTGTCCGACGGCCGCATCGCCGAGCTGGTGGAGAACGGCGGAGGCCGCTGATGCTTCACTCCCCTGTTCTCCGTTCGGTCAGACTCGGGATCAAGAGCCTGCTCCTGCACAAGCTGCGGAGCCTGCTCACCACCCTCGGCGTGCTGTTCGGGGTCAGCAGTGTCGTCGCGATGCTCGCGATCGGCGAAGGGGCCAGTGCCGAGGCCCAGGAGCAGATCAAGCAGCTCGGCAGCCAGAACGTGATCCTGCGCAGCGTCAAGCCGCCGGAGGACCTGGTCTCCAACCAGTCGACCCGGGTCAGCTCCTACGGCCTGACCCGGCTCGACTTCGAGCGGATCATCGACACCTTCCCCTGGGTCCGGCGCGCGGTACCAGTGCGGGAGCTGCTGCAGGAGGTCCGACACGGCCGCCGCAAGCTCAATCCCCGGGTCCTGGCCACCACGCCGGACTACCTGGCCGTGACCGGCCGCATCCTGGCCGAGGGCCGCTTCCTGAGCCAGCGCGACGAGGACCTGGTCGCCAACGTCTGCGTCCTCGACGACGAGGCGGCACGCTATCTGTTCCCGTTCGATTCGCCGCTCGGCAAACGGATCAAGATCGATGCCGACTACTTCACGGTCGTCGGCACGCTGCTGCCGCGGGTCCGGACCGCCGACGACCCGGCCGCCGCCGGCGCCGCCGTCACCGGCGAGGTGCTGCTGCCGCAGCGGACCGGTCAGCGCTGGTTCGGCGAGCTGCAGGTGAAGATCCGTAGCGGCAGCCGCGAGATGGAGGAGGTCCAGCTGCACGAGATCATCGTCGAAGTCGATCGGCCCGAACACGTGCCGCTGGTCGCCGCCGCCTGCCGGGAGATGCTGCGCCGCAACCACCGCCAGCAGGACTACGAAGTGGTCGTGCCGCTCGAACTCCTGGCCCGAGCCGAGGAGACCAAGCGGATCTTCAACATCGTCCTCGGCAGCATCGCCGGCATCAGCCTGCTCGTCGGCGGCATCGGCATCATGAACGTGATGTTGGCGACCGTGACGGAGCGGACCCGCGAGATCGGCATCCGGCGGGCCCTCGGCGCCAAGCGCCGGCACATCGTCATGCAGTTCCTGGTCGAGGCGGTGGTGCTCTCAGTCGGCGGCGGCCTGCTCGGCATCCTGCTCGGTCTCGCCATCCCCTGGCTGGTCGAGTGGTACGCCGATCTGCGGACCATCGTCACGCCCGAGGCGCCGGCGCTGGCCTTCGGGGTGTCGGTGGCGACGGGGCTGGTGTTCGGGCTGTATCCCGCCTGGCGGGCGGCGACCATGGACCCCGTGGAGGCGTTGCGGCACGAGTGACGGAATCCGGGCCGATCCGGTGGACCTCGAGATCGGCGCGGACCGTAACCTCCCTCCTTCCAAATCGAACCGCGGCCGACCGAAAGGCGATCCTCCTCCCACCAGTCTGATCGGACCGGCGCAGGACGGCTTCTGGCCGCTCGCTTCGCCCGTCTCACAGCCCGGACGCTGGCTGGCTGCCGCCAGGATCCCCGGCTCGATCGGTCCTCGGCGGCCGAAAGGTCGCCTTCGCCGGGCCTCCCCAGGTGCGGCCGGGGGCGCCCGGGACCTTCCGCCACCCGGAAAGACGGAGCCGCCCGGGCTGGGTTACGGCTTTCCGGTAATCAGGGTCCACCGATCCGGGCCGGATTCCTGCGGGGTCATTCGGCCCGGTCGGCGGTCTGAACGATGAGTTCGCTCCGGTAGCGGTCGAAGAGCGTCGACTTGGAAACCGTACCCAGGAAGGTCCGATCGGCGGCGGCGACGGGAAGAACCCAAGCCCCATCCTGGTCGAAGCGGCCAAGGGCCTCGAGCAGAGTCTGCTCGGGCCGGAGAGGCTCGATCCGGTCCATGACCGTATCGACCGGGGTCGCCCGCCGCAGGGTCTCGTCGAAGATGAAGGGGCGCAGGCGTGAGATGTCGAGCATCCCCTCGAAGCAGCCGTCGGGGTCGAGGACGGCGAAGTGGTTGCGTCGGGTCCGCGGCAACAGGCGTGTGAGGTCCTCGAGGGTGCTGCCGGCGGGAACGGTGGCGGTCTCTTCGTCGAGCATCTCGCCGACGGTCAGCTCGGCCAGGATCCGGCGGTCGGTGCCGGGCCGCAGCAGCCGTCCGCTCTCGGCGACCTCCCAGGTGTAGAAGGAATGGCGGAGCAGGGTCCGGGAGACCAGCGCTGAGAGGGTCGCCACCATCATCAGCGGCAGGGTCTGGTTCCAGCCGCCGGTGGTCTCGAGCGCCAGGAAGAGGCCGGTGAAGGGAGCCTGCATCGCGCCGGCGACCAAGCCGGCCATCGCCGCCAGGGCGAAGAAGGGCGGCGGCGCGAAGCCGATCCCGGGCAGAAGGCCGGCGATGCCGGTGCCGAAGGAGGAGCCGAGCAGGGCACCGAGGACCAGGGAGGGGGCGAAGATGCCGCCCGGGGCGTTGCTGCCCAGGGTCAGGGCGGTGGCCAAGAGCTTGCCGACCAGGAGGAACAACAGGAGGGAAGCCGACGGCAGATGCCCGCCGAGGAGGCCGTCGACCAGTTCATAGCCCTCGCCGATCGCCTCCGGCAGGCGCCAGCCGACCAGGCCGACCCCGAGTCCGGCCAACGCCGCGACCAGACCGGGCCGGGCCAGGATCGGCGACCGGCGGCGGGCCCGTTCCGCCAGCTGTTCGACGCGGAAGACCGCGACGACGAGACCGACCGAAACCAGGCCGCAAAGCAAACCGAGCGGCAGGCTGGCCGCGAGATCGGCGGCGTCCCAGACCAGATCGCCGGCCGAGAAGGCGCCCGCCTCGCCGAGGACGACCCGACCGATCTCGGTCGCGACCACCGAACTGACCGCCACCGGAATCACCGCGCCGAGCGTCCACTCGGCCAGGACGACCTCCATCGCGAAGATCATCCCGGTCAGGGGCGCGCCGAAGATCGCGCCGATACCGCCGGCGACGCCGCAGGCGAGCAGACGGACCCGCTGCCGCTCGGCCAGGTTCAGCGCCGCGGCGATCCGGCTGCCGACCGCCGCGGCGCTGAACACGGTCGGTCCCTCGAGGCCGGCCGAACCGCCGCTGGCGACGGTCAGAAGGCTGCCGAGCAGTCGGCTCAGGATCGACCGCCGCCGCATCGCCCCGCCGCGGCGCGAGACCGCCTCGAGCACCGCCGGCACGCCGTGGCCGCCGGGTTCACGGAAGAAGACGCGGACGATCAGAACCCCGGCCAGGGCGCCTGCCGCCGGCAGCAGGATCCCGCCGGTGGCCGCCCGCCACGGGGTGAGCAATTCGGCGAGGGCGTGGACGCCGCGGCGGAGGGCGACCGCCAGCCCGGCGCTGGCGACACCGACCAGGTTGGCCAGGATCACCATCCACCAGATCTCGAACGCCGCCGCCCGCGGGTGGATGGATTGGTCGCGGCTCATTCCTCGGGGGGTTCGAGGCGCTCGACCGCGGCCAGGATCTCCTCGGCCGAGGCAGGACCGGCCAACAGCCGGCGAAAGTCGGGATCGCGCAGGAGCAGGGCCACCCGCGCCAGGATCTTCAGATGGCAGGAGGGATTCGGATTCAGGAGCAGGAACACGGTCCGGACCGGTTCGCCGTCGATCGCCGACCAGTCGACCGGATCCCGCAGTCGGCCGAGGACGACCGTCGGACGCTCGGCGAAGGAGGGATCGGGCGTCCGCGGATGAGGCAGGGCGACCCCGTGACCGAGACCGGTCGAGCCGAGCCGCTCGCGTTCGAACAGGAGCCGGAGCAGCCGGTCGGGGTCGGCGCCCGGGGCGAGCGGCGCCGCAGCGACCAGGGCGGTGAGCACTTCCTTCGGCGTCGGTCCCGCCAAGTCCTCGACGAAGCCACCCCGTTCGAGTGCGGTCCGAAACGGCCGCGAACCGTCGTCGGTGCCCTCGGACCGGCCGCCGGTGGGTCCGTGCAGGGGAATCCCCTGCCGCCGCGCCCAGGCCTCGAGTTCGGCCCGCTCGAAGCGGAGTTCGCCGCCCGGGGCCCAGATCCCGAGGTGCCCCTGACGCGCCCAGCGCCGCAGCGTCTCGGGGGAGACACCGAGCAGACGCGCGGACTCCTGGAGGTCGAGGGTCATCGGGCGGGGGCCGGGTGAGCGGCGCGGGATTGTATTCTCCCGGCCAGTGCGGCTCCTTCCGACCTCGATCCTGGCCCTCTGGCTGTGCGCGGGCCTGGTGCTGTTCGCCACCCTCGGCTGGCGCCGGCCGGTGGCGGATGCGGCCCTCGCCGGGGCCGATCCCGCCGCCCGGCGGGCCGCCGCCCGCGGCCGCCCGGAGGAGGCCGCTCTGGAACGGAGCCTGGCCCGGCTGGCCGACTCCTGGCGTCGGCGGAAGCCGCAGCCGCCGCCGCTCCTGTTCGCCGCAGGGCCCCGGAGCGGCCCCTTCGTCCCACTCGCCCGTCACCTCTTCTATCCCGCGCTGGTGATCGAGACGGTCCGCGCCGGCCGCGGCCGCGAACCCCTCCTGGCCGAGGCCCGGGCCCGCGGAGCGACCGCCGTCCTGCTCCTCGGCCAGGACGGAGAATGGCGGCTGCTCGAGGAGGAGGGCGGTTGAGCGGCGCCGCCCTGGTCGTCGTCCTGCTGCTGGTCCTGGCCGGAAACGGGCTGCTCCGCCTGACCGCCCTGCGGACCGAGTCCGGCCCCGAACGGCTCGGCTTCAGCTTCGCCGCCGGCTGCACCCTTCTCGCCGGCGGCTCGGCGCTGCTCTCCCCGTTCGCCCTCGCCACGCCGCCGGCGCTGGTCGGTCTCCTCGCCGCCGCCACGCTGGCGCCGATCCTGGCCGGCCGACCGAACGGCCGGACCGAACTGACCGAGAACTGGCCGACCTTCCTGCCGGCGCTGCTCTTGGTCGCGCTGTCGCTCTGGCTGGCGGCGCTGCGGCCGGTCTGGAACGTGGACGCGCTGATGCGCTGGGTGCTGCACGGCCAGTGGTTGGCGGCCGAGGGCAGCCTGGTGCCGGACCGGATGGCGGACCCGGCCTGGGCGCCCACCCACCCCGGCTATCCGCCGTTGGTGCCGGCGGTGGTCGGCTTGGCGATCGGCCTCGGGGCCGATCCCGGTGAAGGGGTCCGGGTCTTGTTCCCGTTCTTCCTCCTCGCTCTGCTCGGGATCCTGCACGGCTTCGGCCTCCGCACCCTGGGCAAGGTCCGAGCCTGGATGCTGCCGCTCGCCTTCGGCCTGACCCCGGCGGTCCTGTGGCTGCCGGCGCGCGGGCCGGCTTTCGGCCTCGGCGCCGACGCCGCCCTGGCCGACCTGCCTCTGGCCCTGATGCTGACCGGGCTGGCCGTTCCACTGTTGGACGCGGTTCGCCACCGCACCCGACCGGCGGTCGGCGCGACGGCCCTCCTGGCCGCCGGCGCGGTCTGGACCAAACAGGAAGGCGCGGTCTCCGCCCTGCTCATGCTCCTCCTGGCGGCGGCGGCGGCCGCCGCCTGGCCGCGCGGGGAGCGCGGCCGGGTGCTGGCCCGGATCGGCCTCGTGCTGGCCGCAGCCACGCTCGCCCTGATCGGCTGGCGGGCGGTGGCGGCAAGGATGCCGGTCGCCGCGGGCGAGGACTACCTCAGCGCCGGAGGAATCGCCGCGGTCTTCGCCGGCTTCGATCGGCTCGGCCCGATCCTGGCCCGGCTCGGCCGGGAACTCGCCGACTTCCGGACCTGGGGGGCTCTCTGGCCGGCTGCCCTGTTCACCGGCATCCTCGCCCTGGTCCGCCGCAACGGCTCCGCCCTGCTGCCGCTCGCCTGGCTCGGGCTCGGTTTCCTGGTCGCGGTCGCCGGATTCGTCGCCTCCGGCTGGCGCGGCGGCGACTACGCCCACCTCATGGAGGTCAGTCTGACCCGTCTCCTCCTCCACCACGCGCCGCTGGCCGCCCTGGCCCTGGCCGAACTCGGGCGACCACGACCGCCGGTCGCGCCGGCGCGATGAGGTTCGGGCGGTGAAGGTGGTCGTGGCCGGAGCCGGCGGCCTGCTCGGCCGGGCCTTGCGCCAAGCCTTCCAGGCTTCCGGCGCCGAGGTTCTGCGGCTGGTCCGCCGGCCGCCGCACGGGCCCGGCGAGGCGGCCTGGGATCCGGCCGGCGGCCGCCTCGATCCCACGGTGCTGGCCGGCGCCGATGCGATCGTCCACCTCGGCGGCGAGAACATCGCCGCCGGCCGCTGGACCCGACGGCGCCGGGAACGGATCCTCCGCAGCCGGGTGGATTCCACCCGGCTGCTGGTCCAAGGCCTGACCGCGGCGGCCGCGGCCGGCGACCTCGAAGCGACCGCGGTCTTCCTCTGCGCCTCGGCCACCGGCTACTACGGCGACCGCGGCGACGAAGAGTTGGACGAGACCTCGCCGCCCGGTGCCGGCTTCCTCGCCCGGACCTGCGTCGCCTGGGAGGAAGCGGCGGCCGGCGCCGAAGCAGCCGGGATCCGGACCGTCCGTCTCCGCTTCGGCGTGGTCCTCGATCCGGCCGGTGGCGCCCTCGCCCGGATGCTGCCGCCGTTCCGACTCGGCCTCGGCGGTCCCCTCGGCTCCGGCCGTCAGTGGCTGCCCTGGCTGACCTGCGCCGACGCCGTGGCCGCCGTCCGCTGGGCCCTCGCCCGGGCCGAGCTGTCCGGGCCGGTCAACGCCGTGGCCGGCACGGTGCGCAACCGCGACTTCGCCCGCGCCCTCGGCCGCGCGCTGGGCCGACCGGCGGTGCTGCCGGCGCCGGCGCCGCTGCTTCGCCTCGTCCTGGGCGCGATGGCCGACGAACTGCTGCTCGGCGGCCAGCGGGCGCGGCCGCGGGCCCTGCTCGCGAGCGGCTGGCGGCCGGTCGATGCCGGTCTCGAGGAGGCCCTGGACCGGATCCTCGGCCGCGCCGGCCGGCTCAGGGAGTCACGATGAAGCGGCGGGCGACGCTCGACCGGGCCAGGCCGGAACCGGGCGCGTCGCTGACCGCGCAGCACCAGATGTCGAGACCGACGAATTTGGCCAGGTCGCCGGGGCCGGCGGCCAGGGTGGCGACCGCGTCGCCGGCGGCGTCGAGAACGCCGCTGCCGCCGCTCAGGTAGGGCGGGTAGTGGCCGAGGGTGGAATGGAAGAACATTCCGTCCCGGGTGAGGGGCACTTCGATCCCCCCCACCGGCGTCGGTCCGGTGCCCGAGGAGGAGAAGAGCAGCCCGTAGGCCTGCCCCCCGTCGGCAGCCGGGAAGTCGAGTAGGAAGTCGACGGTGCCGCCGACCGAGCCGGAGACGGCCGCGGCGGTGGTGTCGAGGATCGGATTCCAGCCGATCCGGTCGACCCGACCGACGTCTAGGTTGCCGGAGATCGCTCGTCCGGGGATCCCGAGCAGCAGGTCGAGTCGGCCGTCGCCGTCGAGGTCCCGGCCGCCGGCGACACCCCGGCCGAGGTTGTCCAGGTAGCCGGTGCCGACGAAGCGATGGAGGAGAGCCCCGCTGCCGCCGGCGAGGACGAGGACCTCGCCGGCGTCGAGCTGACCCTTCGGATCCGAGCCGGGGGAGCCGACCAAGAAGTCGTCGAGCCCGTCGCCGTCGATGTCGCCGGCCGGGGCGACCGCCGCACCGAGCCCCTGGAAGGGATCGCTGCCGCGGATCTCGTAGAGCGGCGAGCCGTCGACGCCGGAGTGGACCAAGACGGCGCCGGCGTAGCGGGCATAGGGCTTGCCGACCGAACGCTGGGAGCCGTCGAGCAGGTCCGGCACCCCGTCCCCGTCGAAGTCGCCGGCCGGGGCCAGGGCCTCGCCGCGGTGGGCCTCGGCGCGCTGGCCGTCGTAGCGCCAGATCTGGGAGCCGTCGGCGCCGGAATAGGCGATCACGGCGCCGGTGTTGTTCTTGCTGGTCGTCTCCACGCCGTAGCCGCCGACGGCGATGTCCGGCACTCCGTCGCCGTTCAGGTCGCCCGGGCCGGCGACCGAGTAGCCGAAGTGGGAGTGGAGGTGGAAGCCGGGGAAGGTGTAGAGCACCGCGCCGGTGGCGCCGGAGACGGCGACGGCGAGACCGGCGTGGTAGGTCGAGCCGACGTAGGCCGAGTGGGCGCCGAGGGCGGCGTCGTCGACACCGTCGCCGTCGATGTCCCCCACCCGGGCCACGGCGCTGCCCATCTTGTCGATCGTCTTGGCGCCGTCCACCCGCCAGAGCAGGGAGCCGTCGGCGCCGGAGAACAGGAAGGCGCTGCCGGCGTCCTTGAGCCCGCCCGGCGCCTCGAGCGGAGCCCCGACCAGGATCTCCGGGACCGCGTCGCCGTTCACGTCGCCGAGGGTGTCGGCGGCGATGCCGAACAAGGCGCCCGCGGTCTGGCCGTCGAGCCGGAGGATCAGGTGGCCGTCGGCGCCGGAGAAGATCGCGACCGAACCGGTGTCGCTGGCGCCGTTGATCGTCGCCATCGGCGAGGAGACCAGAATGTCGAGGACGCCGTCCAGGTCGAAGTCGTGGTCGCAGTCGACCACGGTGCCGAATCGGTCCCCGCCGGCCGTGCCGAACAGGCTCTGTTCGAGCGGCCAGTCGCCGCCGACGATCTGGGCGGTCGCGAGCGGGGAACCTAGAAGGATTCCGGTCAAACACCGGAGGAATACAGCAGAGAGGCGCCTGGGGAGCATGTCGGGCTTGGCTGCGGATGGGAGCAGGCCGACAACCAGACCGCCTTGTCCCCGCTCAGGTTCCAGCAAATGACCGAAGGCTGCCGATGAAGCGAAGAATCTCGAACTCCAAGCAACTCCCGCCCGTCCGAGAATGCACTCCCACTTCCCACCTCGGCGGCGCTCTCTTCTTCCCCGGCTCGCGCCGTGACTCCTTCCACCACCACTCGCCCCGCTGAACCGCCCTTCGCCGGCGCCGGCGGGCCTCCTCGTCCGCACCCCCCTCTTTCCATGCCTCGGCTCCGTTTCCGTGTCCTCGAAGGCCGCGAGGTCTTCCGGGAGCACGCGGCGCCGTGGATGGACCTGCTCCGCCGCTCCGGGGAGCCGAGTTTCTTCCTCCGCGGAGACTGGCTGGCGACCTGGGCCGCGACCTGCGCGCCGAACGGCCGCCATTGCCTCGCCATCGGCGAGCGGGACGGCCGCTGGGTCGCCGGGGCTCCTCTGACCATCGGCACCGCCCTTCTCGGCCGCAAACGGATGGTCGAGCAGCTCGCCTTCGCCGGCGGTCCGTGGTTCGACCGAATGGAGGTGCCCGCGGAGACGCCGGAGGATCTGGCCGAATTCCTCGGCCTGCTGGTCGACTGGTTCCACGCCGACCACCGCTCCTGCCAGGCGCTCTCGCTGCGCGAACTGCCGACCGAGGACAAGACCTATCGGATTCTCGCCCGGATGGAGGCGGAGGCGGACTTCAAGCCCCATTTCGAACTCGTCTCCCGGGCGCCGATGGTGGTTCTCGACTCCGGCGGCCGTCTCTCCGACCGCTACGCCCGCAAGCTGCGGGCCTCCCGCCGCCGCCTGGAGGGGCTCGGTCGGCCCGAGTTCCGCTTCTTCCTGCCCTCGGCCGAGGACTGCGACCGGATCCTGGCCGAGATCAAGGAGGTCGAGGACCGGAGCTGGAAGGGCGCCCAGCAGGTCGGCGTCTTCCGGGACGGCGCGCCGTACCGGTTCTTCTCCGCCCTCTGGCGCCGGCTGGTGCCGCTCGGCGACATCGCCCTCGCCACTCTCCGGTTGGACGGCCGCCTGGTCGCCTACCACTGGGGCTTCCGCCACCGCGGCAGGTTCCTGGCCTACAACCTGGCCCAGCTGCCCGAAGCCGACGAGTACACCGCCGGCCTATTGCTGCTCGACCACATCGTCTGCCACGGCCGCGACCTCGGCTTCGACATCGTCGACGCCTCGCGCGGTTCCCTCGACACACCCAACTTCATCGGGGCCTACCACGGCCCCGTGCGCGAACACATGGCGGCCACGATCTACGGTCGGGGCCTGCGGGCCTCGGTGCTCTCGCTCATGCGCCACACGGTGTTCCCGACCGCGCGCCGGCTGCTGGGTCGGGAGCAGCCGGCGCCCCGCCGACGCCCGGAGGAGCCGGATGGCCAAGGCCCCGGCGAGGCCTGAGCCCGCTCCCCCGGCGGGCTGGGCTCAGGGGTTCCGATGCGCCGCCCCGCGGCGCCGGTAAGTCCACCAGGAGAGGACCGCGCTGCTCCTCGGCGAAGACCACCGAGATGGTCCGGAAGGTCGAGCCGTTGCCGATGCCGCTGGCGGGGAACAGGATCACGAGCAGGACGAAAAAGGGCAGCAAGGATTCCTGCGGCGCGGCCGACCGGTAGGCCTCGTGGGCGAACCAGCCGACGCCGACCGAGGCCAGGGCCATGACCACGGCCACCACCTAAGGGACGATGGCGCCGCCGGTCTTGTCGGCGATCCAGCCGCCGACCGGCCGGATCAGGGCGCCGAGGAAGGCTCCGACCCAGACCGGCGAACCTGAGGGCCGGCCGTCGGCGGACCGGGATGCGGTGGCCGGGATCCCGCATCGTCGCTCCGCCCATCCTAGGATGAGGTCGGTCCACCGTGCCCCGCAGCCGCCGCGCCTGGCTCCTCGCCCCTCTCCTCTTGCTGCCCACCGCCTGTTCGACCGGGGCGGCGGCGCCGGAGGTGGTAGCGCCCTGGCAACGACTCGCGGTGCTCGGAGCGAGTGCCTCGGCCGGCTTCGGGATCGAGGCCGGCGGCGGGCCGGTCGACCTGGCGGAACTTCTCGACCTGGCGGTGCTGGCCCCGCACCGGCCGCCCGAACGGCAGGCCACCGAGCTGTTCTTCCTGAACCCCGAGGGCTGGGGGGAGCTGCTGGTGGATCGGGTCAAGGAGCGGCGGCCGACGGGCGTCGTGGCGGTGGACTATCTGTTCTGGTCCGTCTACGGGGTCAAGGCCTCGGAGGGCGAGCGGCTGGCGGCGCTCGAGCGCGGCCTGGAACGGCTGGCCACCCTGTCCTGCCCCATCGTCCTGGCCGAGATTCCGGACATGTCGGCGGCCGTCGGCGGCATGCTGAGCCGGCGCCAGGTTCCGGCCCCGGAGACCCTGGCCCTGGCCAACGCCCGCCTGCGGTCCTGGGCCGCCCGCCGCCCGAACACGGTCCTGCTCGCGCTCGACCCGGCCCTGCTGGCGGAACCGGCCCTGCAGAAAGACCACCTCCACCCCACCCTTCTCGGCCTGGCCGAGATCGCGGTCCGAGCGCTGGATGGCCTCGACCGGCTGGACGGGGCGCCGGCGCCGACCGACACCCTGCTCCTCGACCCGGAAGTGCTGGCCGCCCGCGCCGCCGGCTGAAGTCCCCGGCCTACAATGCCCCGATGGAGCTTCCGCTCGACGCCCTCGAGGCGCGTGCCGCCGCCACCGGACTCCAGGGGATCCCGAGCAAGGTCCGCGCCGGCGAACGCCTCGCCCCGGCCGACGCCCTCGCCCTCTACCGCAGCGACGACCTACCGCTGATCGGCCTGCTGGCCGACGAGGTCCGGACCCGGCTCCACGGGGACGCCGCCTTCTACAACGTCAACATCCACGTCAACTACACGAACTGGTGCAACAAATTCTGCTCCTTCTGCGCCTTCCAGCGCCGGCCGAAGGACGAAGGGGCCTACTGCCTGAGCCCGGACCAGGTCCACGAGGAACTGAGCCGAGCCAATCCGGAGGCGACCGAGGTCCACATGGTCGCCGGGGTCTGGCCGGCGCTGCCTTACGAGTACTACCTCGACCTCCTGCGCGCGGCCAAGGCCGCCCGGCCCGACATCCACGTCAAGGCGTTCACGATGGTCGAGATCGACCAGATCGTGAAGACGGCCGGCAAGCCGCTGCCGGAGGTGCTGGCCGAGCTTCAGGAGGCCGGTCTGGACTCGCTGCCCGGCGGCGGCGCCGAGGTCTTCTCCGAGCGGGTGCGGCGGGATCTCTATCCCAAGAAAATGGGCGCCGAGCGCTGGATCGAACTCGCCCGCGGCATCCATGCCTTCGGCTTCCGCACGAACTGCACCATGCTCTACGGCATGACCGAGACCCTCGAGGAACGGGTCGACCACCTCGTGCGCTTGCGGAAGCTGCAGGACGAGACCGGCGGCTTCCAGGCCTACGTGCCCCTGGCCTTCCACCCGGCGAACACCGGCCTCGCCCACCTGCCGATGCCGGGGCCGCACGAGCGCCTGCGCTCGATCGCGATCGGGCGTCTGTTCCTGGACAACATCCCCCACGTCAAGGCCTATTGGGTGATGCTGGGGCTGCCGGTGGCGCAGATGGCGCTGGCCATGGGCGCCGACGACCTCGACGGCACCGTCTCCCAGGAGCGGATCTACCATGACGCCGGCGCCGGCACCCCGGAGGCCCTGGATCGGCCCGCCCTCCACCGCCTGATCCGCGAGGCGGGCCGGGTCCCGGTCGAGCGGGACACCCTCTACCGGGTCCGCCGCCGCTTCGACCAGCCGGAGGAGGCGCCGCGGCCGGCTCCGGAGCGCCCGTTGTCGGTCTGATGCTCCGGGTCGGCTCCGTCCCCTATCTCGTGGCGCAGCCGCTGATCTACGGCCTCGCCGACCGCGCCGGGGTCGAGCTGACCTTCGCGCCGCCTTCGGAGCTGGCCCGGGGCCTGCGCGCCGGCCGCTTCGACGTCGCGCTGGCCTCCTCGATCCTGGCGATCGAGGAACCGGACCTCCGACTCTGGCGCGAGGGGCCGCTGATCGGCGCCGACGGACCGGTGCGCTCGGTCCTCCTCCTGCTCCGCCCGGGCCTGCCGGGGCCGGCCGCGGTCCGCCGCCTCGAACTCGACCCGCACAGCCGGACCGGTCGCCTCCTGGCCGCGATCGTCCTTCAACAACGCTGGCTGGCCGAGCCGGAGATGGTCGAGGCGACGGACGGCGACGGCTTCGCCGCCGGCACCGACGCCGTCCAGCGGATCGGCGACCCGGCCCTGCGGGCCGCCGTCGAGCACCCGCACTGGCGGCCGCTCGACCTGGCCGAGGAGTGGAAGGAGCTGACCGGCCTGCCGTTCGTCTTCGCCGGCTGGATCGGCCGGCCCGGCTTCGATCCGGCCGAGGCGGCGGGCCTGCTCGGGCCGGCAGCCGACGCCGGGCTGGAGCGCCGGGCCGAACTGGCCGAGCGGATCGGCGTGCCCGGGGTCGATCCCGGCTTCCTCCGCCGCTACCTGGGAGAGGATGTCCGCTACCGGTTGCCGGCCCCCACGGTCGATCGGGTCCTGGCGGAATTCGGCCGCCGCTCCGGCCTGGTCACGGCCGGCGCCGAGGAAACCGGCTACCGCGGCGACGCCGGCGGCTAGAGGAGCGGACCCGATGGCGATCCGCGCTCCGCTGTTCCCGCTTCCGAACGTGCTCCTCTACCCGAGCGCGATCCTGCCGATCCACGTCTTCGAGACCCGCTACGTCCATCTGGTCGAGGATCTCCTCGCCCGCGGCGAAGACCGCCTCGTCCTCGGCCTCCTGCGCGACGGCTGGGAGGACGACTATTTCGGCTCGCCGCCGGTCCACCCCGTCGCCGGCCTGGCCCAAGTTCTCCACTTCGGCGAAAAACTGGACGGCCGCTACAACATCTTGGTCCAGGGGATCGGCCGGGTGCAGATCCTCCGCCAGACCGGACGCGGGGTCCCCTACCGGCTGGTCGAGGTCGAGCCGCTGGCCGAGCGCGAGCCACCGCCGCCCCAGGCCGAGGCCCTCCGCCGCGCACTCCGCGACGGGCTGATCGACTTCGCCGACGGCTCGTTGATGGTCCAGGCCGACGCCCCGCTCGGCTACCTGGCCGACGTGCTGTTGGTCGCCCTGCCCACGCCGATCGAGGAGAAACAAGAACTCTTCGCCATCCTCGATCAGCGGCTCCGGGCCGAGAAGGTTCTGCAACTGCTCGAGCGGGCCGTCCGCGACCGGCGCAGTTGGAGCGCCGCGCCGATGCCGATCGCCGCCGGCTGGAACTGATCCCGCCGATCGGATCCGGACCGGCCAGCCGGTCCGCCGCCCGGCCGGCGCTACCCTCGACCCCATGCTGGTCCTGCGCGACCATCGCTTCCTCCTCCACGATCCGGGAGCGAACCACCCCGAGTGCCCGGCCCGCCTCCAGGCGGTCCACGAGGCGCTGGATCGGGCCCGGCTGCCCGGGCTGCGGGAGGAGGCCCCGCCGCTCGCCCCGGTCGAGGCTCTGACCCGGGTGCACGGCCCGGAGCTGGTCCAGCGCCTCGAGGCCACGGCGGGAGCGCGCTCGACCCGGCTGGATCCGGACACGGTCGCCTCGGAGGCCTCCTGGACCTGCGCCCGCTTGGCCGCCGGGGCGGCGATGCGGGCGGCCGCGGCCGTCTCCTCCGGCGAAGCCGGCGAAGCGCTGGCCCTGGTCCGGCCCCCCGGACACCACGCCGAGCCGGATCGAGCGATGGGTTTCTGCCTGCTCAACAACGTCGCCGTCGCCGCCGAGGCGGCGATCCGGGACTACGGGGTGGAGCGGGTGCTCATCCTGGACATGGACGTCCACCACGGCAACGGCACCCAGCGGATCTTCTCCCGCCGCGGCGACGTCTTCTTCGCCAGCAGCCACCGCTGGCCCTTCTACCCCGGCACCGGCGCCGCCGACGAGCGCGGCGAAGGCCCGGGGGCGGGCGCCACCCTAAACCTGCCGCTGCCGGCCGACGCCGGCGACGATCGCCTGCTCGACGCTTGGTACCGCGGCCTGGGCCCGGAGCTGCTTCGTTTCCGACCGGAGTTGATCTTGGTCTCGGCGGGTTTCGACGCCTGGCAGGGCGACCCGGTCGGCGGCCTCGGCGTCAGCCTGGCCGGCTTCCGACGCCTCACCGCCCTGTTCCGGGAGTGGGCCCTGCAGTTCTGCCACGGCCGGATCGCCTGGGTGCTCGAGGGCGGCTACGACCCCGAGGCGCTAGCGGCCGCCGTCCTCGACCTGGCGCAGGAGGCGGGCTGAGACCGGATTGTGGTCGCTGGCGCGCTCGATCTCCTCGCCGGCGACGATCTCGGCCCCGGCCAGCGACCGGGCCAGGGCCGGGGTGAGGAGGATGAAGTCGATCCGCGACCGATAGGGCTCGCGGTTGTAGCTCGGCTCGCTGCTGCCGGCGCAGGCGTCCACTAGCCCGATCGCCAACAGAGCCTGCAGGGTGGCGCTGTCCGGAACGTCGTTGAAGTCGCCGGCGACGAGCGCCCGGTACGCCGGATCGCGCTCGAGTTCCCCACCGATCACCGCCGCCACCGCCTTGGCTTCGGCCAGCCGGACGACATCGGCCTCGTCGCCGCCGTGCTGGGACTTCAGATGGACCACGTAGACGTCGGCGTCGAGCGGCGAGCCGATCCGGACCCGGAGCAGGTCGCGCCGGAACCGCTGCTCCCGGCCGCGATCGTCGCGGAAACGGAGATGGCGGTAGGAGGTGACCGGACCGATCGGCAGCCGGCTCAACAAGGCGACGTCGATCCCGCGGGGGTCGTTGCCCTCGAACGCCACCACCTCGTAGCCCAGTTCGGACAGGCGCTCGGCGGCGAACGACTCGAGCAGGAAGCGGTTCTCCACCTCCTCGACGCAGACCACGTCGGCGTCGAGACGGCGAAGGACGGCGGCGATCCGGTCCAGCCGGGCGTCGCTCGCGTAGCTCGGGCGGGTTCGTTCGTCCTCCCGCCAGGGGTCGTCCCAGCGGTCGAACAGGTTCTCCAGGTTCCAGGTGGCGATCCGGATCGGCGGCTGCTGGTCGGCCGCCGCGGTCGGGTCCTGGAGCAGGACGAGCAGGCTGGCGAGGAACATCGGGCCGGGAGTATAGGTCGCGTGGGAGGCGGTACTCCGGCGGGATCGGCGGCCCGGGGAAAAGGGACGGCCGGAGCCGACATCCCCGCCACCACGTGTAGATGCCAGCTCCGGCCTAGCAGGCTGTCGCCCGCTTGCTGCGAGGCGGATCAGTCCATTTCCTCGCACCTCCTGATTAACCGATCGAAAAAGACACGGCAAGGGGAGAAATATTGTTCCAAGACCGGAAGGAAACTGGTCCCACCGCCTGGATCACATCCTCGGGTTCCTCTGGCACCCGGTTCCGGAGCAATCGCCGCGAACGACAGGGGGAAACAGGCGTTTCCGCGGGGAATCCAGGGGTTTGGTCGTGCGAGCGAATCCCCGGGCGAATCCGCCGGAACATCCAACCGCCGGGCCCCCCCGGCCGGCGGAGGCGTGGACTGGGACGGAAGATCGGGCCTCCCGGCCGAGCAGGCGATCCGCGGGAACCGGCGGCCGGGAGCCGGCCGAGCGTCCCCTTGGCGTAGACGAATGACCACGAGTCCGGTTACGCCGGAAGTCGAAGTCCAGAACCAGCGGATGGGACCAGATTCCCGGTCAGTCCAGGAGCACGATCTGCCGCGGCTCCTCGATCACCACCTGCGGCGTCCCCCGGTATTCCTCCACCTTCCCCACCAGCCGCACCCGCCGGCCGAGCAGCCAGTCCTCGGGCCGATCCGGGAATTCCCCGAAGGAGCTGGCGAAGATCACGCCGTGGAAGCGACCCCGCCAGTCCTCGGCGAAGTTCAGGAAACAGGCGCGACCGCTGTTGTGGGTGGCGACGATCGTGCCTTCGGCCGCCACCACCTCGCCGAGGTGGCGGCCGGCCTCGGTCCACGGCACGACCCGGGCCGCCTCCGGCGGCAGATCGAGCCGCGGCCAGGGCTGGAGCGGCTCGGAGGCGGCGGCGAGTTCCTCCGCCCTCGGGTCCAGGAGCGGCGGATCGCCGCCGGGGGCGGTCCACTCGTCCGCCCCGCCGGGCGGAGGCGCGGCCGGGACCGGCCCGCGGTCGCAGGCCAGGGCCGCGACCAACAGGAACCACGCCGCAGCCCGCTGCCTCACGACCGAATCTCCGCCAGCGCCGCCCGGACCCGCGCCAGCGCCTCCTCGACCGCCACGACCTCCCGGCCCTCCTCGCCGCGGCGGCTCCACTCGACCCGGCGCTCGCCGGCGTCCCGGCCGACCACGATCCGCAGCGGCACGCCGACCAGGTCGGCGTCCTTGAACTTGGCGCCGGGCGATACTTTGGCGCGGTCGTCCCAGAGCACGTCCACTCCTTCACCCTCGAGCGCGTCGTGGATCTCGCCGGCGAGGGCGTCCTGGACCGGGTCGCCGACCTTCAACTGAACCAGATGGACGGAATAAGGAGCGATCGGCAGCGGCCAGATCATGCCGTTCCGGTCGTGGTTCTGCTCGATCGCGGCCGCCGCCACGCGCGAGATGCCGATCCCGTAGCAGCCCATCCAGATCGGCTGGCGCCGCTGCTGCTCGTCGTCGAACCAGGCGCCCATCGCCTCCGAGTACTTGGTGCCGAGCTGGAAGATATGGCCGACCTCGATGCCGCGGGTGATCTCGAGCACGCCGTCGCCGTCGGCCATCCGGTCGCCGGCCTGGACGAGGCCGAGATCCACCGTCTCCGGCTGCTCGAGGTCGCGGCCGAACCAGACGTCGAGGTAGTGGGTGCCGGTTTCGTTGCCGCCGCAGAGGAAGCCCTGGACCCCCTCGACGCTGCGGTCGGCCAGCAAGCGGACGTCCTCCCGCAGTCCGATCGGGCCGGCGAAGCCGACCTCCGCCCCGGTCACCGCCCGCACCGTCTCCTCGTCGGCCAGATCGAGGGAGACCGCCCCGAGATGATTGAGGAGCTTGACCTCGTTGATCTCTCGGTCGCCGCGGCACATCACCGCCACCGGCGCCTCGCGGTCCTCCCAAACGACCGAGTAGATCACCGTCTTCAGCATCCGCTCGAGCGGCAGGTCGGGGAAGAGGGCGCGGAGGTCCTCGCAACTGCGGGCGTCCGGGGTCGGTTCCTTGTGCATCGGCCGCTCGGTCGGCGGCGGCGGCGGCGGCGGAATCCGCGACACCGCCTTCTCGACGTTGGCGGCGTAGCCGCGTTCGCGGCAGACCGCGATCGCGTCCTCGCCGGTGTCGGCGTCGACCATGAACTCTTCCGAGCCGCTGCCGCCGATCGCGCCGCTGTCGGCCTCGACGGCGGTGAAGCGCAGACCGCAACGGCGGAAGATGGCCCGATATACCTCCCGCATCCGGGCGTAGCTGGCCGCCATCGCCTCGGCCGAAACGTCGAAGGAATAGGCGTCCTTCATGATGAACTCACGCCCGCGCATCAGGCCGAAGCGCGGCCGGATCTCGTCCCGGAACTTGGTCTGGATCTGGTACAGGATCACCGGCAGCTGCTTGTGCGACTGGACCAGGCTGCGGACGTAGTTCGTCACCACCTCCTCGTGCGTGGGCCCGAGGCAGACCTCGGCGCCGCGCCGGTCGGTGAAGTGAAACAGGATCCCGTCCCGGACGTAACGGTCGAGCCGCCCCGACTCCCGCCACAGCTCGGTCGGCTGCAGGGCGGGCATCAACATCTCCTGGCAGCCGGCCTTGTCGTGCTCCTCGCGCACGATCGCCTCGATCTTGCGCAGCACCCGCCACATCATCGGCGCGTAAACGTAGATCCCGGCGGCCAGCTTCTGCAGGAAGCCGGCCCGAACCATCAGGGCATGGGAGCGCACCTCGGCGTCGGCCGGGTCCTCCCTCAGGGTCACGAAGAGCTGGCGGGACAGGCGCATGAAGCGGCGAATTCTAGTGCGACCCGGCCGTAGCATGAGAGCCGCGATGCCTCGCAAGATCCTGCTGCCGCTCGCCGTCCTGATCCTGGGCGCCCTGGGCTTGCTCCTGCTGAGCGGTCCACCCGGAGGAACGGGCGGCGCCGGCGAAGCAGAGACCGCGGTCCCGGGCCCGACCCCGGATCCGGCCGGCGACGCCCGGCCGACGGCCGAAACGGGCGGCGGCGGAGGATCCGGAACCCGGGTCCAACTCGCCCCCGACACCCGGACAGCCGACCGCCGGGAGGAGGGGATCCCCTCCTTCATCGGTCGGGTGCTCCTGCCGGACGGGCGACCGGCCGCCGGAGCGACGGTCGAGGCCTGGGGCATGTCCGGCTGGGCGGTGATGCTGGACCCCCGCCGACCGGTTCTCGCCCGGTTCCGCGAGGAATGCGGCCCGGACGGCCGCTTCGCCCTGCCGGAGGTCACCCGTGACGGCCTCCGCTTCCTGCTGCGCGCCCGGACCGAGGAACTTCCCTTCGTCGAACTCGCCAACCTCCCGGTCCTCCCCGGGCGCACCCGCGACCTGGGCGACCTGCGCCTCCGGCCCGGCTTCGAGGTCCGCGGCGTGGTGAGCGGGCCGGCCGGCGAGCCCGTCCGCTTCGGCCGGGTCGTGCCGGTGCCCGAGTTGGACTCGGCCGCCTTCCCGGTCGGCCGCCTCCAGACCGCCCCGGCCCTGCCCGGCTACGAGGCGGCCACCGACGCCGGCGGCGCCTTCGTCCTCCGGCGGCTGCCCCCCGGCCGTTATCGCCTGCGCGCCTCCGGGCCGGGCTATGTCGAGGGTCTGTCGGCGGCGGTCAAGGCCGGCCCGGGCGAGACCGTCTCCGGGATCGAGATCCAGCTCGCCGCCGCCTCGGTCCTGACCGGATTCGTCCTCGGCCCCGACCGCCAGGGGGTCGGCGGAGCCGCCCTCCGCTTCGAGGCGGAAGGGTTGATCCTGAGCGGCGAGAGCGCCGACGACGGCGGCTTCCGTTTCGACGTCCCGGAAGGGATCGAACGGGCCCGGCTGCGGGCGGCCGCCGACGGCTGGTTCCCGGCCTCGGTCGTCCTCCGCGGCGACGAACTCCGCCTACCGGTCGAGATCCTGCTGCAGCCGATGCCGCCGCTCGCCGGCTACGTCCAGGACGAGGCCGGCCGGGCGGTCGCCGGCGCCGAGGTGCGGCTGATCGAACTCTCCCGCAGCCGGGACCCGAGCGGCGACCCCTCCCGCCTGAGCGCGGCCGCGGCCACCGTCAGCGGCGGGGACGGCACCTTCCAGCTCCAGCCGGCGGTCAGCCGGACCTGGGAACGGCGGTTCCGGGTCGTGGCCTGGTCCGAGGACCACGCCCCGGGCTGGTCCGAGACGGTCACCCTGGCCGAGAACGCCACCGAACCGCCGCCGGTGGTGGCGGTGACCCTTCCCCCCGGGCGGGTCGTGACCGGCAGGGTCGAGCTGCCGGCCGGCGGCCCCGCGGCCGGCGCCCGGGTCCACCTCCGCCGCCTGCTCGCCTCCCGACCGCCCGGCCGCCGGCCGGCGATGGGCGCCGACAGCCGCCGCCGGAGCACCATCCAGCGCACGACCAGCGCCGGCCCCGACGGCCGCTTCCGCTTCACCGGGGTCGCCGAGGGCGACTATCGGCTCGAGGCCTTCCTGCCCGGCTTCTCGCCGGCCGAGGACGAGGACTTCACCCTGCTGCCCGGGCCGCCGGTCGAACGGCTCCTCCGCCTGCGGGCGCCGGCGGCGCTCGAAGGCGAAGTGGTCGGCGATCTCGATCTGCTCGGCCGGCTGCGGGTGACCGTCGCCCGCAGCGGCACGGACCCGCTCGACGCGGCCGTGGACGACCGCGGCCGCTTCGCCCTGCCCGAACTCGCCCCAGGCGCCTACGACGTCGAGCTGCGCGAGGTCGACCCGGCCCTCGGCGCCGCCACCTTCCTGTTCGGCAGCGGCCGGCCGCTGGCGCGCCTCGCCGGGGTCGAGGTGGTGGAAGGCGAGACCAACTTCGTCACCCTGCAGGTCGACCTGACCGACCGGGCGGCGCTGCGCGGGCAGGTGACCGTGAACGGGGAACCCCGGGCCGGGATGGGCGTGTTCCTGGTGCCGCGGGATCTCGGCGCCATGCGGGACCCACGACTCGGTTGGCGCACCATCGCCCGCCGCTTGCGCAGCACCAGCACCGACTTCCGCGGTGAGTACCGGCTGGCCGCGATCGATCCCGACGACTACTGGGTTGTGGTCCAGCCGCCGGGGCGGATGCCGAACGCGATCTTCCGCGGCGACGGCCCGGACACCGGCCCGCCGGGGCCGACTGGCCTCGCCCGGGCCGAGGTCCGGCTGGGCGAGGGGAACGAGCGGCGGCTCGACTTCGGCCTGCAGCTCGGCGGCGTCCGCGGCATCGCCCGGGTGGCCGCCGGCGACGACGGCCGCCTACGGCCGGTCCCACGCGGCAGCCGGATCGTCCTGGAACCGGTCGGCCGGCCCGGCGTCGCGCCGCAGGTGGTCCAGGTCGGGCGCGGCGGCGTCTTCACGACCGAGGAGCTGCCGGCCGGCGACTGGCGCCTCTCGATCCGGATCCGCGGCGCCGAACTGCGGGACCTGTCGGTGCTCGTGCCGGCCGGGGCCTTCGCCGAGGTCGAGCCGGTCCTCCAACCCCGGAAGGGCGGCCGAAGCCGGGAGGATCGGCGGTGAAGCTCCGCGCCACCGCCGCCGCCCTGCTGCTCCCGTTCGCCCTGGCCGCGGCGATGATCCTGATCGGCCACCGCGGCCTCGACGCCGGCGACGGGCCAGGCTGGGATCCCGGTCCCGATCCGCCGGTCCGCGAAGCGGCGCTTCCGGCCGACCGCCCGCTCCGGCTCGCCGTCACCGGCGCCGACGGTCGGCCGGCCGCCGGCGCCCTGGTCGTGGAGCTGGCGCCGACCTTGGCCGCCGGCCGCTGCGATCCGGAGGGGAGGGTCGAACTCCCCCGCTTCGCCGACGGCCCGGTGCGCCTGATGGCCTGGGCGGAAGGACACGAGGTCTTCGGGCCGGCGGTGTTCGCGGCCGAGCCGGTGGAACCGCTGCCCTTGACCGCTCTCCGCCGCCCGGACCTCCGCCCCACCGCCGAAACGACCGAGCGGGAGCGGCGGTTGCGCCTTCGGCGGGCCGACGACCGGACGCCGATCGCGGGCGCGCTGGTGCTCGCCCGTCCCGCCACCGACCCCGACTCGGCACCGGTCCTCGCCTTCACCGACGAGGAAGGCCGGGCGGTGCTGCCCGGTCTACCGGAGGGCGCCCTCGAGATCGAAGCCTTCTCCCCGGGCCTGCCGCCGCTGCCGGCCTGGCGCCTGGCCGCCGGCGGCGGCCTCGAACTGAGGGCCCGCTGCGGCGACCTCTTCCTCGACGGCCTCGAGCCGGGCCGGGTCCTCACCGGCGAGCGCCTGGACGAGCCGGCTGCCCTGCCGGCCCAGCTCGTCCCCGACTCCGGCGAGGTCCGCTACGGTCCACTGCCGGTCGGCCGCTACCGCTTCCGTTGCGGCGGTCGGGAATGGGAAGAGGAGGTCGAGTCGGACTGATCCGGACCGGTGGCGGGGAACACCACGTCGAACTCCGCCGGCTGGGGCGGGCTGAACAACGCCCGCAACGCCACCGCCCCCTCGACGGCGTGGGCGGTCCGCCGCGGCAGCAGGAAGGCGTCGCCGGGCTCGAGCGGATAGCTGCGCCAGTCGGCCGCCCTGGTCGGGAAGCCGGCTCCCGGCGGCCCGACCCGCAGCCGCCCGTGGCCGGCGACCACGAACAACCACTCCTCCCGATCCCGATGGAGGTGCTCGCCGACCCCTGCCGGCAGGGCCCAGAGGCGCAGGTCGGCGTCCGGCGCCCGCCAAACCTCGCTCTCGGCCTCGCCGCCGGCCGGCGGGTGATCGGCCACCCAGGCCGTCTCGTTCCGGTAGCGGAAGTCCGGGGCGGTGGTCTGGCAGCCGGGCGGCGCCAGGAGGACCGGCGCGAGGCCGAGCGCGAGGAGGAGACGACGGATCGGGAGGATCATGGTTCGTAGGGCTGGAGGAGATCCTCCTCCGGCAGGGTTCCCGGCAGGAAGCGGAGGACCGGTCGGTCGCCCAGCCCCAGTTCGGCCAACGCCGCCCGGGTCCGGCCCGGCGTGGACAGCTCCCGCAGGATCACCGGACGATCGGCCGGAAAGGGAGGAAGGTCCGGGAGGAAGAGCTTGCCGGGATCGACCGCCAACGGCGGCCGCGGGATCAGGACCACCGCGTCGGCCGGCGCCGCGGCCGCCGCCGCCTGCGGCCGCCACCGCTCCCGGGCCTGGTCCTCGGCGAGTCGGAACCGGACCAGGAAGAGGACCGGCCCGGCCACGACCGCCGCCAACGGCAGGGCCCGGCGCCAGGCCGGCGGGGCCTGCTCGAGCAGAACCAGGGCGCCGATCAGGAGCAGGCCCAGGCTCTCGAAGGCGTAGAGCGGCCCGAGGTAGGCCCAGTGTCCGGAGTACCAGTGGAAGGCGTAGGCGAACGGCAGCAGCACGGCCAGGGCGAGGCCGGCGCCGCCGTCACGCCGGCGGAGGCGCCACAGCCCCCAGAAGCCGAGGGCGACGGCGCCGAGGATTCCGAACAGGGCGACCGACCAGCGACCGGCCTGGCGCAGGAGGCCGGTCAGCGGATCGCCGTTGCCGTAGACGTCCAGCGGCTGGCCGGCCCGCGGATGGCCGGCCGGGAAGAAGGGGCCGAAATCGCGGGCGTAGAGCTGATAGGGCGAGAGCAGCCACTCCCCGGTCAGGGCGTGGTCATAGCACAACGAGGCGGCCAGGAACGGCAGCCCGCCGAGCACCGCTGCGGCCACGGCCGCCGGGCCCGGCGCCGGGCGGCCGTCCTCGCCGCGGCGGAGGAGCGCCGGCAGGCAGGCCAGGGCGAAGACGACGCCGGTCAGGGGCCGGCAGAGGAAGATCCAGCCGGCGACGGCACCGAGCCCGACCGCGGCCGCCCGGCCGCCGCTCCGACGCAGGCGGAGGAGCAGCAGGAAGCCGGCCAGCGCCGCCGGCAACGTGAAGGCCTCGGACTGGAAGGAGCTGGTGACGAGCAGGAAGAAGGGACTGGTGGCCAGGAGCAGCGCCGCCCGGTCGGGAGCGGCCAGGCCGTAGCGGCGGGCGAGGCGATGGAGGAGCAGGACCGAGAGCAACCCGGCCAGGACCGGTCCGAACGCCGCCGGCAGTCCGGCGGCCCGCAGCGGTGCCAGGAAGAGGGCCGGGCCCGGGGCGTACTTCGAGAAGCGCAGGCCGCGCTCGGCGTCCTCGTACACCTGGCGCCGGTGGGTCGGACAGTGGGCGACCGGATCGGCGTAGGGCCGATGGCCGAGAGGCGCCGCCAGGCGGCCGGAGGCGAAGGTGTCGGCCTGGAACAGGATCGCCGCCTCGTCGTTCGTGACGGTGGTCGGCAGGCGCAGGTGGGCGGCGCCGCCCAGGACGGCGGTGCAAACCAGCGCCAAGCCGAGGGCGAGCCCGGTCGGGCGTGGCGGCGTCGAGGGCACCAGCCGAGCCAGGACGAGCACCAGCGGCAGGACCAGGGCGGCGCCGGCCAAATCCCCCGGCTGGAGGATCCGGGCGTCGAGCCAGGGCGCCGCCAGGCCGGGCAGGGCGCCGGCCGCCAGGGCCAGCACCAGCCCGCGCACTCTCGGCCCCCTGGCGTCGCTCACGCCGCCAGGATAGCCGGCGCCGGCCCGGCGCCGCGCTCAGCTCAGGGCGAGACCTTCAGGGCGGAGAAGGGGAAGATCTCCCCCGGTCCCAGGGTAGCGGTGACCTCGAGCCGGATCGCCCCCGGCCCAGGCAGCGCCAGCGGCACCCGGGTGTCGGCGTAGACCGCCGCGTGCAGGGAGGTGCTGGTCCGGGCCAGCTCGAGGCCGGTGGCGAGGTCGAAGGCCACCAGCTCGACGCTGCCGATGTTCGGGCCGCTGAAGGTCCAGAGTTCGACCGCGCTGGCGTTGCCCTCCCATTCCAGCCGCGACTGATCGGTGGTCGCGTACCGGAAGAAGTTGTCGACGTCGGTCAAGCCGCGCCGAGCCAGAGCGTCCCAGGTGGCCGTGGACCAGGGCCAGGGGCGGGACGGCTGCGGGTTGGCCGGGTCGTTCGGGGCGAAGAAGGTCAGGTTGGCGTGCCGGCTGCTCAGGACCGAGTCGAAGGGCAGAATCGTCCAGGAGGAGCCGGGAAGGTCGTAGGAGAAGGCGATGCCCCGTTCGGTGCCGGCGATCAGCATCCGGTCGCTGCTGAAGATCGGCGAGCAGCGGATCGCCTCGGCCCAAACGTGGGGCCAGGCGCCGCCGACCGACTCCCAGACCGGCACCGGCGCCGACAGGTCGAGCTTCTTCGGACCGGCGCCCCAGGTGATCGCGTAGATCACCGGCCGGAGGGCGAAGTCGTCGCCGAGGCTGAGACCGCGGATGGCGCCGTCGAGGCCCGGGAAGTAGAGCGGGTTGACCACCACGCCAGTCGGGTGGTCGTAGATCTCGTAGAGGTAGGGCGGGCTGTCGATGGCGGCGAACAAGCGCGGGTTGCCGGGCCGCGACCAGGTCGGGTCGAGGACCAGGGCGTCGATGGTCTCGCCCTGGAAGGAGGCCAACGGCACCCAGACGGCGTCGTCCAGCCGGTAGAGCTTGTCCCAACCGGCGCCGTAGACGTCGGTTCGGGCCGAGAGCGGCCAGGTCCGGTAGGTGGGAGCGACCACCATGCGCAGAAACTCGGGGACCACGGCGCCGTTCACGTCGTGGTCGATCGGTTCGAGGGTGAGGCCGCCGTCCAAACTCCGGTAGTTGGCGCCCTTGCCGCCCATGAAGACGGCCAGGTCGGTGCCGGGCCCGATGGTCGAGGCGTCGTAGGCCGGCGAGAAGGCGACCGACTTCGGGCTGCCGATGAAGCCCGGGCCCATCAGGAAGCCGCTCGCTCCGAGCAGGTTCGACGGCGGCCGCGAGGTGTCGAACCAGTAGTTCGCGCCGGAGATGCCGGCGATCATCACCGCGCCGTCGGCGACGTAGTGGGGCGAGATCGCAACGTCCCGCTGGTAGTGGTTGCGCACCCCGGCCAGGGTCTGGGTAGTGCCGGTGTCGAGGTCGGCCAAGAGGGTGCCCGAGCCGTCGGCGGCGCCGAAGGCGAGGCGCTCGCCGGAGGGCCCGAGGGTGACGGCCAGGTTGCGGGTGTTCAGCTCGACCCGAACCGAGCCCTGGCGCCAGTCCAGGCCGCGGTCGCGGCTGAGGAAGAAGCCCTCCTCACGGCCGAAGAAGACGGTGCCGTCGGTGGTGTAGTCGGGCGAGACGGCCAGCGCCAGGTAGTCCGGGTGGGACTGGTTGTGGACCTCTTCCTCGAGGATGAAATCCTGGTGATTGCCGGAATCGCTCCAGGTGGCGCCGCCGTCGGTGCTGAGCAGGATGCCCGGCGCGGTCGGTGCGACATGCGGGTCGGGGTACTGCTCGAGGGCGGCGAAGAAGTCCTGGCGGCCGTTCGGGCCGAGACCGGCGGCGAGGCCGCGCACCGGCCAGTCGACGTCGAGGACCTTGCTCCAGGTGGCCCCGAAGTCGGTGCTGCGCCAGAACTCGCCGTGCTGCCCGGAAGCCGCCGCCGGATCCTGGCGGCCGCGGCCGAGGACCACGATCCCGGAGACGCTGAAGTCGCGGGCGTGCTGGATCGCGGTGATCTTGTCGTCGGTGGCGCTGGTGGCCGGGGTCGAGAACTGGCTGTGGACGGACCAGGTGGAGCCGCCGTCGTCGCTCAGGTAGAGCTTGCCGCCGATCGAGGCCAGGACCTGGCGGGCCGGGCCGACCGGGGCGGCGGGGTCGAAGTCGCCGGGCACCGCGACCTGGGCGTTCGGATCGTTGACGCCGGTGGTCAGGACGGCCTGCCAGGGGCTCCCCGGCGCCGGGCAGGCGTAGACGGTGCCCCGACCGGTGACCAGGAAGGCCGGGCCGGAGCCGCCGTCCGGGGCCGCCAGGTGGACCACCGCCCGGTCGTCCGGCGGCAGCCCCTGATTGGCCTCGACCGCCTGACCGGAGCCGGGCTGGGTGGTCCAGACCCCGGCGCCGAGGCCGGCCAGCAGGAACACTCCGCCGGAGGAATGGGGCCACCAGGCCGCCCGCATCGGGGCATGGAAGTCGAGACCGCCGCCGCCGATCGCGTTCCAGGAGCGGCCCTGGTCGCGGGTATAGAGAAAGCGGCCGACATCGTTGCCGGTGATCACGATCTCGATCTCGGAACCGATCCGGGCGACCGCCACGCCCCGGACCGTGTCGTGCGGGGTGTGGAAGAAGGGCAGGGGAGAGTCGAGGAGAGGAAGGAGGAGGCCGAGCGTCGGAAGCATGGAAACCGACCCGCCGCCGCCGGCAGCGGGGAAGGGAGAAGGTGAGGGGAGGAGGAGGCGGCCGTCCGGCGGCGGTCCGTCGCGCCGCGGCCTCTTCCGAGTATCCCACGAAATCGGGAGTTCGGACGAAGAAAACCCGTTCCAACCGAGAGCGGCCTAGAATCCGGGCGTGGAACGGAGGACGGCGGTCGACCGGCTGGTCCGGGGACTGGCCCGGATGCATCTCGCGCTGGCCCTGGTCCCGCTGCTCTTCCTGGCCGCGGCGCTGGCCCGGGCGGCCGGCGCCGGCTTCACCCCGGCCCCGGACGACTACCCCCGAGTCCGCTACCGGCCCGGTCCGGCGGCCGACGTGGTCCTGGCCACCTGGCGCCAAGCCGGAATCGACCCGGCCGACCGAGTGGTGGCGGTCTGGGGGCTGGCCGACGCCGGCCGGGAGCCGGAACCGGACGGTCCGGGCCTTGGCACCGCGCTGCGCCTGGCGGAGGCGGGGGCCCGCCTGCGGCTGTGCGACCCGCGCCTCGCCGGTCGCACCCTGGATCTGCCGGCTGGGGGCCGGACCGAGGTCGAAGCCGACCCCTGGAGCGCCCTGGACGGCGCGACCGACCTCCTCCTCGACAGCGACCTGCCGCTGTTCGCCGGCGCCGACCCCGACCGACTGGCCGCCGCCCTGCCGCCGGGCGGCGGGGTCTTCGACTGCCTGGAGGCGCTCGACGGCCCGGCGCTGCGGGACCGCGGCCTGGCCTGGTTCCCAGTCGGCGGCCCCGGCTGGCCCCCATGGCTGGACCCGGACTTCCGCGCCTTCGCCGACCGACTGCGGGACGAACTCCCCGCCGACGCCCGCCTCCTGCTCTGGCCGGAGAGGCCCCCGGTGCCCTCCCCCCGCGGGCGCTGGTATCTGTTGTTGGCCTACGAGCTGGCCCCCCGGGCCGTGCTCCTGCCCGAACCCGAGCTGGCCAGCGGCACCGCGGTCCAGTACCGGCAGTGGGTCCGGCGCCTCGGCAGCGGCTTCGACCGGAGCCCGGCCGCCGCCCGGGCGGTCGCGGAGAAGGAGGGGGCCACCCACCTGCTGCGGTTCGTGCCGCGGGCCGATTTCCGGGCCGAGGACTGGCGGCTCGAGGAGGTTCGGCGATGAGCCCGGTCGGCGGCGCCCTCCTGACGCTTACCGCCTGGCTGACCGGCCGGGCGGTCCTCCCCGGACGGCGGCAGCTGCCCCGCAGCCCCCTCGAGGAGCAAGCGACCGCCTATCTCGCCGGCTGCGCCCTGCTGGTCACCGCGGCCTCTCTCGGTCTGCTCGCCGGCCTGCCCCTCTCCAGCCCGTTCGGGGCCCTCCTGCCGGCCGCCGGGGCGGCGGCCGGAATCCTGCGCCTCCGCCGCGACCACGCCGAACCGCTCGAGGAGGAAGCGGTGCGGGGCCCGGCCCTGCTCCTGATGACCGCCCTCGGGCTCGGCTCGGCGGCCCTGACCCTGGCCTGGCCGCTGAACGAGTTCGACCCCATCCTCCATTTCGCCTTCAAGGGCCGGCTGCTGGCCGCCGGCGAGCTTCCGTCCGGCGAGGCCTTCCGCGGAGTGACCGGCTCGGTCGGCCGAGTGATGACGCACCCGAACTACCCTCTCGGGATTCCGATCCTCGAGGCCCTGTCGGCCCGTCTGGGTGGCGGTTGGGAGGATCGGTGGATCCAGGTTCCGCTCGCCTTCTGGAGCGCCGCTTTGCCCTGGGTCCTGGCCCTCGGCCTGCGCGATTCCGGCCGACCGGCGGCCGCTGCCGCGGCCTGGATCGCCGCCGCCACCCCCGCCCTCTACGTCCGCGGCTTCCTCGCCGACGGCACGGCCGCCTTCGCCGCCGCCGGACTCGGCGAGGAGAAGATGCTCGGCGGCCGCGGCGACCTGCCGGTGATGGCCCTGTTCGGCGCCGGCTGCGCCCTGACCCTGGCCGCCTGGCGGCGCCGAAACGCCGCGCCGGCCGCGGTCGGCGGTCTGTGCCTGGCCGGCGCGGCACAGATGAAGAACGAGGGCCTGGCCCTGCTCGGGGTGCTCGCGCTCGCCCTCGGCCTCGGCCTCCTGCTCGATCGCGCCCGCGCCCTGCGGCCGGCGGCCGCCGCCCTGACGGTGGCGGCGCTGGCGGCGGTGCCCTGGCTGGCGATCCGAGCCGGCCTGCCGGCGATCGACGAGAACTACGGCGCCCGCATCACCTGGTCCGAGGTCGTCCGCAACCTGACCCAGGAGGAGACCGCCGAGGCCTCGCCGATCCGGCCGGAGAACTACGGATCGGACTGGACCGACTCCTCGCGGCTGCGGCCGGTCCGGATCGTCCGCTACTTCGGCCGAGAGTTCGCCGATCCGCTGAGCTGGGGGCTGCTCTGGCCGCTCGCCCTGTTCGGCCTGGCCGGCGCCCGCCGTCGACCGGAACTGCGCTGGCTGGCCCTGACCCTGCTCGGCGCCGTCGCCCTCTACGCGCTGGTCCTGCTGGTCACGCCGTGGTTCCTGCCGGCCCTGCACAAGAAGGGGATTCCGGCCCGGCTGCTGGTCCACTTGGTCGGCCCGGCGGCTCTGCTCATCGGCGCCCGGTTCGGCCGGGACCGGAGCCGGCCGGCCGCGGGCTAAGATGAGCCGGCATGTCCCGCACCCCTGTCCGAGCGGCGGCCCTGGCCGCGGTCCTGCTTGCCGCCTGCGGCGGTGACGACGGCGGCGAGGCTCCCGGACCGACCCGCGCCCCGGCCGGCAACGGCCGCCCGGTGATCCTGATCTCGATCGACAGCCTGCGGGCGGATCATTGCACCCCTTACGGTCACCGGCCGCAGTTCGCTCCCGAGGAGCAGACCACCCCCTTCCTGGCCCGGCTGGCGGCCGAGGGAGTGTTGTGGGAGAACGCGGCCGCGCCGACCTCCTGGACCCTGCCCAGCCACCTGTCGCTGCTGACCGGCATGGACCCGATCGAACTCGGCGTCAGCGTCCAGGCGCTCCGACCCAAGGTCGGGACCGAGACGGTCGCCAGCCCCTTCCAGGCCGCCGGCTACGCCACCGCCGGCTTCTTCTCCGCCCCCTACCTGCATCCGATCTGGGGGTTCGGCGAGGGCTTCGACCACTACGTCGGCGCCGCCCGCTACCTGAACGAGGATTCCAGCGCCGAGGCGATCCTGAGTCCCGAACGGGGCAGCATGAACGTGCTGTTCCAGGCCTCCGACAGCGACGCCGAGACGGCGGTGGACGTGGTCGACCACGCTCTCGCCTGGCTCGAGGAAGGGGAGCGCTGGCGCCGCCCCTTCTTCCTCTTCCTCCACTTCTGGGACCCCCACTACGACTACCGACCGCCGCCGGAGCTGGCCGAGCGCTTCCACCCCGGCTGGGACGGGATCGACGGCCGCGACGTCTACGTCAACTGGCGCGACAAGGGCGTGGAGTACACCCCGGAGGAGGTCGATCATTTCCGCGCCCTCTACGACGCCGAGATCCGCTACACGGATGACCAGATCGCCCGCTTGTTCGCGCAGCTGGAGGAATGGGGACGGGCCGACGACCTGATCCTGGCCGTGGTCTCCGACCACGGCGACGAATTCTTCGAGCACGGCGGCTTCGGCCACCACAAGACCCTCTACGAGGAGGTCGTCCACGTGCCGATGGTGCTGCGGGCGCCCGGCCTCGTGCCGGCCGGCCGGCGCCTCCAGGGCACCGCGCCGACCTATGCCCTCGCCTCCACCCTGCTCGATCTGGCCGGCCTCCAGGCTTGGCCGGACCGCGCCGGCCGCAGCCTGCGGCCGATGTGGGAGGAGGAGGACCGCGACCAGGTGGTGCTCTACCGGCTCGACCATCCCGGCCGCCGCACTTTCTTGAAGGGCTGGCGACTCGGCCCGGACAAGATCCAGTACCGCTACCGGCCGGCCCGGCAGCAGGCCTGGGCCTGGTTCGACCTATCCTCGGATCGGGCCGAACGCGAGCCGCGGATCCTCGAGCGTCCGGCCGCCGACGGGCCGAGCGCGGCCGCAGCCGCCGCCATCGCCGCCGCCGACGGCCGCCTGCGGCCGACGATCGAGGTGGCCTCGCTCGGCGCCGATCCGGCCCTGCTCGAGGAGATCCAGCGCGACCTGGCCAGCCAGGGCTACACCGGCGACGGCGACTGAGCGGCGAGCCATGGCCGGGCTTCGCCTCCTGCTCCTGCGCCTGCACACCGCCGCGGTGATCATCCCGCTGGTCTTCCTGGCCGCCTTGTTCGTCCAGGGTTTCGCCTCGGGGTTCACGGTCCGGGCCGAGAACTACACCCCGGTCCGGATCGACCCGGAACTCGCCGCCGAGGCGATCCGCCAGGGCTGGGCCTCCCGGCGGCAGGACCCGGCCGGGAGGGTGGTGGCTTTCTGGGGACTGTGCGAAGAGGACGGACGACCGCCGGCGGCCGATGCCTTCCCGGTCCGGCTCGCCCGGGCCCTGCTCGCCGCCGGAGCCCGCCTGCAGATCGCCGATCCCGACCCGGACGGCGCCCTGGCCGCTCTGCTCCAGGGCGGCGAGCGGGTGGTCTTCCGGGACGACCCACTCGCAGCCTGCGACGGCGCCACCGAGCTGCTCCTGGCCAGCCCACGCCCGGACCTGCTCGAGGTCGATCTGGCCGCCGCCCGGCAACGTACGAGCGGCAGCTTCCTCATCGACTGCACCGGCCGGATCGAGCCCGGAATCTACAAGCGCACCGGTTTCATCCTGCTCCCGCTCTACTACGTTCGCACCCCGCCCTGGCGGGATCCAGGCCTCCGCCGCTTCATCGCCATGGTGGCCAATCGGGTGCCGGAGGACGAGAGCATCCTCCTCGTCCCGACCGGCGACTTCGCTTCGACCAGTCCGCGCTGCCGGTGGTTCCTCCACCTGAACGTGGCCCTGGCGCCGCGGCCGCTCTACCTGCTCGGAGCCGCCGAGGCCTGCGGCACCGCGGAACAGTACCAGGGCTGGGTCGCCCGGATGCGCCGGATGGAGCCGGCGGCGCCCGAGACCGTCCGGCGCGGATTGGCCGCGACCGGGGCCCGCTGGGTGCTCCGCTACCGGCACGAGGAGAAGTTCCGCTCCGGCGAGTGGGAACTGCTCCCGGCCGAGGAGGCGCTGCGATGAGCGCACTCGGCGGACTGTTCGTGGTCCTGGCCGCCTGGCTCGGCGGCCGGGCCCTGCTGCCCGCCCGATCCACCCTCGCCCGTTCCCGCTGGGAGGAGGCTTGCCTGGCCTGGGCGGCGGGCACCTCGGCTTTGACCGTGCTGGCGACCGCGCTGGCCTGGCTTGGCCTGCCGCTGAGCCCGGCCGTGGCCTGGGGGATGCTCGGAGCAGCCGCGATCGCGGGGCTGGGCCGGCTCCGACGGGACCGGCGCGAGAGCTTGGCGCCGGCCCCGGGCGGCCGCCCTCTGCACCTTCTGCTGGCGATCCTGGCCGCCGCCACCGCCGCCGGCACCCTGGTCTTCCCGCTGAACGAGTTCGACCCGCTGATCCACTTCGCCCTCAAGGGCAAGCTCCTGGCCGCCGGCGCCGATCCCGCCGGCCCGGCCTTCACCGGCGTCACCGCCGAGTTCGGGCGGATCATGACCCACCCGAACTACCCGCTCGGGATTCCCATCCTCGAGGCCCTGACCGCCCGCATCGGCGGCGGCTGGGACGACCGCTGGGTGCAGCTGCCGCTGGCGTTCTGGACCGCCTGTCTGCCCGGCCTGGTCGCCGCCGGCCTGCGCCCGTGGGGGGAGGCCGCCGCCGGCCGCGGCGCTCTCCTGGCCGCCTCCATCCCGATCCTGGTCGTCCGCGATTTCTTCGCCGAGTGGCCGCTGCGGCTGACCGACGCCGGCATCTCCGGCGGCATCCTGCTCGGCGGCGGCGGCGATCTGGCCCTGGCCGCCTGCTTCGCCGCCGCCTGCGCCCTGCTCGTGCGGGCCCGGAGATCCGGATCCCTCTGCACGGCGGCGGTCGCCGGCCTCTGCCTGGCCGGCGGGGCGATGCTCAAAAACGAGGGCGCGGCGCTGCTGGCGGTGCTGGCCCTGGCCCAGCTCCTGGTCCTGGCCGTCCCCGGCCCGGCGGCGGCGGCGCCGACCCGCCCCTGGCGACCGGCGGGGGTCGCGGTCGCCCTGGCTCTGCTCCTCGCCACCCCTTGGTTCCTCCACCGCAGCCGCCTGCCCTCGATCGACGAGGCCTATTCCAGCCGGTTGACCCCGACCGCTCTGGCCGCCGCCTTCCGCCCCGAACGGACCACGAAGGAGGTCTTCGGGCAGCGGGCCGGCGAGGAGAGCGAAGCCGCCGCCGGGCGGCCGCGGGCGGCGGTGGTGGCCGGCTACTTCGCCGTCGAGGCCGGCGACCTGGCCAGTTGGGGGCTTCTCTGGCCGCTCTTCCTGCTCGGCCTGCCGCTTCGCCCACGCCGCGGCGACCCGGAGCGGCGCTGGCTCGCGCTCGCCGTTCTCGGCGGCATCGCCGCCTACGCCCTGGTCCTCCTGATCCCCCCCTGGTATCTGCCGTCCCTGCGCGCCACCGGCATTCCCGAACGCCTCCTCGTCCACCTGGTCGGGCCGGCGGCGATGACGGCGGCGGCCGCGGTCGGCCGCCGGGGCGCTGCTAGCATGGCCTGATCCATCGGTCGTCTGCCCGCTTCCGGGCACGCCGGGATTCCCCTCGCTCCCCCCCACGATCCCCATGAAGATCGCTGTTGTTGGAACCGGTTACGTCGGCCTGGTGGCCGGCACCTGCTTCGCCGAAATGGGCAACGACGTCCTCTGCGTCGACATCGACGAGGACAAGATCAACCGTCTGAAGAAGGGCGAGGTCCCGATCTACGAGCCCGGACTGAGCGAGCTGGTCCGACACAACGTCGAGGACGGCCGGCTCGGCTTCACGACCGACCTGAAGGCGGCGGTGGAGCGGTCGCGGGTGATCTTCATCGCCGTCGGCACCCCGCCGGCCGAGGACGGTTCGGCCGACCTCAGCGCGGTCCTGGCGGTGGCCCGGGAGATCGGCCGCGCCGCCAACGGCCCCAAGATCATCGTTGACAAGTCAACCGTGCCGGTAGGCACCGAAGCCAAGGTCAAGGCCGCCGCCCAGGCCGAGACCGAGCACGAGATCGAAGTCGTCTCCAACCCCGAGTTCCTCAAGGAGGGAGCGGCGATCGACGACTTCATGAAGCCCGACCGGGTCGTGATCGGCGCCCGCAGCGAGGAGACCTTCGAGATCATGGACGAGCTCTACAGCCCGTTCGTGCGCAGCGGCAAGCCGATCATCCACATGGACCCGGTCAGCGCCGAGCTGACCAAGTACGCCGCCAACGCCATGCTCGCCACCCGGATCTCATTCATGAACGAGATCGCCCAGATCTGCGACCGGGTCGGCGCCGACGTCGACCTGGTGCGCAAGGGGGTCGGCACCGACTCCCGGATCGGCGCCCCCTTCCTCTATCCGGGCATCGGGTACGGCGGCTCCTGCTTCCCGAAGGACGTCAAGGCGATCGCCGCCACCGCCCGCGAGCACGGCTACGCCTTCCGCATCCTCGACGCGGTCGAGGAGGTCAACGCCAACCAGAAACGGCTGATGGTCGAGAAGGTCGTGGCCCGCTTCGGCGAAGACCTGTCCGGCTGCACCTTCGCGGTCTGGGGCCTGGCCTTCAAGCCGAACACCGACGACATGCGCGAAGCGGCCTCGATCACCGTGGTCCGCGGCCTGCTCGAACGAGGCGCCGCCGTCCGCGCCTTCGATCCCGAGGCGCACGAGACCGCCCACGCCGTGTTCGGCGACTCCATCCGCTACTGCGACGACCCCTACCAGGCGCTGGAAGGCGCCGACGCCCTGATCCTCTGCACCGAGTGGGGCGAGTTCCGTCGCCCGGACTTCGAGCGCATGGGCACGCTGCTCAAGCGCCGGATCATCTTCGACGGCCGCAACATCTATGCGGCCAAGACCATGCGCAAGTACGGCTTCGAGCGGCACGGCGTCGGCGTGCCGCCGGTGCTGCCCTGACCCGACATGACCCGCACTCCGCTCCGTCCCGAGGAACTCGCCGCCGACTTCGGCTCCTGGCAGAAGACGGCCGACATGGTCGATCAGCTCATCGACCTGATGCTGAACCTGCGCCAGAGCGGCCACCCCGGCGGCTCACGCTCGAAGACCCAGATGATGGTGGCCCTGACCCTGTCCGGTGCCATGCGCTGGGACGTCCGGCGGCCTGAGAAGGCCTGGGCCGACCGCTTCGTGCTCGTCGCCGGCCACTGCACGCCGCTGGTCTACGCCCTGCTCGCGGTCTACAACGAGGCCCTGCGGCGGATGCACGCCCGCACCGGCGACCCGCGCTATCTGGTCCCGGGCGGCCGCGAACGGCAACTGGTCTGGGAGGACCTGCTGAACCTGCGCCACCACGGCGGTCTCAGCGGCCACGCCGAGATGGAGGGCAAGACCCTCTTCTTCAAGGCCAACACCGGCCCCAGCGGCCACGGCGCCGCCCCCGCCGCCGGCATCGCCCTGGCCCTCAAGGCCGCCGGCGCCGAGGAGGTGCGGGTCTTCGCCCTCGAGGGCGAGGGCGGCCACACCGCCGGCATCCACCACGAGGTCAAGCACACCGCCTACGGGCTCGGCCTCGGCAACCTCCACTACCTGCTCGACTGGAACGACTACGGCATCGACCCGCGTCCGTTCTCGGCCGTCGTCCACGGCGGGCCCAAGGAGTGGTTCGAGAGCTATGGTTTCCACGTCGCCGGCGCCGAGGACGGCGCCGACTTCGGCCAGCTCGTCGCCGCCCTGGCCGAAAGCTGCAGCCACGAAGACGACCGGCCGCGCTGCACCTGGTTCCGGACGATCAAGGGCCGCGGCTACATCGTCACCGGCAACAAGTCGCACGGCGCCGCCCACAAGCCGAACTCGGAGAACTTCTGGCTGACCAAGAAGGAGTTCGCCGACAAGTACGGGGTCGAATTCGAGGGATTCGGCCAGGGCCCGCCGGAGACGGCCGAAGCCTTCCGCGAGCAGACCGCCCGCAACATGCAGGTGGCGCTGTCCCTGCTCGACGACGAGAAGTTCTGCGCCTGGCTCGCCGACCGCCTGGTCGAACTGGGCGACAGCGTGCCGGACTCCATGCCCGATGTCCGCGTCGTCTCCGGCAAGGATCCGGCCCGGGATCCGGAGCTGACCGACCCGCAGCGGTTGCCGGCCGAGGTGTTCTTTCCGGCCGGGGACCGCAAGCCCAACCGGGCCGGCTTCGCCCGGGTCGCCGCCTACCTGAACGACGTCGGCCGCCGCCGCTACGGGCGGCCGGTGGTGATCGCCGCCAGCGCCGACCTGGCCGAGTCGACCAACATCGCCGGTTTCGCCCAGGGCTTCGCCGGCGGCGACGGCTTCGGCTGGTACGACCGCAAGCAGAACCCCGGCGGCGCCCTGCTGCCGACCGGCATCACCGAGTTCGCCAACGCCGGCATCCTCTGCGGCCTGGCGACCACCAACATGAGCGATCGGCCGGAGGAGGAGTTCGCCGGCTTCTGGGGCGCCTGCAGCACCTACGGCAGCTTCAGCTACCTGAAGTACGGCATGTTCCGCCTCTTCAGCCAGCTCGCCCAGGACTGCCAGCTCAAGGTCGGGAAGGTGATCTGGGTCGCCGGCCACTCCGGCCCGGAGACGGCCGAGGACTCCCGTACCCACTTCGGCATCTTCGCCCCCGGGGTCACCCAGCTCTTCCCCAAGGGCCAGGTCATCGACCTCCATCCGTGGGAGCCGAACGACGTCGGCCCCTGCCTGCTCGCCGCCCTCGGCCAGGAGGTGCCGATCGTCGCCCTTCACCTGACCCGGCCGCCGGTCGAGATCCCGGACCGCGAGGCGCTGGGGATGGACCCGGCCGCCTGGGCCGCCCGCGGCGCCTACCTGATCCGCGACTACGACCCCGACCGACCGCGTCAGGGCTGCATCTTCGTGCGCGGCACCTCCTCGACCGCCTCGGTGGTCGAGCTGCTGCGCGCCGGCGCCTTCGACGGCGACGGTCCGAACGTCAAGCTGGTCTCGGCGGTCAGCCACGAGTTGTTCCTGCTCCAACCCGAGGACTACCGGCGCCGGATCGCCGACGAGGCCGACTGGTTCGACTCGACCGTGATCACCAACGGCGCCCGCCGCCTGATGGGCGACTGGATCGCCCACCGAACGGCGCTGGACTACGCGCTCGGTTCGGACTGGGACGACCGCTGGCGCACCGGCGGCTCCGGCGAGGAGGTGACGGCCGAGGCCCGGCTCGATCCCGACAGCGTCCTGGCCGGCATCCGCCGTTTCGTCGACGAACGGGAGGAACGACTACGTCGGGCCCGAGGCCCGGAGTCGCTGTTCGCCCAGACCACCGCCTGAGCCCGGGCGGCGGCGGCGGTGGGCGGCCTCAATCCGTTCCGCGCCCTGCTGGCGGCGCTGGGTTCGACCGCGCCGCCGGCGCTGCTCGCCGCCGGTTACCCCGAGTTCGAGGTCGGCGAGCACAACTTCCCTCCCGGCTCGGAGAAGGTCGAGATTCCGTCCGGCGGCGGCATCCTGCGCGGGGTCTTCGTCCCCTCCGATCCGGGGGCGCCGGTGGTGTTGCACCTGCTCGAATCGATGGGGTCGGTCACCTACGGCACCCATCACCCGCTCGGCTATCCGCTGCTCTGGGAACTCCGCGACCGCGGCTTCGCCTCGCTGATGCTCGACTACCGCGGGGTCGGCGCTTCGAGCGGCTGGCGCTCGCCGCGCAACGTCGCCGCCGACGCCGCCGCCATGTGGCGGGAGGCGCACCGCCGCAGCGGCCGTCGCTCGCACCGGATCGTGCTGCGCGGCGCCAGCTTCGGCACCCTCGCCGTGGCCTCGTTGCTGCGCGCCGGCGCCCGGCCGCGGGCGGTGGTGCTGGTGGCGCCGGTCCGGGCGGAGACCGTGGCCCGCAACTGGTTCCGCCACTACCACCCGTTTCTCTCCCGGGCGGCGCCGCTTTTCCTGCGGCTGCCGATGCGGGTCGATCTGGTCGCCGCCCTCCGCCGCTGGCGCGGCCCTCTCCTGGTCTCGGCGCCGGAGAACGACTACGTCCTGCCGCCCCGCGAGCAGCCGCTGGTGCGGGAAACGGTCCGGCGGCGCGGCGCCCGTTGGGTCTCGACCCCCTACACCCACGCCGGCCATGTCCTCGCCCACCACTACCTCGGCCCGGACGAGACCTCCTTCCTCGACGCCTGCTTCCCCGGTCTGCCGAATCTGGAGGCGAGGGATCCGCGCTATCCGGCCGTGGCTCGGCGCTGGAAACTGCTCGAGACCCGCCTTTACGCCTCCCTCGACCGGCACGGCCATCGCGACCCGCGGGTGGTGGCCTGGTTGCGCCGGATCCCCCACGCCTGGCTCGCCGGGCTCGACCAGGACGAACTCGACCGCCTGCTCGACCTGAGAGGCCCGGAGGGACCGCTGCCCATCGCCGATCTGCTCCGCCTGGCCGCCTACATCGCCGACGAGGGCATCCCCCGGCGACCGGACGCGCTGGCCGCCTTCGCGGCCGAAGCCGGTTTCCGCACCGCCCGGCAGCGGGCGCTGGTCGCCAAGGCCGCAGGTCTGCCCGACGCTATATTGAACGACTGCGACCGGGACCCGGCCTGATCGAATCGCGGTCCGGGGTCCGCCGATGCCGACCTCCCTCGCCCCCACCGCCGTCCCCTCCGGCCCGGCCCTGCTGCGCGTCGGCCGCGAGGAGCTGCTCCGCCTCGAGCACGCCCTGACCCGCGAATGGCTGGAGACCGACGGGCTCGGCGGCTTCGCCAGCTCGACGATCCTGATGTGCCCGACCCGACGCTACCACGGCCTGCTGGCCGCGGTCCCGCCCGGGCACAGCCGGCGGCACCTGTTCCTGGCCCGCTTCGAGGAGACCCTGCATGCTCCCGGCCGGGAACTGCCGCTGTCGATGGCGCGCTACCCGGGAGTGTGGGCCCCGCGCGGCCACCGCTCGATCACCGGTTTCGAACTCCGCCCCTGGCCGGCCAGCCGCTTCCATCTCGGCCTGGCTGAACCGGAGCGGGAGGTGCTGATGGTCCGCGGTCGGCCGGTGGTGCTCGTTCGCTGGTCCTTGGCCGGCCAACGCAACGGCCTCGAGCTGCGCTTCCGCCCCCTGCTCGCCTTCCGCGAGCTGGACGCCCTCACCTTCGAAAACCTCGACCTCGACCCGCGCGCGGAGCGGATCCCCGGCGGCATCCGCTGCCGCCCGTACGCCTCGCTGCCGCCGCTCCACCTGACGGTGTCGGTCTCCGGCGGCCACCGGGCCGAGTTCGAAGCCGACCCGGTCTGGTACCGGCGGCTGGAGTACGCCCAGGACCTGGCCCGCGGCTACGACGGCCACGAGGACCAGTTCAGTCCCGGCTGGTTCCACGCCCCGCTCGAACCCGGCGGCGAGATCGTCGCCGCGGCCACGATCGGTCCTCCGGTGGCCGATCCCGCCGCCCTCTGGCGGCAGGAGGCGGCCCGCCGCCGGGCCGAGCTGCCGTCGGCGGTGGCGGGCGGCGCGGCCGGCGTCGGCGAGCTGCTGGCCGCCACCGCCGACCACTTCCTCTACCGCGACCCGACCGGCCGGCCGGGCGTCCTGGCCGGCTTCCCATGGTTCGGGGAATGGGGCCGGGACACCTTCATCGCCCTGCCCGGCCTGACCCTGGCCCGCGGCCGGGTCGAGGCCTGCGCCGAGGTCCTGCGCGGCGCCTTGCCCTTCCTGCGCGACGGCCTGCTGCCGAACATCTTCGGCCCGACTCCGGCGGCGAGCCACTACGGTTCGGCCGACGCCGCTTTCTGGTTCGCCCGCGCCGTCCGCCTCTGGCAGTTGGCCGGCGGCGACCGCGAGGAGCTGCTCGACGCCTTCCTGCCGGCCCTGCGCGCCATCGCCGAGGCCTGCCTGGCGGGGACCGACCTCGGCCTCCACGTCGACCCGGGCGGCCTGCTCGAGGTGGGCGGCCCCGATCTGAACCCGACCTGGATGGACGCGGTCACCTCGACCGGACCGGTCACTCCCCGCCACGGCCAGCCGGTGGAGATCGAGGCCCTCTGGTACTTCCTGCTCGCCTACCTCGAGCGGCTCGAACTCCTGGCCGGCGATCCGGCCGCCGCCGGCCGCTGGACCCGGCGCAAGCGGCTGGCCGGCCGCACCTTCCGCCGCCGTTTCTGGCTGCCCCAGCACTACCTGGCCGACTGCTGGCGCGAGGGCCTCGCCGACCCGGCGGTGCGGCCGAACATGGTCCTCGCCGCCGCCCTCGAGTTCAGCCCGCTCACCCGAGCCCGGCGCCGCGATGTGGTCGAGCGAGCCGAGGCCGAACTGCTCACCCCGCGCGGCCTGCGCACCCTCTCCCCGGCCGACCCGGCCTATCGCGGCCACTACCGGGGCGGACCGGAGGAGCGCGACGCCGCCTACCACCAAGGCACGGCCTGGCCCTGGCTGCTCGGTTTCTGGGCCGAGGCGGCCTTGCGCGGCTCCGGTCCGCGCCGCTGGCTCCTCGACCGCCTCGAGCGCCTGGTCGAGGGCTTCCGCGACGCGCTGGGCAGCCACGGCCTCGGCTTCCTGTCCGAAGTCCACGACGGCGACTCCCCGCACCGCCACGGCGGCTGCCCGGCCCAGGCCTGGAGCTGTGCCGAGATCCTACGCCTGGCGGCCATGGTCCGTGACCACGGCCTGCCGCGCGAGAGCGAGCCGAGCCGGAGCCGCCGATGAGGGTCTTGATGCTCGGCTGGGAGTTCCCGCCGCACATTTCCGGCGGCCTCGGCACGGCCTGCCTCGGCCTCACCCAAGGTCTGGCCGCTCTTGGGGTCAAGGTGCGCTTCGTCATCCCACGGGCCGAGGGAGACGAGGACGCCGAGCACCTCGAGGAACTGATCGGCTGCAACCGCGTGCCGGTGGCGGCCGGGATCCTGGCCGGCGGGCCGATGGCCGGCGCCGTCGCCGCGGTCACTCCGGAGCGGTCGGCGACGGTTGCGGGCGCCGGCGCCCCCGGTCCGGCGACCGAGGCGAAGGCTCCGCCTGCCGGGGCCGCCGCTCCGGCCGAACCACCGCCAGGATTCGAGAGCGTGGTCGTCGACTGCCTGCTCCGGCCCTACTGGACCGAGGCGGTCTATCCCGGCGGCCGCGCCCCCGGCGCCGGCGCCGCGGCGGCCGGCCGCCTCCAGGAGACCCTGCTCGCCCTGCTCGACGGCCGCGCCGAGCTGCTGCCCGGCCTCGCTCCGAAGGCCGGGGCCGCGGCCGCGACCGGGCCGGCCAGGGAGCCGGTCGCCGCCGGCCGCGCCACCCTGCCCTTCAGCGGCCGCTACGGCCCCGACCTGTTCGAGGAAGTCGCCCGCTACGCACTGGTGGTGGCCGAGATCGCCGCCGGCGGCGGCTTCGACCTGATCCACTCCCACGACTGGATGACCACCCTGGCCGGTGCCGCCGCCAGGCGGGTCTCGGGGCGGCCGCTGGTCTGCCACGTCCACGCCACCGAGTACGACCGCAGCGGCGAGCACCCGAATCCGCGCGTCCAGGCCCTCGAGCAGCTCGGCCTCGACCACGCCGACCGGATCTGCTGCGTCAGCCACTACACCGCCGGCGTCCTGCGTCGGCGCTACCGGGTCGATCCGCGCAAGCTGCGGGTGGTACACAACGCCGTCACCCACGAGGAGCAGGCGCGCGACTTTCACTGGCGCAAGGCGATCCCCGAACCGATCGTCCTCTTCCTCGGCCGGGTCACCTTTCAGAAAGGGCCGGACTACTTCATCGACGCCGCCGCCAAGGTCGCCCGGGCGATGCCGGGCGTGAAGTTCGTCATGAGCGGCAGCGGCGACATGCTGCCGGCGATGATCGAGCGCGCCGCCCGGCTCGGCATCGCCCGCAACATCCACTTCACCGGCTTCCTGCGCGGCAAGGACGTCGAGCGGATGTACGCCATGGCCGACCTCTACGTCATGCCGTCGGTGTCCGAACCGTTCGGCATCTCGCCGCTCGAAGCCATGGCCCTCGACGTGCCGGTGATCGTCTCCAAGCAGAGCGGCGTCTCCGAGATCCTGAGCAACGCTCTCAAAGTCGACTTCTGGGACGTCGACGGCCTCGCCGACAAGATCCTCGCCCTGCTCCGCCGCCCGGCCCTCCGCCGCCAGTTGATCGAGGAAGGACGGGACGAGGTGCGGCGGATGCGCTGGGAAGCGCGGGCCGCGGTCGTCCGCGACGTCTACCGGGAACTCGTGGCATGACATCGATCGTCTTCTACTTCCAGGTCCACCAGCCGTTCCGGCTGCGGCGCTACTCCTTCTTCGACATCGGCGTCAGCGAGCAGTACTACGACGAGGCCGAGAACGAACGCATCCTGCGCCGGGTGGCCGAGAAGTGCTACCGGCCGATGACTCGGCTGTTGGCCGACCTGATCGCCCGTCACGACGGCGCCTTCCGCTGCGCCTTCTCGATCTCGGGCACCGCTCTCGACCAGTTCGAGCTCTGGGCCCCCGACGTGCTCGAGCAGTTCCAGGCCCTGGCCGCGACCGGCTGCGTCGAGTTCCTGGCCGAGACTTCGCACCACTCCCTGGCCTTCCTGGCCGACCGCGACGAGTTCGCCGCCCAGGTCCGGGCACACGCCGATCGGATCGAGCGCCTGTTCGGTCGGCGGCCGACCACCTTCCGCAACACCGAGCTGGTGTGTGACAACGAGGTGGCCCGGGCGGCCGAGGCGCTCGGCTTCCGCGGCATCCTGGCCGAAGGCGCCGACCACCTGCTCGGCTGGCGCAGTCCCCACTTCGTCTACCGGCCGGAGGGCTGCGAGCGGCTCAAGGTCCTGCTCCGCAGCTACCGGCTCTCGGACGACATCGCCTTCCGCTTCAGCAACCGTCAGTGGTCGGAATGGCCGCTGCCGGCCGATCGCTACGCGCATTGGCTGCACCGGCTCGGCGGGGAGGCCGAGGTCGTCGGCCTGTTCATGGACTACGAGACCTTCGGCGAGCATCAGTGGGAGGACACCGGCATCTTCGCCTTCATGGAGCACCTGCCAGGCTTGGTCCTGGCCCAACCCGACTTCCGCTTCGAGACCCCGGCCGAAGCCCTGGCCCGGCTCGACCCCGTCGGCCGCCTCGACATCCCCTACCCCGTCTCCTGGGCGGACACCGAACGCGACCTGACCGCCTGGCTCGGCAACCACATGCAGCGGGCGGCGATGGACGCCCTCTACCAGACCGGCCGCCTGGTCCGTGGCGCCGCCGCCCGGCGTCCGGACCTGCTCGAACGCTGGCGCCGTCTGACCACCTCCGATCACCTCTACTACATGTGCACCAAGTGGTTCACGGACGGCGACGTCCACAAGTACTTCAGCCCCTACGGCAGCCCCTACGACGCCTACATCGCTTTCATGAACGTACTCGACGACCTCGACCGCCGCGCCCGCGAGGCCGTCGGTGAGCGCACCGCCGCGGTCCAGGAGGCGGCCCGATGAACCGTCGCGCTCTGTTCGAGGTCTCCTGGGAGGTCGCCAACAAAGTCGGCGGCATCCACACCGTGCTGGCGACCCGGGCTCCGAGCCTGGTCGAACGCTTCGGCGACGACTACTTCACGATCGGGCCCTGGCTGCTGGCCGACGACCCGGCCGCCGCGCCCTTCGAGCCCGAGCCCGGCCACGAGGACTTCGCCGCCGCCTGCCGGGAACTCGGCCTGGACGTCCGGGTCGGCCGCTGGCGGATCCCCGGCGCCCCGCGCCTGATCCAGGTCGGCTTTTCCGGCCTCCTGGCCGAGAAGGACGCGGTCCTCGCCGGACTCTGGGAGGACTTCCGGGTCGATTCGCTGGCCGGCGGCTGGGACTACGTCGAACCCGTCCTGTTCGGCTGGGCGGCGGCCCAGGTGATCGAGCTGTGGTGGCGGGAACGGCTGGCACCACTCGGCGTGCCGGCCGTGGCCCAGTGCCACGAATGGCTGACCGGCTCCTGCCTGTTGCGCCTGAAGAAGGAGCTGCCCGAGGTTGGCACCGTCTTCACCACCCACGCCACCGTCCTCGGCCGGGCCTTGGCCGCGGCCGGTCTCGGTCCGGCCGAAGGCCTGGCCGGCGGCGTCAGCCCGGAACAGGCGGCGACGGCCAACGGCGTCCGCGCCAAGCACTCCTTGGAATCGGTCTGCGCCGCCGAGGCCGACGTCTTCACCACCGTCAGCGAGGTCACCGCCGACGAGGCCGAGCTGCTGCTCGGCCGGCGGCCGGAGCCGGTCACCCCGAACGGCATCGACCTCGAGGTGGTGGACGCGGCCCGTGCCGGCGTGCCCCGCGCGGAGGCTCGTGACCGCCTGCGCCGGGTCGCCGAGGCGCTGCTCGGCCGGCGGCTGGACGAGGCCGCCTTCCTCTGCACCTCCGGCCGCTACGAGTTCCGCAACAAGGGCTTCGACCTCCTGCTGCGGGCCCTGGCCCGGCTCGACCGGCGACCGGGCCGGCCGTTGGTGCTGTTCGCGCTGGTGCCGGCCGGGGTCAGCGGCCCGGTGCGGCCGCTGCTCGAGCGGCTGGCGGGCGCCGGCGGCGAAGGCGCTCTCGGCACCACGACCCACAACCTGATCGACCCGGCTGCCGACCCCATCCAGCGCGCCCTGACCGAACT